>MGMW01000097.1 GCA_001795035.1 Chloroflexi bacterium RBG_13_53_26
GAGGAGTCTTATCATTGCCACGCCTGAGCTCTTCAAAAAGAGGTTCAATATCGAGGTCAGGGTGCAGAGCGAAGTACGCGCGATCGACAAGGGGAAACGCATGATTGAGGTGATGCGCACCGATACCGGCGAGGTGTATCGCGAGAGCTATGATGCCCTCGTCCTTGCCACGGGGTCGATGCCTATTCGCCCTCCGCTTCCAGGTATCGATCTGCCAGGCATACTCAGTCTGCGGACTATTCCCGACAGTCGCCAGATAAGAGAGTGGATAGTTGACAGAAACGCCGGGCGGGCAGTTGTTGTCGGCGGCGGATTCATTGGCTTGGAGACGGCCGAGAACCTGGTCAAGCGCGGTATCTCAGTCACCATCATCGACATGCTTCCGCAGGTCATGCCGCCGATCGATGCGGAGATGGCTGTGCCTATCCAAGAACACCTGACTGCCAAAGGAGTCTCGCTTCATCTGAACGATGGGGTGGCTGGATTCGAACAGAGGGCCGATGGAGTAACCATTTCAGTGGCTACCAAGTCCGGTGTCAGTTACGATTGCGACATGGTGCTGCTGGCAGTGGGTGTGCGCCCTGAAATTCGACTGGCAAAGGAGTCCGGGCTGGAGACAGGGCATCTCGGTGGCATCCGTGTCAGCGATCAGATGCGGACGAGTGATGAGCAAATATGGGCGGTAGGTGATGCTGCAGAGGTGCGAGACTGTGTCACCGGCATGTGGAGTCTCATTCCACTGGCAGGTCCTGCCAATCGTCAGGGCCGGATCGCAGCCGATGTGATCTTGGGCCGTGATGCCAGGTTTCGGGGTGTTCAAGGCACACTGGTCTGTAGGGTCTTCGATATCACCGTTGCGGCCACTGGTGCCAGCGAGAAGACCCTGCGACGCTATGGGGTCGGCGGCCAACCGGCACAGTACGAGAAGGTCTACCTGCACCCGGGGCAGCATGTCAACTACTATCCGGGGGCGAGACCCATCACGATGAAACTCATCTTCTCGACGCAAGATGGCAGAGTTCTTGGTGCTCAGGCAGTCGGTGAGGAAGGTGTTGAGAAACGAATAGACGTGATCTCTATGGCCCTGCAACGGGGTTCCACCGTTTTCGATCTGGAGGAAGCCGAGCTGTGCTATGCGCCACAGTTCGGTGCTGCCAAGGACCCTGTCAACATTGCCGGTATGATTGCAGCCAATGCCTTGCGAGGAGATGCCCCAATAGCACACTGGAAAGATATCAGGGAGCCCAGACCATATGTTCTCGACGTTCGTGAGGCTCATGAGTTTGGCCGTATGCACATGGAGGGAGCCACCAATATCCCACTCAACACGCTTCGGGACAGAATGAATGAACTGCCACGTGATAGAGAGATCATGGTCTATTGCAGTGTGGGGCAAAGGTCATACTATGCTTGCCGCGCCTTGCGCCTCAACGGATTCCAAGCCAGGAACATCTCCGGCGGTATAAGGACTCTGGAGGCAGAGAGGCAAGTCGAGACCGAATAGAGGAGCTCGTAGCGAAGCCCAATCGACCAGGGTGTCGACAGGTGACCACCAAAGACAGAATAACCAGTTCTTGCAGACTGGCCATTCAAGTTCTGCTCACACGACTTCCAGAGAGTGTGAATGCCTCTACGCCGTCTTCAACTCGGAGATGCAGTGCCCACAGCGGGTCGCTTTGATCGGGATGGAGGAGAAACAGTAGGGGCAATCTTTTGTGGTCGGAGCTGCTGCTGGGACTCGGCGCATCCTGTTGATTTGACGGATCATCAGGAAGACGACAAAGGCGACAATGAGGAAGGTTATCACGAAGTTTATGAAGAGCCCGTAGTTGATGGTGACGGCACCGCCAGCCTGGGCTTGAGCAAGGGTATCGTATGGTCCTGCTGCAATCTCGCCCTCCTTAATGACCGCAAACAGGTTGGCAAAGTCCACATTGCCCAAGAGAAGCCCTATGGGCGGCATGATTATGTCCTTCACCAGAGATGACACGATGGCGCCAAAGGCGACGCCGATGATGATGCCAACAGCCATGTCAATGACATTGCCTCGCATGATGAACTCCTTGAATTCCTTGATCATGTTTGGTGCCTCCTTTCCTGTCGTATGCCTACTATCGCCTTGTATTCTATCATAAGTATCGGTCACTAAGGTAGTGCAGCCCCCACAGGCTTGACACAGGACATTCTGTGCTCTAACATTCCCAATGGATCGAAGCAGATCGTTGGATCGACTGCTCCACGGGAAAAAGGAGGGCACTATGGCAGATGGTAGTGTGTACAAGGTGATCGAGATAATCGGGACGAGCACCGATTCCTGGGAGAAGGCCGCAGCTTCCGCTGTGCAAAAAGCAGCTAAGTCTCTAAGAGACCTTCGTATTGCGGAGGTTGTTGAAATGGACATGCAGCTCGAGGACGGCAAGATCCGTGCCTACCGGACGAAGATAAAGGTGTCGTTCAAGTACGAAGGCGGATAGCAGCCACCAGTTCTTGAGGCTAGTCCGGCGAACACCGTTCTATCACAGCGGAGAAGAATAAGTGGATAATGTGGCAAGTCTGATTGCAGAACTGAGTAACCGCCGTTGGGAGGCACGCAAGGCTGCGGCACAAGAGCTGGTCAAGATGGGCCCGCCAGCAATACCTCATCTTGTTGAGGCTCTTCATCATGGAGATGCGGATGTTCGCCTGGTTGCGGCCAAGGCTCTCGGCTGGATCAGGAATGCCGCGGCTGTTGCACCTCTGACGAAGACACTGGGGGATGGAGATTCGGATGTCCGCAGGGCCGTAGCTCTGGCACTGTCAATGATTGCAGATGCGGAGGCTGTTGTTCCCCTGGTCGAAGTGCTGGGCAGGGACTCGAGTTGGCCTGTCCGTGCGGCTGCTGCCGAGGCGCTGGGCTCAATCGGGGACACTCGTGCTATTCCTGCCCTGGTGGCTGTTCTGGGAGACGGCTACCTGGAAGTGCGTGAGGCTGCAGTTGAGTCTGTGGCGCGGATGGGACAGGCTGCAGTACCCCCGCTGCTCAAGGCCCTTGATGGAGGCAATCCCGAAATGCGTTGGGGTGCAGCCAAAGCTCTTGGCATGATCGGTGATGCTGCATCTGTCGAGCGTTTACAGCAGACCATAAAGGACAAGGATCCAAGCGTCCGCCAGGCTGCTGTCGAAGCCCTGGGCAAGATCGCTGATCCCCGGTCGGTCGGTCCCATTGCCGCTGTGCTGAAGGACTCATTCTCGCCCGTTCGCTATTCCGCAGTCAAAGCGCTGGAACGCATTGGGGATCCCCAGGCAACTGCCGCACTCACGGCTGCTGTGAAAGACAGAAATTGGGGTGTTCACTGGGCTGCTTTGAAGGCTGTGGAGAAGATTCGCAGCATTCAGTCAGAGCAGAAGCCTCCGGTGTGAGTGCAGTGCCAACAAGCTGCAAGCCTTCCCGCGCGCAGGATTTCGGGAGGGTTGATACTGAAAAGGTGGCTATGTTCTCGATTTGGATGGGGGATTGAGGTTCATGGTTTCCGGACACCTTCCTCGCGGGCTATGCAGGCCGCTCCCAGTGCTGCAACCAACTCGGGCTCATCAGGTATTGTCAGCCTGATTCCCAGGTGCTCCTCCAATGCACGTGCAAAGCCGATATTTCTGGCCACACCACCGGTAAAAGCGACATCCCCCGCGATGCCTATTCTCTTGGCCAGCCCACCAACCTGCGTGGCCATAGAGGCATGTATACCGGCGATGATATCGTTCTTGGGTGTTGGAGGGTCCCGGTGTACGTGAGAGATAACCTCTTGTTCAGCGAAGATAGTGCACATGTTGGAGATCTCGGCCTTGCCCTCGGCCAGCAGGGATGCCCTTGCCATCTCTTCCAAGGGCATTTGCATCAACTTGGCCATGGTTTCAAGAAAAACACCTGTACCTGAGGCACACCTTTCGTTGCCGATGGAATCGTCTGCCGCTCCCCTTTCGTTGATCCTGACTACTGTGCAGGTCTCTGCCCCGACGTCGATTACTGTTCTGACTGTGGGAAACAGTCGGTTAATGCCTCTGGCAAAGCAGGAACCAGGAGCTCTCTGTTTGTGAGCCAGGGAAATGGACTTCCTTCCTGCACCCGTGACCACAATATAGACAATGTCCTCGAGACGGAAATCGGTGTCTTCCAGGGCAGCCGCTATGACCTTTCTGGCCCGAAGTTCCCCTTCCTCTGCCGAATTGATCATATTCCATGACAACACCTCGTTGTCTTCCATGATAACCACCTTGGTGGTCAGACTTCCCATATCCAGCCCAGCAAAGAGCACAGCTAAACCTCCTGAGCGCTACTGAAGCTATCGCCTGCAATCATCCGGCTTGCCCTTCATTTGCTCTGTGCCTGGGCTTTCTCTTGGGCAAAAAGAGCTGCTCCCAGAGCGCCGATGATTTGTGGGTCTGGAGCCAGCACCGGCTCCAGACCGACTTTGTTCTTGATCTTCTCCACCATGCCGATATTCTTGGAGATGCCACCAGTGACCGTAAAGTCCTTATTTATCACGACCCTCTTCAGCAGATTGAGGCAGCGCACTGCTATGGCATCATGCAGCCCGGCCAGGATATCACTCCTGGATACACCCTTTCTCAGTAGAGCGAGGGCTTCGGACTTGGCGAAGACGGCGCACACAGTGCTGAAAGTGATATCCTGTGTTGACTTCAGCGACAGGTCACCGATTTCGTCCAGAGGAACCTGCAGCACATCGGCAATCACCTCGAGGAATCTGCCAGTGCCCCCGGCGCACTTATCATTCATAATGAAGTTGGTCACTCGGCCGTTCTCGTCGCAGTTGATTGCTTTGCAGTCCTGCCCTCCCATGTCGAGGATGGTCCTCACTGAGGGGAAGTACCAGTTGGCCCCCCGGGCGTGACAAGAGATCTCGGAAACATTGGCCTTGGCAAAGGGCACCAGTATCCTTCCATATCCTGTAGCCACAACATACCCTATGTCTTCAAGCGAAAGCCCGGTGCCGTTAAGTGCCTCGTCTATAGTGAACCGGGCAGTCTTGCTGCTTTCCGGGCCTGTTTCACAGATGCTGAAGGACACCATTCTGCTGTCCTCCATTATGACTGCCTTGGAACCGCGTGAGCCAATATCTATACCAGCTACAAACATCTTTTGACCTCGATGACTACTGAGAAATCAGGCTGCATACTAGCGTAACCTCCATTCTCCCGCCTGTCCAGTCAAGGAACGAATGATACCCAAATATGCCTCAATTCCGCAATACCCGCGGGTCCGTTGTACAATCGCTGAAATGTGTTGAAGTGCCTGGGAGATGTCAAGCTGATCACCAGCGGCTTTGGGTGAAGAGGAGGTCTTTCCTATTTTCGCTCTTCAAGCAACTCGAAGAACTCCTCCAGTTTGTCCTTCAATTGATCCTCGGGAACATAGGTCGGATCGTAGGTGTCATTGTCGAGGACCAGTGTGGGAATACCAGCTTTTTCCTGCAGGGAGTCCTTCAGCATTCTGATACAAGCGTCGGTCTGCCTGCAGCCGATGCTAGCGAAACAGACCGCGCCTTCAGCTCTGTAGTCTATGGCATCTCTGACTGCGTCTCGAAGGATACCTTCCTCCGCCGGTCCATGCATTGGACCACAGATAGGGCAGTAGAAGCTCTTCCTGGCCAGACTCTCCAGGGGCTTTCCTGGGTCAATGTTCTCTCCATCCCTGTAGGAGAAATAAGGCTCGGCGACACAAACTGCCCCGTGTTTACCTTGCATCCAGCCCATTAATGCCCATGCACATGCTGGTGGGACGAATATGGTGAGGAGGCGAAACTTCTCCTCCTGTACATATCCTTTACCCTCCTCCACTTTTTGCCTGGCGGCATCTCTTATTGCCTCAAGGTGAGCGATTGCCTCTGCGGTTCCTGCCATGTACATTTCTGTGCCCATCATATGTATAAACCACAGGTTGCGCCATGGCGAGGGCACTGCTTTCCTTAGCTCGCGGATCTCTCGATGCAGCTCCTGCAGCCGGCGCGAGCGCTCCATCACCTCGGCAAATCGATCCCAGTCCATCTTGCGCCCGGTGAGATCTTCCAGAAAACAGATCAATTCCTGCAATTGTTGAGTAAAATACTGCACCCCCCTCTCAGAATATTGATAAGAGCGGTCGAGGAAGAAGCGGGGGCAATCATAGACTTCTGCCAGGAGGTTGCTACCCTTGGCGGTATTGTCACAGACTTGGTTGCTCCAGACGAGGGCATCAGGGCGAGGCAGCCATCCCTGGATAGCCTGGCCAGCTATCAGGCGCTGGGCAGAACATATCTCTGGGGCAAGCCCGAATGCTGCGGCGGCACTGAAACAGTCCTCAACCCCCTTTACGATTTGGGCTGCCACTGTGGCCGCGAATTCCAGCTGCAGTGGAACGATATCCATGGCATAGAAGATCTCCGGCGGAATCATTGGGGTGTGGGAGACAAGGAGCTTGCCTTCCTCCTTGGCCCTCTGCACCCTGCGGAAGTAGCCCACCACAATCTCGTAGTTGATGGCATCAGGCTGTCTTTCGTGACGCTGCCTTTGCATCTGGGCCACTGCATCCACCACCTCTATGATCTCTCCCAGCTTTGTGGTATCTGCGACTTTCAGTGTCATCTTCGTGCTCTCCCCTCCAGCATTTCAAGGAAAGCCTGCACCCGAGTCATTATCTGGCCTGTTCCTGACGCTCCGTATTCAATACTCAGCTCCAGAACAGGCACTCCTTGTATCTCCAACCTCCTCCTGAGCAGGGGCTGATCGTGAGCGCAATGAACACAGTA
Source organism: Chloroflexi bacterium RBG_13_53_26 (assembly GCA_001795035.1). Taxonomy (GTDB): domain Bacteria; phylum Chloroflexota; class Dehalococcoidia; order UBA2247; family RBG-13-53-26; genus RBG-13-53-26. Next base: position 6,780 of record MGMW01000097.1, read on the forward strand.
GCGGACCACCTCACTGACTACACCATCAACACGATAGTCCTTGACCAGTTGCAGTGCTCTATTGAACCGTTCCTCAGGGGGAAACATGCGAGGACAGGGGAAGTTGTTGAGGTAGCGTCGGGAAAGGGCTTCCACCGGGTCAATCTCGGGGCTGTCATCTACCAGGTCCCACCAGTGCCGCACTCCCGTGCAGAGTTCATCCACCACCACCAGACCCCCCAGGTCTTCGATGGTTTTGACGAACTCGGGGTTGTTCAGCGGACTGCCGTTGATCATCAGTCTGAACTTGCCCTTGACCGCCCGCTGACCACTACTGGCTTCTCCCACGAGTCTCTCCAGGAGTCCATTGAATTCCTCTCTGGGCATCTTGAAGCCAGCGTTGAGTACCTCCAGTACCTCAGCCCCGGTAATCGGCGGGCAGTCCGATTTTCTCAGATCGTAAAGCTCCTTGAGGAGCTCTCTGGTCCTGTTGAAGACCTTGATAGTCTGCCGCAGTGCCTCATCCGTGATCTCCACATCAAAGAAGCCCTCCAGCCTGTCTTTTAGACCTTGCACCTCGTTGTGATAGAGATCGTGAGCTGACTTGGTCATTTTGCGGGGCACGTCGACAATGTGCACGAAAGGGGTGAAATCATAGTGCTTCCAGACATCGGTCAAGCGACGGGGACAGTCACAGGTAGCGGCTGAGACAAAGCCATCCAGGAAGTGGTATTGATTTCTGAGGACCAGGTCGAGGCAGCTTCGGACAAAGGAGCAGGTATTGATATACATGTAGGCATTGGCTTCTTCAAGGGCTGGTTCCTGAGAATCACCGGTAAGCCTTATTGGCACCATGCCTGCGGCATGAATGATTTCCTCGGGCACGTAGGTGCACTGGAAAGCGATGACCCTTTTCCCTTGCTCCTTGCATGCTCTGACAGGAGCGGTGTAAGGGAAAGAGGAGTTTATCTCCCTTATCTCCCGCAGTGTTTCCAGAGTATCGGCTATGCTATCTCCTTCTTAGTTTCGTTAAGATCGCTTGATTCAGGCTGCCATACGCTGGTTCGGACCCAGAAAGGGAGCGCACTGCGCTACATCCTAGCAGATTGCGGACAGATTGATCAATCTGTGATTTCTGTGATCTGAGGATGAGTACGGCCGTGTGGCGGTAGAGCCTTCAGAGAGGCCAAGAGGTCGCGAATCTCAGATGGCCATCTGGCATAATAGATGTTGTCCCAGGGGGTGACGGCATACCAATAGCGAAGGTCACCCCGACCCCAGAAGCTACCCTACCATCGGAGGAAAAACTGTGTTGTGTACACAGCCCATCCACAAGAGAGACTGTGACGTCGGATCCGGATACTAGATCATGCTACACGCCAGGCACGCACCCAGGGCCTCTGACCATCAACACCGGCTTGCAGGTGCCTCTGAATACCTTCAAGCAAACACTGCTGCGGAGCAACCTTCCCAGACGACCGCGCCCATGCCCTGCCATGACAATCAGATCGCAGGGATTGTGTTCTGCATAGAAGACAATCGCCTGAGCTGCCTTCCCGAGGAGCACTTTTGTCTGTACCTTGATTCCTTCATCCTGCATCTTCTTGGCAGCTACGGCCAGATACTGTTCGACGTCTTTTTCCTTCCCACCCTTGGCTTGGCTGGACATCGTCTGCTCCGGCGGCTTGCTATAATCGGCTGCCTGTTTGTAGCCTTTGGTTTCCTTTATGACTCGCACCAGAGTGACCTTCTCAGACCCACAGCGTTTAGCGAGCTCCGTTGCCCAGGGTATCGCACACTCCGCCACCTTTGAACCATTCAATGGAACCAGGATATTCTGATACACCTTCTCCCTCCTTTTCCCTAGGATCCGACTGATCAAGGATTGTACCACACCAGCGCAACGGCCACTAGACTGTTTTACATCATTGGAAACCTTACCGATCGTGACAGGGTTTGCGATCTGCTCCCTGCCAACATGCAGTATCCCCTCAAACTCCTGGCAGACACTGACGGGCGGATATGTTGAGAAGGCAGAACTTGCGGAACAACCGCCATCTGTGATATCAAAGTCAAAATCCGATCGGTACACGAAATTGTTTGACCAAACCTCTGTTTCCTTGCTAGACTGTGGCCAGACCGACGGACAAGAATGCAGGCAACAAAACCGCGAGCGGTGCTTTGTGAGGCACCGCCTGGAAAGGGGGAAAGTGAATTGAGTACCAAGGTGAAGTCCAAGGCACTGAAGGAATTCCAGGAAGCTACCCAGATGCTGGTCAATCCTGCTCTGCAGAGGTGGAAGGATCAGGGTGGCCGAGTCATAGGCTGCTACTGCTCCTATGTCCCGGAGGAGGTTATTACAGCGGCGGGCTTTGTCCCGTTCCGGATGCGCGGTACGGGCAGCGCCGGGACGGACATGGCTGATACCTGTGTGAGCAGCATCAACTGCAGCTTTGTCCGTCACTCGCTTGACCTAGGTCTGAGAGGCGAGTACAGCTTTCTAGACGGTGTGGTCTGGGTCAACAGCTGCGATCACGTCCGCCGCATCTACGACCACTGGAAGCGCAAGATAGACACTCCGTACCTGCGCCTTATCAGCCTCCCGAAGAAGGTGGATGAACCGCAGGTGGAGTGGTTCCGGGAGGAAGTATCCCTGTTCAGGGAATCTATGAAGGACCACTTCGGAATTTTTGTCTCCGATGAACGCTTGTGGAAGGCCATCAAGCTGCACAACGAAACACGCCGACTGCAGAGGCAGCTTTATGAGTTAAGGAAGCGAAAGAATCCCCCGATCACCGGTGTGGAAACGCTGGCGGTTATGGTGGCGGGCACGGCCATGCCAAGAGAGGAGTACAACAAGCTCCTGAAGGAGCTTGTTGACGAACTGAGCCAGTCATCTGCGGGCCATTCCGACCACCGCGCCAGGATAATGCTTATTGGCGGCATACTGGACGATCCAGCCTACATCGAAGTGATTGAGAGCCAGGGTGGTCTGGTGGTCACCGACTCGATGTGTTTTGGCACCCGAATCATGTGGAAGGATATCGATGAGAAAGAGAAGGATCCTGTCACGGCTCTAGCCCGATACTACATAGCCGACCGCCCTTCCTGCGCCAGAATGTTTGGGGACCAGCCCAGAAGATCTGCTTTCATCAAGGATATGATCTGCGAGTTTAACGTGGATGGGGTGATTGCAGAGCGGCTGGTGATGTGCGACAACTGGACGGGGGAGCAGTTTATGACCGGCGAGGATCTTAAGGAAGCGGGCATTCCCTACATCAGGCTGGATAGAGATTACATCAACGTCGGTGCCGGGCAGTTGAGAACGCGGGTACAGGCATTCCTGGAAATGATGGGGAGGTAAACGATGACAACAAAGAAACTCAGACAATACAAGTATGACCCGGATACCTTCAATCGGTACAGACAGGAACGCGACTATTTCAATTTCCTGTCGGGCATCCTGGCAACGATGCCTGACTCCATGAGCCAGCTCAGCAAGGAGATAACCGACATTACTGTGGAGCGGTATGACCAGATAGTGCGCTGTGCCGAGGAGGGTAAACCCTTCGTCGCCGGCTACTTCTGCGCCGCTCCGGAGATTTACGAAGCCATGGGACTCCCCTGGTATATGATCATGGCCACTCCGTTTCTGGCCGCCTCGGCACCCTATCTGACGGAGGATATTGATGCTGCCGAGGCCATGGGGCTGGGGACAGACTGGTGCACTGCGTGCCGGCTGTCCCTGTATTACATAGAGGCGGGACTGACGCCGAAGCCATGGGCGCTCATTGGGTTGATACATCCCTGCGATGCTGGGAATATGCTGCACCAGGCTGTGGCGCGGAACAAGAAATGGCGTGATGTTCCCATATTTGCCAGTGACCCGCCCTATTTCGAGGATCAGCGGGGCATAGACTACTACGCTGGGGAGCTCAGGCGTATGGTCGCCTTCCTGGAAGAGCACACGGGTGCCAAACTGGACCTCGACAAGCTCAGGGAGGTTTGCAGGGAGACAAACAAGCAGTATGAAATTCTGTCAGAATACACCCAGTTGAGGCGGGCACATCCTTGTCCCCACGGGTGGGGAGTTGGTGGGCCACAGGCCTTTGCTGCCACCCAGGTCTTCCAGACCGGCAGGCCGAGGGGAACCAAGTGGCTGCAACAACTGTACGCTGATGCTGAGGAACGCGTCAAGAACAAGACAGGCCCAGTACCCAAGGAGAGGATCAGGTATTTCTGGTTTGACCTGCTGCCCTTTGGCTGGGTCTTCGAGTTGATGCCCTGGCTGGAGCAGGAGTGGGGTGCTGTGCTGGTGATGGAGATGTTTGGGCTTCAGCCCTACACGCCGATCGACCTGAGGAATGAAGAGACCATTTTCAAGGGGCTGGCCAAGAGGAACCTGTATGACTCACCGATGATTAGGCAGGCGCGTGGTCCTGCCGATTACTTTGCCAGCGATATCGCGCGGGTAGTGAAAGACTATGATATAGATCTCGTCATCTGGCCGGGCCACATGGGGCATAAAGATGGGTCTGCCAGCACTGGCATCATGAGGGAGATATGCCAGGAGCTGAAGGTTCCCTATATTCACATAGGGCTGGACCTCTTTGATAAGAGGTACACCACTCCCGAGGAGTGCAAGGATAAGTTGAGCAAGTTCTTCAGTGCCATGGGGCTAGGCTAGATACGAGCAGGAAGGCTGCGTGTGACCATAGAAAAGGAATGTGACAAGGAGAAATCATGATTGTTGGAGGCTGCGACATAGGTTCTGCTACTGGCAAAGCGGTTGTCATGAAGGACGGGGAAATCGTGTCATATGCGATTACACCCTCCACTGTCAAGCCTGAGGTGACGGCGCGTAAAGCTATGGACGAAGCTCTACAGAAAGCGGGATTGTCAAAGCTGGAGGACCTGGACTATGTCGTGGGCACGGGTTACGGCAGGCTCAAGGTGGAATTTGCCAATGAGAATGTCTCAGAGATAAGCTGCCATTCCAGGGGGGCTCAATGGCTGCTTCCCACGGCGAGGACGGTGATTGATATCGGCGGGCAGGACTGCAAGGTGATGTCTGTGACCGACAAGGGCAAGGTCCTGGAGTTTGTGATGAATGACAAGTGTGCTGCTGGAACCGGGAAGTTCTACGAGGCTATGGCTAGAACTCTCCAACTAAGCCTTGAGGAACTCTCAACCATGGGCCTTGAGGCCAAGAAGCCTGCGGCTATCAGCAGCCAGTGCAGTGTTTTCGCCGAGTCTGAGGTGATCACCCTGATCAATGAGGGTGTCGAGTTGGCTGATATCATAGCCGGCCTCAATAACTCGGTGGCTGGCCGGCTAAGTGGCATGGTGGGCAGGGTGGGTGTGGTGGAGGACGTGGTCGTGACCGGAGGATGTGCCAAGAACGAGGGCTTGGCCAGGGCGCTGGAGCAGCGGTTGAAGGTGAAGATCAAGAGGTTGCCCATGGACCCTCAGATCGCCGGTGCAGTGGGGGCTGCAGTGATAGCTGCCGAGAAGGTGGCCCAAAAAGCCCAAACTGACTCTGTTGCTGCCAAGTCTGCCCGTTAATCTGAAGCAAGAGGGTGTTTCCCAAAGAGACCCTTCGCTTACCAGGGGGAAGGTCCCTTGTTGGCCGAAGGGTCATCTTTTTCGATGGACGAGGAATCATCAGGTAGAGCTGTCAGAAGCTGTCTTTCAGACAGGCGCGGGCGAAAGGGAAGCGGACTGTGGCTATCTATGATGCTTATCTGACAAAGCTAGCTGAATACGTGGGCGGGCTGCGGCAAAAGGGGAGGAGGGTCAGGGAAATCGATTGCCCCTCCGGGGTGGACAAGTTGCTGGAGGGCCTGCCGGTCAAAGTCGGCCCCGGTACAAACAGTGACGTCATATTGCGCAGCGATACCTTTGTGGAGATGGGCAACCCTGATGTGGGCTCCTCTGCCTTTCTGTTTTGGACGGACAGTCCTGCTCTCATCGCAGACGGTAGGATCACCTTAATTGGCCCCGATATCCCGGAGTCGCCGGGGGCCAGCTTGCCCTTCGGACAGGTATTGATAATGGCAGGGGCGGGGCTGAGTGAGAAGGACCACCAGAAGCTGGAACATACCCAGTTCGTTGCTGACCAGATAGAAGGGTATATGATTCGGAGTACGTCCCAGCTTATCTGGTCCAGGGTGAGCAAGGAGGCTGCCGAAAAAGGCTTCTGCTTTGAGACTCTGGGGAGGTCACTGATGGCCATATTCAAATCGGAGGTGCCCGAGGTAGAGGCAATGGAGATACTCTTTGTTACTTCAAGCAGGGAGGATTTGGGGCCGCTGGACGACATAGGCGCTCAGGTGAAGAAGATATACAAGAGTATTCTGGTGGCAGACTGGAAAGCCAGGGGCTTTGATGCCTATGTGTGCAGCTATGGAGGAGACTGCAAGACCTGCCCCGATCAGCCCGTGTGCGATGAGATCAAGGAAGTTGTCAAGGTGCGCAAGCAAATGATCTCCGAATCCGAAGGTCCTTCTGACTCCTAGCCTGGTTGATGTTTCGGCTGCTTGGGCAGCCTTTTTCGCTTCAGAGAATGAGTAGTATGTTGGGTGTAAATGTCGATGTCTGAATCTCTGCCCCCCAAGAAAAAGAGGCTGGTGGCTGTCTCCGGCAAAGGCGGCACGGGCAAAACGGCGTTCACGGCTATGATGACCAGGGCGCTGCTGGATAGCAGCATGGCTGGTCGGTTGCTGTTGATCGATGCCGACCCGGCCTTGGGGCTACCCAGTGCTATCGGGGTGCAGGTGAAGCGGACAATGGGTCAGGTTCGTGAGGAGATCATCAGGACAGCCAGGAGTGGCAGTCAGGAGGAGAAGGCTCAACTGGGCGAAATGCTGGACTATATGGTTCTGGAGGCGCTCATTGAGACGGACAGCTTTGCCCTGCTGGCTATGGGGCGCACTGAGACCCAGGGGTGTTTCTGTCCTGTGAACGATCTGCTGCGCGGGGCGATAGAGATGCTCTCCAGAAGCTTCGACACCATCATCATCGACGGCGAGGCCGGGGTGGAGCAGATCAACAGGCAGGTGGTCAGGCATCTGGATACACTGATTGTTGTCAGCGATGCCACTGCCAGGGGCCTGCAGACCGCTTCCCTGATAAGAAGGATGATTTCGGATGACAGGGTCATCCGCTGTGACAAGCTCGGCTTGGTCTTCAACAGGGTCCAGGGCAATGAGGAATTGCTCCGGCGGTCCGCAGGGGAGATTGGCATTGAGGTCCTGGGTTTCGTCCCCCATGATGAGGCCATTGGCCAGTTCGATCTGATCGGCCGGCCCATAACGGAGCTGCCCGCCGGATCCCCCGGACTTGTGGCGGTACGTGCTATCGTGGAAGGGCACGTTATCGGTCAATGACTCTCTCCTATCGCCTGATCGACTCTCATGCCCATCTGGAGGAACTGGAGGACTTGGCCTCGGCGATAGAAAGGGCCAGGCAGAGTGGGGTGGTGGCCATAGTTGCCGTTGGCTCGGATCTCGAATCGAACAACCAAGTGCTGGAGATAGCTGCAAAGTACAGCGGCTTCATCTGGCCAGCGCTCGGTCTGCATCCAGGCCTTCTTCACGAAACTGCTTCATCTATTGAGCACCAAATGCGGTTTATTGAAGACAACCTGTCGGATGCTGTAGCCATAGGCGAGGTGGGTTTGGACTATCATAAGAAGGTGGTTGGTGTTAGTGGCAAGGACCTGCAGCACAGGGCGTTCGGCGCAGTCCTGGCTCTTGCGGGGCGCTACGACAAGCCGGTGATCGTCCATTCGAGATATGCCTGGAGGGATTCGTTTGATCTGACCAATGAGGCAGGTGTGGACAAGGCTGTCTTTCACTGGTACACCGGGCCAACTAGCGTGCTGAAGGATATCCTGGACCGGGGCTACTTTGTCTCCGCAACACTGGCCGTCGAGTACCATGCGGAGCATCGCAGGACGGTGAGGGAGGCTCCTCTGGAGAACCTCTTGCTGGAGACGGACTCTCCAGTGGTATATCAAGGGCATCGGTCGGAGCCGGCGGATGTCGGCCGTGTTTTGCAGGCCGCGGCGGAGATGAAAGGTCTGCCACCGGAGGTGGTGGCAGAGAAGACCACCGGGAACGCCTTGAGACTCTTCCGAATACAAGGTATCTCGTGAGTTTGAGGCCTTGGGCAAATGATAACCGTATTTTGGGATCGGAAGATCCCTTGTTCATTGATTGGCACCGGTCAATATCATGTAGTTGGCAGAAAGGCGATGACGTATTAAGATGGGAAAGAACCTGCTGGCCAGGTTTGCTTGAATAAGGCCATAAGCCAGGACTGCTAAGAAGTCAGAGAAATAAAGGGGGCATAATGAAGATCTGCCTGGTACACATCACAGAGATGCCGAAGGAATTCCACGATATCTGGTTTAGTATGGTGCAGCAGAGCTTCAACAAAGCGCTGCGGCCCGACACTGAAGTGGTGCTGAAGCCGATAAGGCAGGGGCTTAAGGGGGACAATGTTCTCGATTTCGATAACCCCTACTTTGCTCTCATGAGTAAGAAGGAAATAGTCGAGGCTTTCATCGAGGCGGACAAGGAGGGCTTCGATGCTGCCTGTGTGCACTGCTTCGGGGACCCAGGGATCAAAGAAGCGAAATCGGTTGTTAGTATACCGATCTTTGGTCCTGCTGAATCCAGCATGCACTTTGCCTGTCAGTTGGGCCGCAAATTCGCCATAATCGGTACCAATATGCCCGGTCAACTTGCCCAACTCGAGGAGCAGGTCAGGGAGCACGGCCTGGAGGATCGGCTGATACCCAATGGGATACGGTTCGATAAAGAACCCTTCGCCAGGGTGTGGGAGAAATGGCTGGGGAATCCGCAGTTGGCCGCAGACGGCGTGGCCGAGGTGGCCAGAGAGTGTGTTGCCGATGGCGCTGATGTGATCGTGCTTGGCTGTGCTGGTACCAGTCTGCTCTGCAGCATGGCCGGATTCAACAAGATCACCGTTGATGGCCAGGTGGTTCCCATCCTGGATTCGGTGATGGTTGCCATGAAGACGGCTGAGATGGCGGTTGACATCAAGAAGGGAACGGGCTTGCCCATCCCGAGCAGGACCAGAAACTATGTTCTTCCTTCAAAGGAAGATTGGGTGAGGGTGAGATCCAACTTCGGTCTGCCAGCTTAGGCACCGCCGTGCTTTAGAGGACTAATGAATCAGCATGCGGGCGGAATCAAATATGCAGCTCGATGACGTCGCCATCCTGCAGGACGTAGTCTCTCTTGACTCTCTGGCCATCGAACTTGCCTGAGCCCCAGACCTGGGCGTATCTCAGATTCCTTCCGAAGTCTTTGTGAACAGATTCGGCGGCATCCAGGGCGGTACTTCCCCTCTTGAGCACCACAGGATCGGTCAGGTCCGGCTTCTGCCCCGGAACCTTCGTATATATCCGAATCACATCCAGTGCCCTGAAGATGCCCGCTCTCAATTGCTCCAGCCCATCAGCCCGTTGAGCAGATGTGGAAATCACAGGGAATCTCCCATGGTAGTACGATTCCAGGATTCGATAGTTCTCTGCTGCTCCCTCGGCATCTATCTTGTTGCCGATGATCAGGGCCTTCTTCCAGGTTGTCATTTCCTCAGCCCTTCTGGAGTCTTGGGGAAGCCCTATTCTGAATTTGGCCAGCCACTCGATGGTGGCCTCCACCTGGGTTATTGGCTCTTGGGTCAGATCGACAACTACCAGCAGAAGGTCGGCGTTTCTAACCACATTGGGTAGCCATGAGCTAACGTTGGGTGCTGTTATCGCAGGGAGATCCACGAGCTGTATCTGGATATTCTCAAATTCCATCATGCCTGGAATAGGTAGCTGGGTGGTGAAGGGGTAATCCGCTACCTGTGAGGAGGCTCCTGTGATAGTGGTGACCAGTCTGGACTTGCCCGTGCTGGGAAGCCCCAGCAAAACGGCCTGTCCGGCACCTTCCTTCTTGACATAGTAGAGCAGGCTGCCTTTCCTGCCGACCATCGGCCTTTTCTCAGCCTCTTCATAGAACTTGGCGATCTTCGTTCTGAGCTCAGCGCGCAACCTGTCAGTGCCCTTATGCTTGGGCATGATGGAGAACATCTCTTCAAGAGCCTCGATTTTCTCTTGAGGCGTCTTGGCGAGCCGGTAGCGTTTCTCAGCTTCATAGTACTGCGGTGGCAGATTGGCTGGCATAGCTGTTACCAAGGACTCCGATCTCACAAGAGTCTGTTGGCCCTGCACTATATTCTATCGCATGGTGTCTATGGTTTCTGGTCTTGAATGTGGCTCAGACACGGGTCTCCTACGCTACCTGTCAGTGCGGGCTCGTCCGACGGGGGCCAATGAGGAGGCACGCACTTGCTTTGTGCTATAATGAGCGATAAACTTAGGTAGCTGGAATGAAGATTAAGCGACAGCATACTCTCCTCTATCTACTCATCATAGTTGCCATCGTGGTGCTGGTGATAACCCTCTTGCCCCGAGGTGAGAAGGTGAAGACACTAGAGGCATACGAAGTCATCGCTATGGTTGAGAATGGTGAGGTTGAGAAAGTTGAGATAAAGGATGACAGGAAGCTGTCCATCACTACCACTGCGGGAGACGAGTTCAAGTCTACCTTATCTACCGAGTACGTGGACGATTTCATTGCACTACTTCGTGAATACAATGTTGCTTTCGATACTCCCTACTCCAGCGGGTTTGACTGGACTTCATTGCTGTTCACGCTTCTGCCGGTGCTCCTCCTTGTTGGTTTGTTCTGGTTTCTGCTGCGCGGCGCTCGAGGTGCCAATAGCCAGGCCTTCAATTTCAGCCGCAGCCGTGCCCGGCTGTTCAGTGGTGACAAGCCCTCAGTGACCTTTGCCGATGTGGCTGGGGTCGAGGAGGCAAAGACGGAACTCCAGGAGATAGTTGAGTTTCTGAAATCCCCAGAGAAATTCACGGCTTTGGGGGCGCGGATACCCAGGGGCGTACTGCTCATAGGTCCACCCGGGACCGGCAAGACGTTGCTGGCGCGGGCTATTGCCGGGGAAGCTGCTGTACCCTTCTTTTCGATCAGTGGTAGTGAATTTGTGGAGATGTTCGTCGGTGTTGGCGCGTCCAGAGTGAGAGACCT
>MGMW01000098.1 GCA_001795035.1 Chloroflexi bacterium RBG_13_53_26
GATTCGCATGCTGTGACGGAGCGGTATTCTGCCATACTGCAGACGGCGGAAAGGCTATTTGGAGAGAAGGGATACCATGGCCTGTCAATTGACGAGATAGCCAGGGAATCCGGCGTATCCAAAGGCCTCATTTTCTATCACTTCACCAGCAAGAAGGCATTAGTTGAGCGCATATTGGAAGACGCCCTGGCTGAGCTGTTCATAAAATGGGATGCCATTGCACAGAATGGTGAGTCGGGGCAGGCCAAGCTTCGCGCAGCGGTCGCGGCATGTCTTGACATGGCCAGGTCGCGGCCCTACTTAATGCGAATCGCATTTTTTGGAGTCAACCCCGAGGCGGAAATGAAGGACATTTTCATCAACCTGGGTGAGAAGCTCATACCGAGGGTTGACGCGCTGGTCAGTGACGGCATCGCCACAGGGGAGTTCCGGACTATTGACAGCCGGACCGCTGCCCTTCTGCTGTTGGGAATGATAGCTGGACCACCTCTGAAAGGCGGTTTGCAGCCGCTCGCTCTTCAGTCGGTTGATCGGATTGCTGATGAGATTGCCGATATATTCTGCCATGGCATCTGCCGGTAATTTTTTTTGCAGTTGACTGACTGTCTGGTCAGTCAACTCTATATTGCTTTGCCGTGTGAAACGGTGAAGCTGAATCTGGAGATGAGTTGAGCCATCGGGCTGACCGGGCGGCTCCGGCGCGCCTGAAGACATACTGAATGGGGTAGAGCAGGCAATGAGCGTATTGGAAGAATCCTGGGGCAAATATTCTTGTTATCTTCGGTTACCAGTTCTGATAAGGCATAGCCGGGACTACGAGAGAATGGAGCAAGAATGAACAAGTTATTTAACCGGTTAGGTATTTTCATAAAGAATAAACATGTGCTACTGGTTATCATATGTTTATGTCTAATAGTCCCTTCCATCCTGGGGGCTCTGAGACTCAAGATGGACACGGGAAACGATACCTATGTATCTGCCGATTCTCAAGTTTATCAAGACTATCAGCGGTTCACAGAGCGTTTCAGCGACAGTGTGGCGATAGTTCTTGTCACCGCGGACAATCTGGACCACCTTGTTCAACCAGACAATATGGCGGCTATAGAGGCTGTCGAAACACAGATGGCAGCCAACCCCAATGTCGTCTCGGCTATAGGCCCTGCGTTTGTCGTCAAGCAGGCCGTGGCCCAAGTCACCGGCACCCCCCAGTTGCCGACAGACCCGCAAGCGATACTGGCAATCATTACGGATCCGCAAAGCGGCACGGTGAGGGCGGATTTCAGTCAGATATTCCCCGATAGCCGTCATGCTCTCATCGCCATAACCATCGATGCCAGATTGTCAGACAGTGAGCAGGCGGATGTGGTTAAAGAAATCAAAGACACAGTGGCCGGAGCGGGCTTTGAGGGAAATGTCAGTGCCAGTGTTACCGGCCTCCCCGCCTTCAGGAGCGAAATGGAACGCATGATGCGCGGCACCATGCTCAACATGCTGATCCTGTCAGTGGCTCTGATGCTCATCATCCTGACTTTCATATTCAGAGTCCGCGGTTTCTTTGCATGGCGCTGGCTGCCGCTGGGCATTGTGTTCCTCGGCATCATTTACGCTTTCGGTGCCATGGGCGCACTCAGCATACCTATCACTATAGTTACCATGGCGGTCTTCCCCATCCTGGTGGGGCTGGGTGTGGACTACGCCATCCAGTTCCACAATCGTTACGATGAGGAGAGGCGAGAAGATAGAACCACTGCCGATGCCATCGTCAGCTCTGTTACCCATATCGGCCCGACGATCGGCATTGCTATTGTCGCCGCATGTCTGGGGTTCGCTGCCCTCTTCTTCTCACCCGTGCCCATGATCCGTGATTTTGGACTCACCCTGATCATCGGGGTTGCTGTCTGCTATGTGGTCTCAATGTTCCTCCTACTAGCGGTCCTCTATTGGCACGATCGACGCCAGGAATCCAAGAGAGAAGCAGCACAAGGTAAAGGGAGACATCAGCCGAACAAACAGGGCACCAACTTCGTAGAAAAAGGACTCTCTCGCCTGGCCCCGTGGGTAATCAAGAAGCCTCTGGTCATTGTTTCTATCGCTGTTCTCCTCGCTGGGACAGGACTCTTCGTTGACTCCCGCATTGATACGGAAAGCAACATAATGAAATTCATGTCAGCGGACATACCGGTGGTAAAGGATATGAACACGGTGTCATCCCTCGGCAGCGGGGTCTCGTCAACAAACCTGCTTGTCGAGGCTCAAGACATCACCGATCCGGCTGTCCTCGATTGGATGTGGCAAATCGAGCAACGAGTAAAGGAGGAGCACTCCGACACTGTTACTGGCACCAGCAGTATTGCTGACATCATCATGCAGGCCACCGGGGGCCAGATCCCCCAGGATCCACAAGTGATCAGGCAGATACTGCAGGAAATCCCAGAACCCATCAGAAAGAACCTCATTACTGATGACTTCGCTGCAGCCAACGTAGTAGTCTCCAGTCGGGAGGTGCAGAGTGCCGTCTCCAAGGAGCTGGCAAAAGATTTGAGGGCTTATACCAGCGAGCCCCCTGACGGTGTGAAGGTCACCGTAACCGGACAAACTGAAGTCATGGTCGCGCTTATGAGTGCACTGACTACCGGCAGGGAGAAGATGACTTTGCTGGGCATCGTTTTTGTCTTCGTGGGCATTTTGATCCTCTTCAGATTCAGATTGCTTCGCGCTCTTCTGGCTATCCTGCCAATGATCTTCATCATCGGATGGTCGGGCGGGTTGATGTATCTCCTGGGGGTGAAATACACTCCCCTGACGGGATCCTTGGGCGCGCTTATCATAGGCATCGGTGTAGAATTCACCATTTTGCTGATGATGCGCTACTACGAGGAGCGCGACAAGGGTGAGAATCCGCAACGGGCGATGACCACCAGCATCGTCAGGATAGGGCGGGCCATCATCGCCTCCGGCTTCACCGTGATCGGCGGTTTCGCGGCGCTGCTGATCGCCACTGACTTCCCGATCCTGCGCGACTTCGGCATGGTAACCGTGATAGACGTCTTCTTCGCGCTGGTGACTACCCTGGTGGTACTGCCACCGCTGATCGTCTGGGTGGACTCCTGGAGAGAGAAACATGGGAAATCAAGAACGCCGGCAGCCAGCACTTGAGACTGCGCGCATCGGTTCTGAGTCCGATGAGCGGAAGTCCATCTCACATGGCGCAAGGCCGCACGGTCTCTATGTGTTGATTCGCATGGAGAACCGGCCCGGCACTGGTTGCTTATCAAGTTGAAGGAGGCCTGAATTGATATCTGGAGGACTGATAGATGTATGAAAGAATACTTGTTCCGCTCGACGGTTCGCAGTTGGCTGAGATTGCCCTACCCTATGCCGAGGAGCTCTCGGGAAGACTGGGGGCTGAAGTTACCCTGATATATGTCAGTGAGTCGATTGACGACCCGCATCGACACATGCACCAGATCTATATGCAGAAAATGGCTGAGTCCACAAAGCAAGATACCGAGGCGTACGCCAGGAAGCTGGGCAAAGAGTTGGCAATTCAGGTAAGGTCCGTGAATCTTGCCGGCAACCCTGCCGAAGAGATTGTGAAGTATGCAGATAGGGAGAATACCGGACTTATTGTACTGTCAACACATGGTCAATCAGGCATTGGGCGATGGACCATTGGGAGCATAGCCAACAAGGTCGTCAGGGCCACCAAAAAGCCAGTGGCACTTGTCAGAGCGGAAGGTCCCCGCCCTGACGTGCCCCAGAAAGACATGCTGAGGAAGGCATTGCTGCCTCTCGATGGGTCGAGGGAGAGCGAGGCTGCCATCCCTTATGCTGCAGAGCTCGCTTCCAGGCTTGGGATGAGTGTGACACTGCTTCAGGTGTTGGCAATAGGCGATAAAGCACTGGCCGAAGATTATCTGGAAAAGACAGGGGCTCAACTGAAACAGAAGGGAGTGACGGTAGAATCCCGGGTGATATTTGGCGAAGCAGCCACAGAGATTATCAACCTTGCTGATGAAATTCATGCCGATGTGGTAGCCATGTCAACACATGGGCGGTCTGGAATCGGCCGCTGGGTCCTCGGCAGCGTTGCAGAGAGGGTCCTGTATGAGGGCAACACTCCTCTGCTACTGGTGAGGGGAACTGTCGGCAGGAATGAGGTCGCTTCACGACGTGGCTGATATGTGAGACTGCTGCCGGAGTGAAAAAGGGTATAGACCATGACTGTACTGACACACTGAGAACCGGAGATCGAACAGGAAGCCCGATATTGGTCTTGAGAAGTCGCCCCGTTGAACCAGGTCTCCCTCGAACGTTCCCGTTCCCCGCGATTCTGTACTGTCTCAAGTGTTTCCCGAACAGGCTCAGTCCACAACAAGGCTGAGGCGGGCATCGTTTCCCACCCTTGTCTTTTTCTGTTGGAGACCCTTGTCGGAAGATGAGTGTTGGCAAGGAATCGGTGGTGGGGGGCATGAGATCGATCACCGCTCGTTGGTGTTCACAGGGAATGGCATCTAAGACACTTGACCAAGGCAAACCGTAGGGGGAGTCGAACCCTATCGATTTCATAGACCAAAGGCCAGTTCGAAGCTTGCAGTTCTGTCTTTCGTCCAGTATCGCCCACCATCCTTATGTCTGCCTGCAAAACTCGGTAGACCGCTGGCTGCGAGCCCCCAGTTGACCGGCGCCAAGGTCTTCCCAGCCTAGTCTTCTCCAGCATTCTATAAGAGACTGTAGACGACGTGAAGGGGCGCTTCACCTACGGTGAACCCCACTTGCAGCCGCCATGATCAGAGATTAGGATATTGCAGATGGAACTCAGAGATCTCGGCTTCGATCAATGGTTTCGAGACAGGCGAGAAGAGCTGAACAGGCCTGATTGCACCGTGGCTCGCGTAACCGCAGTCAACAGAGACAGCTACCTTGTCAGAAATGAGAGTAGCGAAGTCCTGGCTGAACTTGCAGGCAACTTCCTATTCTCCGCTGAGTCAATCTTGGACTATCCTTGCGTAGGGGATTGGGCGTTTGTCCAGTATCACAACTCCGATACGTTCGCCATCATTCAGGGCCTATTCCCCAGGAAGTCGTTCTTGCGACGTAAAACACCTGGCAGGAACATCGAATACCAGACGATCGCGGCCAACATGGATGTTGCTTTGATTGTGCAATCCTGTGATTTTGACTTCAATCTGCGCAGGTTGGAGCGCTACTTGGTGATGATAAACGAAGGGAAGATTCAGCCGATGCTCCTACTGACCAAAAGCGACCTGGTTAGTCCAGAGAGTATAAGACAAAGGATTTCGGAGGTGAGGCAGTCCAACATCCATTGCATGGTGACTGCGCTCAGCAACATAACCGGCTCCGGACTGGATCAAGTGCGCCAAGTGTTGGAGCCTGGCAAGACCTATTGCCTCCTTGGATCATCTGGAGTGGGTAAAACCACACTACTGAACCATCTCGTAGGCCGCGATCTATTTCAGACAAACACTGTCCGGGCCAAAGACGGAAAGGGAAGACACACGACAGCTCGCCGCCAATTGACAGTGCTTGATCAAGGCGCAATGCTCATCGACACTCCAGGAATGAGGGAACTGGGTAATATCAGTGTCAGTACTGCCATCGATGAGACCTTCACCGATATTCAGGAACTCTCCAGAAGTTGTCGTTTCACAGACTGCACCCATACTACGGAAATCGGTTGCTCAGTCCTGATGGCGATTGAGAACGGGGAATTGAGCGAAGAGCGCTACCGAAGCTACCTGAAGCTACTCAAGGAATCCGAGTACCTGCAGTTGTCCTACATTGAGAAACGCAGGAAGGACAGAAAGTTCGGACGGTTCATTAAGTCAGCAATGAAACAATACAAGAAGAGGTGAGTGTGAATGGATCTGACCAGTCCACCATAGCACGACTATGCCAGACTGAAAGCCAGCTCGAAGGTGGCGGTTCTAGATATCGTACACCATGGCCCACCATCCTTATGTCTACTTGCAGAAGTGCAGCAGAAGGAAGCAGATTACTCGTGGGATGAATGACCAAGAACCCTCCACTCGGAGGGTTCTTCCTTTCTCCCTGGCCGCGTGGCCAGCAGGTGGATGCCAGCGAAGAGCATCACACAGTTCAGCGCTTGCACCACAGCGAAAAGCCCGAGCATCCCAAGAGAAGATATCAGTCCGGTCTCATCAGCCTGACTCAGGCACAAATACGGGATGGAGAAACCAGACGCCCAGCTAAGCAGGGCAGTGAGTATGAGTAACGCACCAAAGACAAGCCTGGCAGCATCGCGGATTGCTGGTCTCATGGGACTGATTATAGTCCGGCTTGTTGCCAAGGCGCAACCGCCGCCGGTTCGCTAGCCGCGCGACTCAGCCGTCTGTGTTGCCCTCCCTCTGTAATGTCATTCTCGCGAAAGCGGGAATCCAGGAACCATCCCCCTCTCCGGCGAATGCGCCATCAGCCATGAGCTGTGAGGCCTCTCTCCGAATCGCTTCTGGCAGGACATAAGGCCGCAGCAGGCGACCCCGCCAAGGTGGAGATCAAGCCCCGCCTTGGGCTTGCCTGCACAGCCTGGACTCAGTATTATGTGCGAGGTGACAAAGTGACTATGAGACAGACCAGGGACGAAGCGGGAAGGTCAGCAGCCATCTCCTGGCTGATCGTACTCGGCCTGGCATCGGCCATCTTCGCAACCCTTTGGGGGATAGCCGAGATCTGCGGCGTGGAAGACCCCTGGCGCTTCTACCAATGGCAAGAGAGACAGCCCTGGGTGCAATGGCAAGAGAGACAGCCCTGGGTGGTTGCAGCTGCGGTCGTGGCGCTCCTGTTCGCTGTCCTTCTCGGCGGGGGTGTCGCGCAAAGGCGCAGTCGCGATCCGCAACGGGCTGAGAGACAGGCCCTGACCCTGGGTACATGGGTCATCTACCTCCCCGGGTTCATTAGCGGCCTGCCCGCTGTTGTGGGGATTGTCGAAGGCATGCTGACGCCTTTCCTCGGCGGCGGGGTGATTGCCATCGCAGCCAGTCTGCTGGAAGACGCCGACATACTCCCCCATTATGTCGGGGACTGGATAGCCAGGGGCGTAGTGGACTGGGGAGGGTATGAATCCGAGACTCGTTTCTTGATAGCCCAGGCGCTTGTGGCTGTTGGCTTGGCCATAACCATCGTGGGATTCATCCAGGTCTACCGGGCCTACCGCGAGAAACGACTGGAGACCCGGGGGTTGTACGCCACAGTAAGGCATCCCCAGCATCTCGGCATCGCCCTCTGGACCTTCGGCTTGGCCCTCGCCGTGAGTGGAACCGCAGGATATATCATGTGGTTCACGGTCCTCTACCTCTTCATGCTCTTGGCCATCTCGGAGGACAGGCAGCTTGCCAGCCGCTCTGGGAGCGTCTATGAGGACTACCGCAGGGCTACCCCGTTCATGATTCCCTTCGTCAACGTTGGCCTGCCTTTGCCCTCCTCTGGTGTGCTGAGGTCAACCGCACTCATCGCATACTACGCCGCCGGCCTCACAGCCCTGATTCTCATCCTTCAGAGGATCGGGGTCGAACACAATTTCCTGTAGCACTCTGACGCCGCGAATGCTGTGGGAAACTCGTCGCCGGCTGTGACACCTCCCCAAACTCAGCTTGGATGTTGATGGGGATGGTTGAGGTTCACGCCGTGTTCGTGGGGTGATGTCTGGCACACTCGGTCCAAGCTCCGAAACACCCTGTTACATCCACCATCGCTGGGCGGGATTCGAACCCCATCGTTTTCACAAACTGAAAGCTATCTCGAAGGTTGCAGTTCTGTCTATCGTACAGTACTGCCCACTGTTTGCAAAAGTGTAGCAAGTGTAAAGCAACAGGGCAGCAGAAGTTGGCAGATCAGGCATCATTGAGCAGTGTGAACACTGAAAGAGCTCCGTTCCGCAGCGGAGCCCCTAATTAGGCTTGACAGATGCCGTCACAAATCCACAGAGACAACAGACATTCGTGCTGGCAATCTTCCCTTTGAAGTAAGCACTCCTGAAGAACTCGCCGTTGACGTCCTTCACGTTGCAGAACCCCCGCTCGGACAGGAATGCATCGATGGCTCCCTCGGGGATGCCAAATATCAGGGGTTCCCCTCTCTGAGCATAGGACTGTCGCATCTTCTCCGCGTCTTCCGTGCGGTACGTTCCATCCACGACTGACTGAAGAATGTAGTTGAAGATGATGGAACTGCCCTTCCCCGAATTCTCCGCCACAAAACCAAGGGTAGCGTCGACTGCCTCCGCGGTGATATACATGGTGACGCCTTCCCAGATGAACAGGGTCTTGAGATCTCTGTTGAAGCCACTGGCATAGAGCCTATCAGCTATGCTCTCCTTGTCGAAGTTGATGGGGACATATACCACATGTTCTGGAGTCGAGCCAAGAATCATCTTGAGTATCTCGATCTTCTCCCTCTGTGTGGCAGGCTGGTCGAGCTCGAAAACCCTCACGTTCCCCTTCATCTCACTGAATCTGTATGGCCTTGAATCGTAGCCCGCGCCCAATATGACCAACTGCTCGATGCCGTCGTCAATGCATGTCTTCAGGTAGTCGTCGATGTACCGGGTTCGCGCACCTACACAGCCAATGGCCCCAGGAGTGCTTTCTTCCACTGCTGCAGCCACGGTCTCCGTCAGCTTCGGATCATCGATGACACCGCCCAATTCCGGGCCTAGAAAGTGCCTTGCCAGGGGGTCATAGCACACCCGCTCGTCTTCAGGCCTTCGTGACCAGGCAGCTCTTATGGCCGCCACTTGCTCTGCTGACACACTGGGCTTCTCTTCCTTCATGAGATCCTCCTCCTCCAGCAACTCTTCTGAAACCGGACCCTTACTCGCGCATTGGCTTGGTTTGTGCTCGATTATACCATCCACTTCAAGATCGCTCAGAGCCCCGATAAGCTCCTCGATGTCTCGGGCGTTGATGTTGCGCTCGTCGAGCTGTGCAGGATTCAAACTCCGTCGGCTTCATAGACTGAAGGCCAGTTCGAAGGTTCTGGTTCTGTCTTTCGTCCAGTACTGCCCAGTTTACAAGTTGTGTACTTTTTCTTCCAGAAGTGTGCCGTTAGTGTGACTAATAGTTGCTGGAAACCTTTTCGAAAGATTCCTAGGAGACTAACTATTTATCATTCTTTTAATCTGTGTTATCAGTTCTTTGGCGTTCTTTTCTGTTTCGGACAATG
This sequence comes from Chloroflexi bacterium RBG_13_53_26, assembly GCA_001795035.1. GTDB lineage: Bacteria > Chloroflexota > Dehalococcoidia > UBA2247 > RBG-13-53-26 > RBG-13-53-26. Next base: position 9,202 of record MGMW01000098.1, read on the forward strand.
TGAGAATCCAGCGGTCAGTAGCATAGACCATATCCTCGTCCGGTTGTGGGGTACTAACGATTTTTAGAATCCCAGTCTCTCTACTGTTAGTGTCTACAGATTTCAACATCCTCAAAATAGCTATCATGCTATGGTTTGCCGTTCTCAAGGTACGAATTACCTTAGCCCGGTCAATTTCCTTCGGTCCATACATGCGATACCCGTTTTCACTGTTTCTCGGGACATCAAGCAATCCATTGCGCTCCCAGTTCCTGAGAGCGTCAATAGATACGCCCAATATCCTGGAGGTATCCCCTCTCCCCAGAAAGATATCCGTAGCACCAGGTTCATTCTTTTTATTCATCCATTTCTGTAATATTGCCAAAGCCTCTGCAGCTTCGCTCTGCTCATTCTTTATATGAGTCAGATAATCATAGGCTTCTTCGAGGGCCAGTCTGAGGGTGCCTTTAGCGGCTGTTTTTATGATTGAAATAGCCAGTTTGCGGATATTACCTTCTACACAAGCACTTTTTAGCGCTATTCTGGCCAAGCGCATCTGTTCCATGTGTGCCAGAGTATAAAGCCGGTAGTTATTGTTACCGCGCCGTACTGGTTGCAGCAAGCCCAAGTTTTCGTAAAGACGCACGGTGTTAGGATGAACACCTGCGGCTTCAGCAATCTCAGAAGTCTTATAGTATTTCAACTCGGCCATCGAACATTTGTCTCCTTATATTGAGAGTTTCATTATATCCTATTCCGTTAAAACCCTCCATTAGAACACCAGGGTTATGGTTGGCCTGTATAATGGGTACGAATGGAGGTTATTATGCAGGAATTAGAAAAAGCAAAAGAATACTTAAATACGTTGTGCAGTGTAAAACCAAACCGGCGCACCGGTTCGCCGGGGAACCGTAAAGCGACAGACTTCTTCGCTTCTTTGGTGAAGAAGTGGGATTATACGGTTGACACCACGCCTTTCCCCTGCCTGGACTATGAGAGCGGGAAGATATCTTTGGTCTGTCAGGGTCTGGCTTATGACGTACACGTCAGCCAGTTTTCTCCGGGATGTAATGTAACATCTAAACTGGTCACTGTTTCGACGGTTGAGGAACTCGAAAGCTGCCGGTGCCGGGGTAAAATCCTGTTGATGCACGGAGTCATATGTGCCGAGCAGCTGATGCCTAAAAACTTTGTCTTCTATAACCCCGACCATCACAAGAGAATA
>MGMW01000099.1:0-175 GCA_001795035.1 Chloroflexi bacterium RBG_13_53_26
TGGAGCAAGTGGCTGGAGAGCAACACGGTCCGTCCTTCCCCGCTCAGGTGGCGTATCAGCTCCCGCACCTCTGCCATACCCGCAGGGTCCAGCCCGTTTGTCGGCTCGTCCAGGAAGAGCAAATCCGGGTCACCGAGCATAGCACAGGCGATGCCCAATCGCTGCTTCATGCCTT
>MGMW01000099.1:189-5867 GCA_001795035.1 Chloroflexi bacterium RBG_13_53_26
AACTTGCTGTGGGCGCGGCCGGAAAGGCCCACCATCTCCAGCAAACGCTCAATATCCCTGGAATCGCCTCGGCCAATGATGCCCTGGAAGTATTGGAGATTCACTCGACCCGAAAGGTAGGGATAGAAGGCCGGAGTCTCCCCAATAGCGCCGACGTGGCGCAGAGCCTCCTGTTGTCCACTCTCTGTATCGCGACCCAGAAGGCGGAAGGTCCCGGAGGTGGGAGCAACCAGGCCCAGCATCATGCTCATGGTCGTGGTCTTGCCCGAGCCATTGGGACCGAGAAGTCCGAAGACACCACCACAGGGCACCTGAATCGACAGGCTATCCACGGCAAGTATGGGACCGTACCGCTTGGTCAGTGCCTGGGTCTCAAGAACGAATTCATCCATACATGTCAGGCTGTTGCGCAGTGTACATCGCAACCCGCATCTCGTCAATGTGGTGTGACGGGGCTATGGGCCAAAGGAGCGAAGCTGATAGACAGAGTAGTTGGGAGCCTGCAGAGCCGCATATGGTTACCATCCATCTTGCATGGCAAGGCGCTTTCCATGGTAGCGCAGGAAACGATCGATAGCTCGGCAGCCGTTTGACATAGAGTAGTAGATGGGCAGCTCCGCATGGCAATATCTTCGCCGCAGAGCATCAAAGTGCTTTTCCTGATCGGTGAGGGCGGAATCAAGTACTACAGCGATAGGCTTATCTACCTCTTTGTGTACTTTCAGAATAGTGTCGCAGAAGGAGTCAAACCACACATCGAAGATGGCCCAGGGATGCTGGCCAAAGACGCAATTGGCCATCATCAGATCAAAGCCTTCGTAGACCAGAAAGTGCCTAGCGATATTGTAGGTGGCCTCGGGAAACATGTTCAGTTCGATGGGGTTGGTCAGGATAAGCCCTGCTTCGCTATCCAGGAACCCTCTGATTCTGTACGACAGGGTTTGAGGGATCACTGGAAGGGTGAAACCATTGGCAGCACAAGCATCGGTAGCCATGACGCTGGCACCGCCACCTCCACCAACCATGGCCACTTTCCTCCCCTTGGGAAGTGGCAAAAACCGAAAGGTGACTGCCATGTCAACAAGTTCCTCCAGAGTGTGAACACGGATAGCCCCGGCTTGTTCCAGTAGAGAGGTCCAGACTTGGTCGGATCCCGATAGCGAGCCAGTGTGTGAGGCTGCTGTGCGTGCCCCGAAGGCAGTTGAACCCCCCTTGAGGACTATCACCGGCTTGCTGGATGCCAGTTTACTCAGAACCTGCCGGAGTCGCTCGCCGTCCTTGACCCCTTCAATGTAGGCTGCCACCAGATCAGTCTCGGTATCTTCAGTCAGATACTCAAACAGATCGCTTTCATTAACGTCGCAGGCGTTTCCATAGGAGATGACTTTGCTGAAGCGGATGCCTCTCTCGGCTGCCAGACGAACGAAATAGATGGTATTGCCACCGCTCTGGCAGACGAGAGACACCCCTCCAGCCTCCCTGGGGAAATCGGCGACGAATGAAAAACCGACCCTGGGACTGTATACTCCCATGCAATTGGGGCCGATGAGTCGTGTACCGCTGGCCTGCGCCAAACGGACGATGTCCATCTCCAACTGACGCCCTTCATCGGTGCCAGTTTCGGAGAAACCAGACGTAAAGAGCGAAACGACCTTTACTCCCTTCTCTGCACAATCTCTGAGCAACTGCGGCACAAATCGAGCCGGTATGCAGCAGATGACATGGTCCACTAAGCCAGGGATGTCTTTCATGCTGGCATAGATTTTCATGCCTGACATCTCTCCGCCATCGGGGTGGACGGGGTAGATTCTTCCCTTGAAACCAGAACTGATCAGGCTCTCAAGATACCATTTCCCGGCTGTTATCGGACCGACGCCGACTATAGCTACCGAAGCTGGATTGAAAGCTGTGTTCAGATTTGTCATTCTGTTCATGATTATCAATTTGCCTCGCCAATCCTCATAATTCAATGCTTGTGAATCTGTTTACATTGCCTTCAATTATAGGTGTAACCGTCGTGATTCGGCCACTCTGGAGGCAATATGTTGGAACTGCCTGGACTGGTAGAACCCGCGTTCAATTAAGCAAGGAAGGTTTCTTGCCTTGACAAGGTCGTGTTGCTTCTAATAGTCTAATGCCAGAGAGGAGGAGGTTTATGCCGATAAACAAGATAGTCTCTAGCTTCGATGAAGCTGTGGCCGACATCCCCGATGGAGCGACGATAATGGTCGGGGGATTCGGCACGGTACCTAGTTGCCCGACTTGCTTGCTTGAGGCTCTGGCTCGGAAAGGGGTGAAGAATCTCACCACGATATCCAATACAACCGGCTTCGGTTCGGATGTGTGGAAACTCCTGGGCTACAAATTTGCTGAGGACATGGACATCCTAGTGCGCAACGGCCAGATCAAGAAGGCGATTGTTGCGGCACCGGTGAGCACCATATATCAGAACACGTTTGAGAGACTACTCAGGGCAGGGAAGGTGGAGGTGGAGATGGTTCCGCAGGGGACTCTGGCGGAGCGGATCAGGGCGGCAAGAGCGGGCGTTGGCGGCTTCTATGTTCCTGTTGGCGTTGGCACAGTAGTGGAAGAGGGCAAAGAGAAGAGAGTCATAGATGGACGTATCTATCTGCTCGAGTATCCACTCAAGGCCGATTTTGCCCTGATCAAGGCTCACAAGGGTGACCGCTGGGGAAACCTGGTCTACCGGAGGACATCAAGGACGTTCAATGCCACCATGGCAGGAGCTGCCAAGGTGACTATAGCCGAGGTGGATGAAATAGTGGAGCTTGGAGAATTGGACCCTGAGATCATTGTCACTCCTTCGGCCTATGTTGACAGGGTAGTGGAACGGCCCAAGGAGATCGAGGTCGAAGATAAGCCCATCAGCCAGGAGGCCATGGAATCGCACAAGAGGTACCAGGAACGAGGGAGCGCCTAAGGAGATGAACATGGAGGAGAAGTTCAAACTTGACCGACAGACAATGGCACTTCGTGTAGCCAAGGAGTTTCAGGATGGTGACTATGTCAACCTAGGGATTGGCATTCCTGTATTGGCCTCCAACTATGTTCCGGCGGGGGTCTTCAGGTCTCGGAAAAGGGTGATCTGGCGAACTGGCTGGTCCCAGAGAGGCAGATCGGCACCATCGGTGGGGCTATGGACCTGGCTGTTGGGGCCAGGAGACTCATTATTGTCATGAACCATACCACCAAAGAGGGTGAGCCCAGGATAGTGAAGAAGTGCACCTATCCGCTAACGGCTGTGGAGTGCGTCGATCTCGTAGTGACCGATATCGCCGTCATCGAGGTGACCAAGAAGGGGTTGGTACTTAAAGAGGTAGCGCCGGGGTGGACACCCGAGGAAGTACAGAAGGTGACGGAGGCAAAGCTTATCGTTGCTCCTGATTGCCACGAAATCGAGCTCTGACGCAGGCAAGTTGGACTCAAGCACCTGGCCCCCGGAAGCGATCAGTGCTGCGGGGGCTAGTCTTTTCCCTGACAGTGTGTAGTTGGGTGGATTGCCATTTCCTACCTACAGAGTGACTGCCGTCTCTCCAGGTGGTAGTGGTAGACCATGTCGGCCACTCTGAGGCCGGAGTCCACTGCCTGCTGGGTGCCCATGAAACCGCTGCTGCTGCCGGCATCGAATCCTACATAGAATAGCCCTGGTATGGGGGATCTGGCCGACGGCTTATGTTTCCCGTTCTGACCTATGGTGACCCCAACACCCACGGCCTCACCACCCTGATTGGGTAGCACCTGATCTCTGGCGTGTGCGGATACCTGGGCGGGTCCTGCGTAAGCCTCTTTGGATTCGATGAAAGGTACCATTTCGGGCAAAGCTTCGGCGATCTGTTGGTCTGTCTTCTTCCAGAGCATTTCGATTGTCTTGTCTTGAGGATCCGGCGAGCAGTTGGTGCCGGCCATGACCAGTTGCTTGCCGGGGGGACCCATACTGGGGTCATAGTTGGTGGGCACCAGCATTGTTATGGTAACGTCACCTTCGATCTTCCCCTTTCTGGCGTCGATGTAGCGCTCCAGATTCCACCAACTGGTCTGTGACCATATCTGGTACAGCCCGAGAGTCAGAACGGGTTTGCTGAGAATATAGCGTACCCCGGTGAATCCCAGGCTGGGCAGCAGATCTTTGACATAGCTGACATAGCTTCTGTCGAAGCGTTCTTCTCCCACCAGCTTGAGCACTGTCGGGTGTATGCCGGCGTTGCTGATTACGATCGGGGCTTTGAAGATGGAGTCGCCGGTAGCCACGCCAGAGACTCTGTCCTCATCAATGATGATTTTCTCCACTCGAGCCCGGGTCTTGACCTCGCCGCCATTGGCTTTGAGGACTTCAGCCATGTCCTCTACAAGGCGGCCGTATCCACCGGCGGGGTAACCGAGAGGCTGATCGATGAGCCTCTGGAAGGATTTGGCGCACTCCGACATGGAGACCAGTTCGACCACGCCCACATTGAATGCGTGTGCCAGGAAAGCGAAATAGCCGTACAGAGGCTGTGGCAGATCCTTGTACTGACTGAGGTAATCGTGGACGGAGACATTGTCCAGGGCATCAAGCTTCTCCGGTGGCATCATAGCCACGTCGGCCAGCACTTTCAGGGCTACTTCGCGCTCCTGGGCGTTGAGTCCCCAATCGTCGAAGAACTGCTTGTTGGGGTCTGGCAGAACATAGGGATCCATCTGGGTGATCCTCCTGGCCCACTTCCCATCTGAGCATCGATAGATCAGTGCCACATCCTTGACGATGACGCGGAACTTCGATTCTATCCCCAGTGCTTTGAAGGCCTCCAACCAGGAGCCCCCCCTTACGGGCAAACCGCCAGTGGGCCACCGCTCACAGGTGAAGCCTTTGGCAGTCACAGTCGCCGGCCGACCCCCGACACGGTCATTCTTCTCCAGTACCAGAGTCTTCACGCCTTTCTTGGCCAGCAGAGCCGCGCAGGTGACGCCACCTGGCCCCCCGCCCACTACGATCGCGTCGTAGATGTTCTTCATGTTCCCTCCCTCCTTCATTCCATCTTCGGCATCAGCCGATGTGTTTCTTCACGTCCTCGGGAACCTCAACTGCCGTTTTCCTTCGTACCAGTCTCATCGCTGCCGGAGAACAATGGGTGACACAGAGACCGCATCCAATGCAGGTGTCCATGTCGAGCACCGGGACATCATCCATCTTCAATGCCTTCACGGGGCAGATGTCGATGCAGGAACCACATGCATTGCACTGATCTTTGTCGATGGCGGGAATGAAAGGTGTCGGGATCATCGTCTTGGTCTTCAGGTCATAGAATCCCATGAACAGGGGACAGCAATCGGTGCAGCAGTTGCATATGAAGCCTTCGATATTGATGGTGTGGACCAATCCGTCCTCATTGGCTTTGCGCAACAAGTCAAGAGCCTCGTCCAGGGTAATCTCACGGGCCATGCCATACTTCACGCACCATCGGCCGACATCCCCGGAGTGGAGACAGGTCTCCAGCATGTGCTTGCAGTGGTCGCCCGGTTCAGCGAGCCAGTGGGAAAGGCGGCAGGGACAGGTAGATACGCAGAAGAAATCCTGGGCTTTGAGGAAATCGACCAGGTTCTCCTCCGGACGGGCGTCGCTGGGCAATGCCCAGGGATGAGCCCACACGGGTGCGAAGGGGAATCCCAGTGTGCAGAGC
>MGMW01000100.1 GCA_001795035.1 Chloroflexi bacterium RBG_13_53_26
GTGGCAATGATAAGACTCCTCTCGTCGGTTATCACATCGCCCACGTAGTATGGCAGGCCGCAGTTGGCAAAGGAAACGTAAGGCCCTCGCTCAAACACGATGATCTCCGCATCTTCCGATAGCCTCCGTGCCCGTGCTGCACAAGACGCACCACCAGCTACACCACCCACTATCAAGATTCTAGGCTTCCCCAACGAATGCTTCCCCTCAACACCGTTCCTCATCGTCTCCCCCCGTTCTGGATTATCGGGCTAATGAAATCTCCTGGTAGGTATGTTAGCACGGATTATCTGCATCCCCTAGCGTTGTTCCCATTGACCGACCATCGAGCCCCAACATCCTGGCCACTGTTTCCAGAGTGATATAAGTGAGATATCAGGGCGCACTGGCGTGACACAAATGTAACACCGTTCCGCTAGACTGAAAAGCTGTATGTTGGCTGGATATCTGCTGGATTGGGTATACCCACGAAGGTGTGAACCATGGCTGAGGATTCTGGAAAACTCTCATCCACAGCAGAGATCGCCAGGTAAGAAACTCTGAGGTGTTCCACGTGATGCATATCACAAGTGTTGATGAAGCGCATAGGACTACCTTACCAAGGAGGTCAGCATGAGCGGGGGCTTGATACCAGACGCTCTGCACTTCGGTGCACGGGGAAAGAAACCCAAACAGCAGACGAAACAGGCATGCCAGAACCTCCAGAAAATGCTTGAAGGAGCTATCCAGACTTCAACATTGATGGTGGAGACGAGAGATCGCTATTCTGCTGGCCATCATCAACGGGTGGCTCAACTTGCCAGCGCCACAGCACGGGAGTTCAATTTCTCAAACGATCGGATCCAGAGCATCTGCATCGCTGGACTTCTTCATGACATAGGCAAGATATTCATCCCCATTGAAATCCTGGGCAAGCCGGGCAGGCTGAATGAAACAGAGCTGGCCATAGTCAGAACCCACCCCAGAGCGGGCTACGACATACTGAAACAGATTGATTTCCCATGGCCGATCGCCGACGCTGTGTTGCAGCACCATGAAAGAATGGACGGCTCCGGCTATCCTTCGGGCATCGCCGATGAAGAGATTCTGCTGGAGGCACGGATCCTGGGTGTGGCCGACGTGGTTGAGGCCATGTGTTCCCGCAGACCCTACCGACCGGCACTCGGTCTGGACAGAGCTCTGATGGAGATCACTGAACAGAAGGGCTCTCTCTATGACAGCGATGTAGTGGATGCTTGCTCGAGTCTCTTCAAACGGAAAGGCTTTGCATTCCCAGACCAACCTGGAATGTCCATACTGGGGTTGACGGATCAAATAATTGTGCGCACACGGTCTGGCTCAGCAGTGCCAAATGCCGCCAAATGATCGGAATCAATATCGAATAACTGGACCTGAAAACACTGACGTAGAATGGAAAACAAGCAGCTAGTAAAGCCGACGGAGCCCGGTGCCGAGGAACTCCACTTCATATACAGCCGTCTGGAGCATCTCTCAGATCAGGAAATACTGCGTGAGATGCAGGATAAACGTTTTCCACATCGGACCGGTGTTTTCATCAGGCGCTGCAGGAAGGAATACACGGCAGCAAAGAAAGTCCTCCAGAGCCAGACTACCGGAGTGCCAGACTCAGCGGTAGCAGGAGACAATGGCAGACACCTCAGCGATCTTCTTGGACTTCTTGATGATTCTTCCAGGAGGCTCGCGTTGCTGCCGGCCATGTTCATACCAGCCAAAGAGCTATACCATGATTGCCCCAGATCACGCTCAGGGAACGGTAACGGCTACCATCAGGACCCTCATAGGTCAGCGAAGGCCGACAGTGAAGGGGCACTGCTTTGCCATACACGAGAGCGATATCTGAACGTCCCTCACTGGTCGTTCCAGGCTGCAATTCCACGGATAGCCATACCTTGTGCATGGGCCAGGGTTCGTGAGGACTCTTCAAAAACCCGAATGTTAAACGAATCTCTCAGGCAACATCTCTCCGGTTCGACTGTCGGGGATTTATGGCAGGACTGGGAATCGTTGGCTGCCCAATATGTCGAGGCTTGCTTCAATCTGTGGAATCAAATATGCGCGGATTCGCTGAGTCTATTCGAACTGGTAGTCGTCTGGGCCCATGCACCTGACGAAATACAATTCTCATTGGACGATGGCTTCTCACGCACCGTGTATGAAAAACTTACTTGCTCGGGATTCTGCAACATTTATCCTTGTGGGGCAGCAGAGTACTCATACACAAGTCCGCGCGTGCTGCTCGGCAAAAGAGCGCAACCATTGCTTCGATACGGCAGCGCGGTTCTTCTGAACGCTAGCGCAAAAACGAAGGACATGCTCCGACTTGACCGCACAGCCGAACCAACAAAAGAGCGCGTAGTGGATCCTATCATAGAACTGCATCAGCACCTCATCTCCAAGTATGATGGTTCCAGCAGCAGATCAGAGACTCTCAGGCTCCAGAACGAAGTGGGGAAGCTCAGTGAAAGACTCAGTGGCGAGTTTGGGTCACTAATCGAACAGCGCGCTATGCCTGGGAATTGCATGATCTGTGGCGGCGGATGACGATTTGCTCTTGTCTGGATTCAAGTCTGGTCAGGAGTGCACTCAGAATCAGTCAGCTTGTCTTGGCCTTCCCGGATTTCTTCTTTCGCAGCTTTGTAGCCGCCCGGCATTCTCCCGGTCCTGCTGCCGCGCCTTGACTTTCCAGTTGTTTCCACTCAGCTATTCTTGCCTCGATCTCTCCCTTGAATCCCCAGTTAGCTGCAAGGCTGTCTGCCATTTCTTCCCCTGCAGGGAGAGACTCGCTGTCCACGCCGTGGTCCAATCTCAGGACCAGATGAGCAAACTGATGGGCTACTTCTCCCAGCGCAGCCTTGCGTGACAGCTTCCCCGTTTCTGGCCGGAACACCAGAAGGTACACATTGTGATTGTCATCGCGCCCTTCGTGGGGCAGACACGGGGTCCCCATGACACGCACGCTGCTGGAGCCAGGTGCACAATCCACTATACAGATGGCCTCTTCGCTGAGCTTGGCGAACAGTCGTTCGTCCATGCGGCCGGTGAAGTCCGTCAACGCCTCACCCAGCATCGGGCTCATGTTTGCATCTATTGACCATTTCCCGACTTCATACCAGGGCTGGCTCATTATTCAAATACCTCTCGCTCGGTTTTCCTGCACCATCATGTGCTGGCGAGCCCACACAATGCACTCGCCACCATAGCATCATGGCATGCTTCTTGTCAATAACATTCTCACCTGTAGCTATCTCACAAGCAAGATACAAGCGGCTATGTTTCTCGACCCAAATGGCTATTTCTGAAGTCCTGTCCGGCCCACCATACTCGACTTCTCGACAGCAGAAGGTCGAGACACTTCTTGAACCTGGTGAGCCGTGCGTGTCAATAGATAGAACTGGAAACGTGGTCTTCAAGGCAGCGTTCGCGTTTCGCTGAGCAAGGTGACCTCCGTTGCACTATCTGGCTGTGCCCCGTTGAACAAAACAGGCAAATATAACCTGATGAACAATCCAAGCTTATGCAACGTGAGCCACAGGGTTCATATAGATAGAACCGCTGGCATCAGCTTTAGAGCCGTCTTTGCCTTCGGTTAGGCAAAACCCAAATCATTGTCTATTGATGTACCGAAAAGATATCCCATTGGGTCACTATATCTAGCCATTTGCCTCTTGTCAGGAGAAGCAACAGAGTGTAAGAATGGGTCTATTGCGATCGATCTACTAGGATTGATGGATGTGAAGATGAACAAGGCTGCGAACCAGCAAGCATAGTATGTCAGAGAGCCGTTGCTCTGCCTCCTGTCACGACTCTTACAACCCTTGAACAGTGAGCCAGGATTCCATCTATGCCAAACAGGAAGGCAGGATTGGACAGCAGGGCATCGCTCATGGTTTCAAATCGGAGGTGGCCGGGATGGTAGCAAGGACTAGAGAGACAACAGCCGATACTACGAAGAAGGCCAGAAAATCGGGCATCAATGTCCTGGGTGACATACCCTGGGGCACTCACTTGTGTCAGTTTTACCAGACGAAAGAAGATTTGATGGATATTCTGGTGCCCTATTTCCAGGCAGGACTGGATAACGATGAGTTCTGCCTATGGATTACGGCAGACTCTCTTGGTGAACGGGAAGCCGAGAAAGCCATGGGAGATGCCATGCCTGACTTCTACAGTCTATATCATGCAAAGTGGCAGATAGATATAGCCGACAGAAGATGGTATTTCAAAGATGGTTCCTTCAACCTGCCAGCAGTCCTCAGTGGCCAAGGAGGCAGAACCAGTCAAGCCCTGGCCAGAGGCTATGACGGCATCAGGGTGGCCGTTGATGTGTCCTGGCTGGACAAGAAGAGATGGAAAGGCTTGGCTTCCTACGAAGAAGAGGTCAAGAATTCCATCGGCGGACAACCAGCCATATTCCTTTGCTCCTATTCCCTGGCTAAGTACGGGGCAACCGAAGTCCTGGATGTGGTCAGGAACCATGAATTCGCTCTCGTTAAAAGGGAGGGTGAGTGGCAGCTTTTAGGAACTTCAGAGCGGGAAGCAGCCGAGATTGCCCTGTCAGGGAGTGATCAGGGGTATAAAGCCCTGCTGGAGAGCACGCCCGAAGGTATGCTCATTATCGATGCTGAGACCATGAGGGTGGTGATGGCCAATCAAGCTGCGGCAGAGGTGTTTGGACTTGCTTCGGTGGAGGATGCTGTTGGCATTAACCCACTTGAATTTATCCCTCTGGAGGAGAGGGATCGAGTGATCACAACCATCGCCGAGGACATGTTTGAGAAGGACCTCCGTCAGGTCAATGAATTCCGGGCCCTGACCAGGGATGGCAGAGAGATATGGATCAGCGCTTGGGGGATGCGGACTGAGTACCTTGGACGGCTTGTTGGGGTGACTTCCATCAGAGACATCACTGCCCAGAAGTTGGCGGAGGAGAAACTCCAGGCATCAGAAGAAGAAAAACGCCTGCTATTAGACAATGCCACTGTGGCCATCGTGGTGGTACAGGATGGGATGCTGAAATTTGCCAATTCCAAAGCTGCAGAATTGTCAGGTTATTCACATGAGGAGTTGACCTCCAGACCCTTCACGGAGTTCATCCATCCTGATGACCGACAGACCTTGACAGAACTCTATCTTAAATTGATGGCAGGTAGTGAAATTCCCCGTGGCCTTGCCTTCAGAGTCATTAGCAAAGGAGGCAGCACCTTATGGGCCGGGTTTACTGCAGTCTTATTTACCTGGGAGAGGAAACCAGCTCTCTGGTGTTTTCTCAACGATATCACCGCCGGCAAGCAGGCAGAGGAGGCTCTAAGAGATTCAGAGGAGCGGCTGAAGATACAGTTTGAATTTGCCCCCGATGCTTATTATTTGAACACTTTCGAAGGCACCTTCGTTGACGGGAATAGGGCTGCAGAGAAGATGATGGGGTACACGAAGGAGGAGTTGATCGGCAAGAGTTTTCTCACCTTGAATGTCTTATCCGAAGATCAAGTCCCGAAAGCAGCTACCTTGCTAGCCCAAAATGCCCTGGGGCGACCCACCGGACCGGATGACCTGGTTTTGAACCGTAAGGATGGCACCAAGGTCACTGTCGAAGTAAATACGTTCCCGGTGAAGATCAAAGGGCAAGACCTGGTGCTAGGCATCGCCCGTGACATCACCAAGCGCAAGCTGACCGAGGAGGCATTGGAATATCGGATCGAATTTGAACGGCTCATGACCATGATATCGTCCCATCTCATCAATCTTCAATCCAACGAAATTGATGCTGGTATACAAGAGGCCTTGAAGAGCCTTGGTGAGTTTACAGGTGTCGATAGAAGTTATGTTTTTCTCCTTTCTGATGATAAGACAAGGATGTCTACCACCCATGAGTGGTGTGTTGAGGGGATCAAGCCGCAAAGGCAAGATCTCCAAGACATACCCGTCGAGCACTTTGTCTGGGGAATGGATAAATTCACCAGTTCCGAACCCATCTGTCTCTGCCGAGGCGCCGATCACCCGCCTGAGGCAAGGAATGAGATTGAACTATTTGAATCTCTTGATATCCAAACGCTTCTTCTTATTCCAATGATCCTGCATGGATCTCCAGTGGGATTTGTAGGGTTCGATTCTGTCAACACAGATAAAACATGGTCGGAAGGCGAGGCATCCTTGCTCAGAATAGCAGGTGAAACCTTTCTCAGCGCTATAGAGAGAAAACAGATGGAGGAGGAATTGCGTGACAGCGAGAGACGTTACCGTCTGCTTGCTGAGAACATCTCAGACGCCATCTGGGTCACCGATATGAACCTGAGGCCGACCTATATGAGCCCTTCCTACACCAGGCTGATGGGCTACAGCTTTGAGGAAGCCATGGCCCGCGGCATAGAAGAAAGCTTGACTCCTGCTTCCATTGAGGCAGCTGCAGATACCTTTGCTAAAGTGCTGGCTGCAGAACAGAAGGGGGAAAGGGATATAGCGCTCAGCTTACCGCCTCTGGAACTGGAGATGATACGCAAGGACGGCTCCACCATCTGGGTAGCCAGCACAGTGAGTTTCATACGTGATGCAGATGGCCGGCCTATCGAGATGATAGGAGTCCTCCGCGATATCACCGACCGCAAGAAGGCAGATCTGGCCTTGCAGGGCAGCGAAGAGAGGTTCCGCGGTCTGGTGGAAACCACCAGCGACTTCGTGTGGGAAAGAGACGAGAAAGGTATCTATACCTACGCCAGCCCAAGGATACACGAAATATTGGGCTATGAGCCTCAGGAAGCGCTGGGGAAGACACCATTTGACCTGATGCTGCCTGACGAGGGCAGCCGGGCACGCAAGATATTCGAATCTGCTGTTGCCTTGGCAAAGTCTTTCAGTTTCGTCGAAGCAACATACCTCCATAAGAACGGCCATCCGGTTATCGTGGAGACTAGCGGAGTCCCCTTCTTCGATTGGAACGGCAAGCTCTGTGGCTATCGGGGTATCTCCCGGGATATCACTGAACGCCATGAGGCAAGAAAGCGACTTGAACAAACCCTCCAGAAGCTGCAGAGAACCATGGAGGGCACCATACAGGCCATAACAGCGACCGTGGAACAGAGGGACGTCTTTACTGCTGGTCACCAGCAGCATGTGGCCCGGCTGGCCTGTGCCATAGCCGAGGAGCTCGGCTTTTCGAGTGAGCAGATCCATGTGGTCCGCATAGCCGGACTCCTTCACGATATCGGTAAGATTTCTGTACCGACCGAGATTCTCAGCAAACCCGGCCATCTGAGTGAGATCGAAATGGCTCTCATCAAGACCCACAGCAGGGTGGGCTACGACATATTGAAAACCGTGGACTTCCCCTGGCCGATTGCTGACATTGTCATTCAGCACCACGAGAGGTTGAACGGCTCCGGCTATCCTTCAGGTCTCCGAGAAGATGACATTCTCATCGAGGCCAGGATACTGGGGGTGGCTGATGTCGTGGAAGCCATGACCTCTCACCGACCATACCGACCGGCTCCTGGCATAGATAAGGCCCTGGAGGAGATTTCGCGGAATAGCGGTAGGCTGTATGATGCCAATGTGGTGTTTGCTTGCCTCAGGGTCTTCAACGAGAAAGGGTTTACCTTTGAGGAATGAAAGCCCGGATCAAGCTATAACAACGAGGCAATAAAAGACATCATGAATAAAGGTGAATAAGATAAGTTCTTGTTAAGCGCCTCTGCTCCCTGGTAGGAAAATCATCAACGGCGTGCTGTCAGTGTCCTAGTGTCCTGACAGGCGTTCAAGTGACAGTAATATCTCACCCCGGGATTTGTTCCATGGTGGCTGTCGGGTCCCTGACACTCACGGCAGTTGGCGAATTGACAGACAATGACCTGACGCGACACTAGCCCTTAATCCATACTTATTTTGCGTGACTCCACCAATTTGCAAGAGAACCCGATGGAGACGAAGGAAAACATGTCTTCCCAAGATACTCCGAAAACCGCGTTCAACATTCTAAATTCTCCTTGTGTTTCATGGCAGTCCACCATCCCACAAGAGAACCTCGATTGATCTGTGCTGGAGCCAAGTCCTCTGGGTGTGTTAGGAAACGCTTCCCTTGGCACCAGACTTCCTGATCAGATCCGATAGCACCTCTGCTGCGTGTCTCCTCTTTTCTCTGTTGGCAGTGCTGACGTCGATGTACTGCAGCGCTTTTGTTTCACAGAACTTCGCGCATGCTGGTTCACCATCACAGAGGTCGCATTTGATCACTTTCCTGGCAGCAGGATCAAAACCCATGGCGCCGAAGGGGCACACTGCTACGCAGAACCTGCAGCCGATGCAGAGATCATAGTTTATCGTCACCTTTCCAACGTCTTCGTCCCTGGCCAGAGCCTTCACCGGACACACTGCTATGCAGGGAGCCGACTCGCACTGCTGACAGAGCATGGGTATGGCAATGCAGTCCTGGTCCCACTTGACGACAGCCACCATGGCTCTGCCGGGATTGACAGTCCCATTTTTGTTGACAGAGCAGACTACCTCACAGAGTCTGCAGCCGGTGCATTTCGAATGGTCTGCGATCAGCATTTTCATAGTTAGCGCCCTCCCCGTTGTAGTCCTGCCATGCCTAGATAATGTGTGAAGGTTCCTGCTCCAAACCTAACCTTGCCAGAGTCTCTGATTTGGGTACTCCATTCCCATCCCAGCCATGTACCTCATAGTATTCATCGAGCAACCTTTCAAACTTCTCTCTGTCTATCGTCTTGTCCTTGAACCCAGGTGGGC
Organism: Chloroflexi bacterium RBG_13_53_26; assembly: GCA_001795035.1. Classification (GTDB taxonomy): domain Bacteria; phylum Chloroflexota; class Dehalococcoidia; order UBA2247; family RBG-13-53-26; genus RBG-13-53-26. Next base: position 8,761 of record MGMW01000100.1, read on the forward strand.
CAAGAGGAGTCGGTTCCACAAAGTAACGCTCGGGCAGAGTGTCGTCTTTTCTCGTGGCTCCTTCACGATTATTGAACATCCTCTCCAGGGTACAGATTCGTTCGGCTATCTCCATCATCTCCGGTGGTGACAGTTCCAAACCGGCGATGTGGCGAACCAGCTTACAGTAATCGTCGTAGCCGATAGTGGATGGACTCATGAAGAGGGGATAGAATTTGCATGTTCCCAGAGCATCGGGGATAGCGTACATGAGATCGTGCCACCAGATTAACCTGCCGCTCCCCTCATAGGCATTCATGTCCGGCACCGTAAAACCGAACAGCTTGTCTCTGATCTCCGGGGGCAGCATGTGGGCATCCACACCAGGACGGTTTCTCAGATGGTCAGCGCCTCTCGTAGCCACAGCTATGCCTAGGGCATGGCTTGGCGTTGCCCTTTCATCCGTGTGGAGGCAACTCATGCCTTTGACGTGAACATTGTAATAGCCGGATTTCTCTCCCAGCTTCTCTATAGCCCTGAGAGGGCCCTCAGCCAGAATGTCTCCCAGACCCTGCCTTTTGGCAACCCGGTGCACCATTTCATACACCACCTGCTCATTACCCCACTCCAGCTTCAGACCATCAGTAACCCTGTCATCGATGATCCCCTTCTCATAGAGTTCTATCGCCCAGGAGACCATGCTGCCGAGCTCCAGGGAGTCAACACCATACTTGTTGACCAGATAGTTGCCGACAAGAGCAGTTTCCATTCTCCTGCAATCGACCTCCGCAGTAAGGGCCGCCAGCGTGCTCCATTCCGGTCCTTCCATGTACCTCCCTTTGTCAGGACCTTCCGGAACTACATATCTGTGGCGACAGTGAACGGGGCAGCCGAAACAGCCAGCCATCCCTATCGAGTGCTTAAGCACGTTCGCGGCATACAGACTCTCCCCGTCAGGGACCTGATTGCGCTGAAAGTTCCTGTTCCTCACGCGGCCGATCATGTCCGATGTATCGTGCCACGCAGGAGTGCCCAGTCTGGAGAACTCTCTCATCGTTGGGCTGTTCCTTAACAGCCCCATGATATGCTCCAGATACCCCACAGCTTCCTTCGAGTATGAGATGCTCAAATCCTGAGTGCCCCTCACCGCGATGGCCTTCAGCCTCTTCGAGCCCATGACACAGCCCATTCCCGTTCGGCCGGCGGCGTTCTTCAGCCCTCCCAGGACGCTGGCATACCTGACCAGGTTCTCTCCTGCCAAACCGATGCAGGCCACTTGTATCTCATCATCCTGATGGTCCTTTCTGATGATGGCCGGCGTCTCGATTGTGTCTTTGCCCCACAGATGGGCTGCATCCCGGATCTCAACTTCCCCATCATGTATCCAAAGGTAAACCGGCTTCTCAGCTTCTCCTTTGATCACCAGATGATCAAATCCTGCGA
>MGMW01000101.1 GCA_001795035.1 Chloroflexi bacterium RBG_13_53_26
TCTTCGGTGCCGGTCTCTGAGAAACCGGAGGTGTAGATGGAGATTGTTCTTACGCCCTTGGCGGCGCAATCTCTGACCAATTGGGGTACGTAGGGTGCCGGTATGCAGCATATTGTGTAGTCGACAGGCCCGGGTATATCTTTGATATTCGTATAGGCCAGCAAACCCGAGACCTCTGTGCCCTTTGAATTGATGGCATAGATGCTGCCTTTGAAACCGGAGGTACGTATGCTGTCCAGGAACCATTGCCCTGACTTCCCTGGGGAAGCACCGGCAATGGCGATGGACGTTGGATAGAAAACGGAGTCCAGTGAACCCATTTCAGCCTCCTCAACAACAGGCTATTAGGAGTAGACTATGGCCAGAGGGCGAATCTGTTGGTGGCGCTTTGTTTTAGCCTGTCCCCGCTGCCCGTCGTTTCTCATAGTACTGCAGCATGTGATCAATGGCTCTGGCCGCGCTCGCCATTGAGTAGTATACAGGTATCCCTGCCGCGGCGCAGCCCTGCTGCAGGTCTTCTATGCCCTTTTGCCAATCCCATCCAGTGATAAGATACTGCATCACCAGTGCCAGGGACTTGCTGACCTCGCTGCGGATCTTGGTCACTGCGTCTCTGAATAAATTGATCTCAGCATCGAAAGCCGACGTGGAGAACCAGGCAGCCTGTCCGAAACCGATATGGATGACCGATAGGTCTGCAAATCCTTCGTAGGTGAGCAATCGTTTGATGAGGTCATAGAAGCGCTCGCTATAGGCAAACGATGAGAGATCAATGGGATTGTTCAGGATTAGTCCTGCCTCAGTAGGAACGGAACTCCTGATTTCATCCCTGATTGCCTCAGGGAGCGGCGGCAGAACAAATCCATGCCTGGCCCAGTCGTCGGTGCCTAGAACGGCTGCACCACCTCCTCCTCCGAATATGCCCACTCTCCTCCCCAGTGGAACTGGAAGCAGAGAGAAAGTGACCAGCACGTCAACCAGTTCCTCCAGGCTGTAGACACGAATGGCTCCAGCCTGCTGTAGAAGGTTGTCCCACACCTGGTCGGAACCGGCCAGTGAGCCGGTGTGGGAAGCGGCTGCTTTTGCACCCGCACTGGTATGTCCTCCCTTGAGGACCACGACGGGCTTTCGCTTGGTCAATTCTGTGAGCGTCTGATAGAATCTGGGGCCGTCTTTCACGCCCTCGATGTAGATGGCCACTATCCTGGTATCAGTGTCATTAGTGAGGTACTCCAGCAGTTCACACTCATTGACGTCACAGGCATTTCCGTAAGAGACAACCTTGCTGAACCGAATTCCTCTGTAGGAGGCTGCCCTGGTGGTGTACACTGAATTACCGCCGCTCTGGCAGATGAAGGCCACGTCCCCGCTTTCGGTGGGGAAGTCTGAGGTGTAGGTGAAGCCCACTTTGGGAGAGTAGACCCCCAAGCAGTTCGGGCCTATCACTCGAACTCCGGTCTCCCTGGCCAGGCGCGATATCTCGCCTTCCAGTTGCCTGCCCTTTTCAGAACCGCTTTCGGAGAAACCGGCGGTGAATACGGAGACTGCCTTCGTTCCTTTGGAGGCGCAGTCCCTGATGAGTTGAGGTACCGCCGGGGCCGGGATGCAACAGACGACATAGTCTACATGGTCGGGCACCTCTTTGATGCTGCGATAGGCTTTCAGGCCTGAGATATCTTCCCCTTTAGAGTTGATGGCATACACCTTGCCCTTGAAACCGGAAGCAAGGATGCTGTCGAGAAATAGTTGCCCCGACTTGCCGGGAGAGGCTCCGGCGACAGCCACAGAGCTTGGATTGAATAGAGCATCCAGAGAGTTTGTCCTTTTTTTCATCAATTGTTATCCTTCTAGTTCTTCTGTGGTATGGCACTGGGTGGTGACACCCTTATTACCGCATCGTACTCGGGCGGGCAGACCATTTGGCAGTTCCCACACTTAACACACTTGGTTTGATCGATGATCTTTATTCTCTTCTCATCGCTTTTGATGGCCTCGGTAGGGCAGGTGAGTACACAGTGCTCACACCCTCGATCGCATTTCTCAGGGACTATGTAGTAGGCAATCAACTCTTTGCATACCAGCGCCGGGCAGCGTTTTTCAAGGATATGAGCTTCGTACTCATCACGAAAGTAGCGAACAGTAGTCAAGACGGGATTGGGTGCAGAGTGTCCCAGTCCGCACAGAGAGCCTTCCTTGATATCCTCGGCCAGCTCAACGAGCAGATCCATATCCTCTATCTTGCCCTTGCCTGTCGTAATGTCCACAAGGATATCCAGGAGCTGCTTGGTCCCCAGCCGGCACATGGTGCACTTGCCGCAGGACTCCTTCTGGACGAAGTCGAGGAAATAGCGTGCAGCATCCACCATACAGTTGTCCTCATCCAGCACGATCATTCCACCGGAGCCCATCAGCGAACCGACCTTGGTGAGTGAGTCAAAATCGACCGGCGTGTCGAGCAGGCTTTCCGGTAGACACCCTCCGGAAGGCCCGCCGATCTGCACACCCTTGATTTTCTTGTTCTTGGGCACTCCTCCTCCGACCTGGAAGATGAGGTCACGCAGGGTCGTGCCCATGGGCACCTCCACCAAGCCCGTGTGAGCCACCTTGCCCGCCAGAGCAAACACGGCTGTTCCCTTGCTGCCTTCCGTACCGATACTGGCATACCATTCTGCTCCGCGATCGAGGATCATGGGGACGCTGGCGAAGGTTTTCACGTTGTTGAGCAGGGTTGGTTTGCCCCACAAACCCGATTCAACCGAGTGCGGCGGCCTCACCCGGGGCATGCCCCGCTTGCCTTCTATCGAGTACATTAGAGCGCTTGCCTCACCGCACACGAATGCCCCGGCGCCCTCCGCAACCTCAATGTGAAAACTGAAGTCGCTGCCCAGGAGGTTATTCCCCAGGAGTCCTTTGGTTCTTGCCTGCTGCAAAGCTATCTTGAAGCGCTTGACGGCCAAGGGGTACTCATCACGGACATAAATGTACCCATGTGGCGTCCCCATAGTGTAGCCGGCAATAATCATCCCTTCGATAACTGAATGCGGGTCGCTCTCCAAAATGGCGCGGTCCATGAAGGCGCCGGGGTCTCCTTCATCGGCGTTGCAGACGATGTATTTTGGCTGCCCTGAGGCGTTATGGCATAGTCCCCACTTGGTCCCAGTGGGGAAGCCCGCCCCCCCGCGCCCCCTGAGCCCGGAGGCCTTGATCTCGGCGATGATCTCTTGCTGCGGCGTGCCCAGCGCCTTGATCAGACTGCTGTATCCACCACGGCGTATGTAATGGTTGATGCTCTCGGGGTTGATATAGCCGCAGTGGCGCAAGATATGCCGCAGCTCATGTTCAAACCTGGGCAGTTCAGGGATCGACGGGGCGTTCTCGTCGGCTACTTCGAGAGTACCCAGGGCAAGCTCAAAGCAGGGGTCATCGCCAACCACATAGCCTTCTACCAGGCGACGGACGCTCTCGGAGGTGGTATTGCCGTAGCAAACGCTGAAGTTGTCCGGCTTGATGATCACCACGAGTGGCTCGGCATAACAAAGACCCATGCAGCCAACCGGGACAACGGGGGCGTCAATGTTTTGCCTTCTTATCTCTGCTTCGAAGGTGCTTAGAACATCAAGGGCGCCGGCTGCTCTGCCACATGTAGCCGTGCCGACGAGGATGTGGGGCTTCTGCTGCAGCGCTTCCCACTCTGAGGTGGCTTGATCCTTGATCTGGTCGAAGGTCATTTGCGGGCTGATGCTAGTCCTTGTGGGCGGTCTTGCCGGCATCTCGCTCCTTGAGTCCGGCCAGGATCTCCTCCACTTTGAAAGGTGTCACTCTGGGGTGAATGTCCTCACCTATTACTACTACGGGAGCCAGGAAACAGCAGCCGATGCAGGCTACCCTGTCCAGGCTGAATTCTCCATCGTGAGTGATGTCACCCACTTTTACCCCCAATTCTCTTTCCAGAGCGTCTAAGACAAGAGCCCCTCCCACCATATGACAGGCGGTCCCCATGCAGGCTTTGACAGGATGTTTGCCCAAAGGAGTGAAGCGAAACCGGTTATAGAATGTGGCTATGCCGAATACATCGCTGGCTGGAATCTGCGTGAAATTGGCCGCCTCAAGCATGGCCTCCCTGGGCAAGTATCCGAATTCCTCTTCTACCTCCTGCAGGATGGGTATCAATTCAACTCTCTCCGGCTTGTGGTGAGATAGAATATGGCTCAGTCGCTCTGTACTCTTCTTGGAACTGGTATGCTTCATACTCGTGTGCAGATCTCCGGCGGATTCTCCGCCGTTTCTTTGACATATCTGAGCATATGATTCAGGCAGGCGACGGTAAGCTCAACGAGGTCTTCGCCGCGGATTTTCTTGATGTTGTCACCGGAGAAGAGGACTCTGACGTTGCTGGGGAATTCCTCGTCAGCATGGGTGTAGAGAAAGTGAATTCGGATCTCCGGGAAGACCTCCTTTCTTATGCCCCAGTCCTCGCCCACCCCTAATGACTCTACTTCACCACCAATATACTCCGCTAGCCTGGAGACGTCAGCCACGTACCTGAAGGCTTCTTTCCTTAAATCTGTCTCCCGTTTGATGAAAGCATCATGCGGCGTTAGAGGTCCATCGATTTCCTTGATGCTGACCAGCCTCTTGTCTTTGAGCCCCATTCCCCCAACTCCCCTTCTGACTCTCCAGCTAGAGATCAATTCTGTCGATGAGCTGAGCCACTCCGATTCGGAGAGGTGAATTCTGCGGTAGCTCCGTGGTTGGCAAACCCTTGACCTCCAGGTCGGCCAGATTGGGGTCTTGTTGTATGGTAGCCATCAGGTCGAAGCCGTATTTCTTAACTGTCTCCATTATCTCAGGGGGCAGCCCGTTGAGGGAGCGGTTGATTACCAGGCAGACCTTGCCCACACTGGTTCTCAATTCCCGTATCAGCGACTTCATCGCGGCAGCAGTCCTGATGCCTCTTTGAGTGAGGTCAGAGACAATGAGGAGTATGTCCACGTCTCTGGTTGTCTGACGGCTGATATGCTCCATTCCGGCCTCACTGTCGATGACAACATAGCGGTAGTTTTGGCCCAGCTTGTCGATAGAGAGGCGGAGCATGTTGTTGGCTGCGCAATAGCAGCCAGGCCCCTCGGGACGCCCTATCGCCAGTAGGTCAAATCCTTTGTATTCGTCCAATGCCGCCCTTATCTTGGATTCCAGGTATTCCTGTTTCGAGGTCGTGGGGTTGAAGGCACCACTCTGTACGGACTGGGCCATTTCCTCACGTATTCTGCCCACAGTCTCTCCGGGGGGCACACCCAGGGCCTGATTGAGGTTGGTGGCAGGATCGGCATCAATGGCCAAGACAACCCCTTTTTGTGAAAGGAGCTGTATCAGAAGAGCGGAAATAGTCGTCTTGCCGGTCCCCCCCTTACCGGCAACGACAACTGTGGTGGTCATGTTATCAACCTACTTCTTGAGGGTCGCTGCGAAACCTGGCAGGAAGGCCGGGATTTCGCTGGCCTCCCTGGGGCCGACCACTATCTCCCACCCCGGGAGAGCTTCCCCAAGTTCACCTCTGATCCTGGCAGTCAGCCCTGGGATGACCAGTTTTCTGGTCTTCGTTCGGCCCTCAATACCGCACTTCCTAACGAATGGGGCAATGCTGTCGCCGTTGAACTTGCCTGCTGCCCATCCAGTGAGCACTCCGAGACCCTCAGTGTCCTTAACCAGAAGGTAGGAGGCGACTTTGCTGCCTTCGATCTCGGCACTAACAATGAAGTAAGTCAAGGACCAGTTTGAGGTGATCAGGACAGGGGAATCCTCGGTGGGCTCACCTATGTCGTATATCTTCTCTTCGACCGACAGTGGCAT
>MGMW01000102.1:0-526 GCA_001795035.1 Chloroflexi bacterium RBG_13_53_26
TGGCATCGGTGCCGCATTTCTTGCTGTTGAGCTTTGTTAAGAGCTGGAACGCTTTACCTCAGTAGCAACCAGCCAAGCTCCAAGAGCAACTATCCCCACCCCGAATAAACCCATCACTATCCATCCGACGGGCATCCACCAGCCTGCGCTTGCTCCCCAACACCACATAATGGATCACCTCCAATCTATCATTTGCAGGTATTGTATTCTGCAATGGGCATATGGGTCTGTGACCTTTGTCACTTTGGGCTTGCCGCGAGCCTCTTTCTACGTCCCCACAGGCTACCCACCCCCACGCCCTGCCCAGGCCAGCCTGACACCCTGCCATCAGCGCCCTAACGTCTCCCCATCCGCCTCAGGTGGATCGCCCTTCCGACTGCGGGCCGGTATGAAATAGCGAACGGCTCTCCCGCCAGAGGCGGGTCTACGGCGAGTTGGTTGCCAGCGTTTGTACCCGATGCGACTCTACCGTGCTATAATGTCGTCGAACGTTGAAATGAATGTGCCCGATCTGCACACTGGAGGG
>MGMW01000102.1:549-3100 GCA_001795035.1 Chloroflexi bacterium RBG_13_53_26
ACACTTCATGCTGGGAGGATGCTCAAGGAACGAGGAATAGCCGAGGGGGAGCTATGAGAATCAAGATAGATGAAGCCAATGATGCCCTGTATTTTCGCCTTGACGAAAGCGCCATAGTTGAATCAGAGCAAGTTCAACACGGCGTCATCCTCGACTTTAATGCCTCAGGACAAGTAGTAGGCGTGGAGATACTGAGAATCAAAGACCGTGTCCCTCTGGAGGAACTCAAGCGCCTTCAGTTCGAAACGGTGTAGAAAATCCCCCTTAGGTCTTTCATTCCTCGTCCTGTGCTCACCACTTCACCAGCCCCTTGTGGAACTTCAGGCTGAGGAGAAAGACTCCATTATTATCTGAGGACGGACCTCCTTTCCAGGAAGTAGTGGTGAACTAATTCAGCTACCCTCAAGCCGGAACTGACCGCCTGGTGTGTGCCGAGGAAGCGGCCACGTTCGCCAGCATCGTGGCCCACATAGAACAGGCCGGCAACCGGTGATTTGGCTGATGGCTTGTTCTTCCCGCAGTATCCCACAGTTACCGCCAGCCCGACAGCCTCGCCTCCCAGGCCAGGCAGGACGGAATCCCTGCTGAGAGCGGCTACCTCGGCCGGCCCCACGTAGCCTTCACGTGACTCTATATAAGGGACTGCTTCAGGAAACATCTCATCGAATTGCTCATCGACCTTCTTCTGGAGCATCTTGATCTCCTTCGCTGCCGGGTCAGGCGAGCACCAGGTGCCGACCAGCAGCATCTGCTTGCCGGGAGGCGCCATATCGGGGTCGAAGTTTGACGGGACTACACCATATACGGATACAACATCAGGGATCTTCCCTTGCTTCATTTGCGCCAGGCGCTCCGCATCAATGTAGCTGTCCTCAGAGCTGCACACATAGACACCCTGTTTCATAACCGGCTTGCTGAAGATATACCGCTGACAGGTGAATCCGAGGCTGGGAACGATGTCCTTGACGTAGTTCACATAGCTTCTGTCGAAGTTCTCTTCCCCCACCAGTTTGAGTACCGTGGGCTGTATACCTGCGTTGCTCACCACGATAGGGGCCTCGTGAAACCTGTCGCCAGCGATGACCCCGGAGACCCGACCGTTCTTAGTCGTGATCTTCTCTACCCTGGCTCGATTCTTGACTTCCCCGCCGTTGGCTTTGAGTACCTTCGCTATTTCCTCAACCAGACGCGCATAGCCACCTCGCGGATAGGCCGGAGTGCTGCCTCCGAATATCTGCATTATCCCCGCCAGTTCTGACATGGCCACCAGTTCGTATAGGCCGGTGGCCAGGATATTGGACTGGGCGGCGATGAAACCGCGCAGGGCCTGTGGCATTTCTCCCTGCTGTTCAACCCATTGCTTGGCGCTGATGTTGTCCAGTGCGTCCATCTGCTCCGGCGTCACCAGAACCATCTCGGCCAGAACTTTGAGTGCCAACTCGCTTTCTTTCGGTTTCAGTTGCCATGCCTTGAACATGTTCTCAGTGGCGTCCGGTCCCTGTGGCCCGGCCTTGTTTACTGTGGTGACCCAATCACCGTTGGGTCGCCTGAACATCAATGCAGTGGACCCCGGTATGAGGTCTAGCCTGGATTCTATGCCCAGTTGCCGGAAAGCGTCCAGGAAGGGCCCGACTTCCATTGGTATTCCGAAGGTAGGCCACATCTCCCCTTTGAAACCCTTCACCGATATGCCTACCTGCTTCCCTCCCAGCCGGTTGTTCTTCTCCAGTACCAGGGTCTTGAGTCCCGCTTTCGCCAGAAGTGCTGCACAGGTTATGCCTCCCAGACCTGCTCCGACTACAATCACATCATATCGACTGGCCATGACAATCCTCCTTTTGTTTCAGTATCTGCACCAAGGAAAACGGGGAAGCGGCCTGCAGACCTGAGGATCATTTCCCTTTGGCACACCGTTGGGCCGACGCAGGGAACTCAAGGGACGCTCATGTTTTCAGTATAGGCAAAGACCTTCCATTAGGTCTATCAGAGAATCCCTGACAAGCCGGCACATCGACGCTGTTCAGGCCCTCGGCGTTTGCCCGTCATGCTGTCTGCCGGGTTGGCATGGACAAATAAAAAGAGTCCGCTAGAATGCTCAAATCGGCCCTTTATCTTTTCTAGTTACATGTAACCGTTGAGCCAAAACCCGTGGACTCTGTAGTTCTATTTATTCAGTTGTTACCCCTATTATGGCGCAAGACGGACGGAATAGCAAGCTCTGTGAAGTCTGTTCATATTAACGTCTGCCCCGGGTGATGTCCTTGGGCTATAGCAGCGCCTGTTTGTCCTCTAGAGCCTCACCTCACACAGAGTGTGACAGAGGTCACAGACGGTCGGAGACGGCAGGATTATTCTACAGAGTTGTTTGAGGGTGTTGCTGGATGGTCTCTGTGACACGTGAGCGTCAATAGTAGTTGTGAGGTGCAATTATGGGTTTTAGTTCGAGGAGATGCCCTAAATGTGGAGGCATACTTGGCTTGGGCAGCTACCTGGGTGAGTGGTACGTGGATTGCGTTCAGTGCGGCTATCTTGGGTTTCTGAAAGGCGATCC
>MGMW01000102.1:3122-4136 GCA_001795035.1 Chloroflexi bacterium RBG_13_53_26
CCGGCGATACGTCACCATCCTTCCAGTCCTTGCTGTAGGCCACCGGCGTGGATTCCGTGACCTGGTAGCCGGTCACTCGCCAGCCCGGGCCGGCTATCTCTGAGTGCCACTGTTTGGCCCGGTCGGACTGGCTGTCCCAGACAGATAGCATGGCCAGGCCGGTTCGCTTCAGGGGGAGAACAGTGATCCTGGGCGGGGTCGGTTCAGTGAGGTTGATTTTGAGCTTCTCTGGATTGAGTTGGAGCAATCGAGGCAGGAGTGCATCGAATACCTGTGACTTGAATGCAGGAAGCCCGAGTTGTTCCGGACTGTGGATAAGGAAGATGTATTTTGTCATCATGGATTGAATAGATTATATGCCCGATGCCCCTTTTTTGACTAGTTCGGTGAATGCCAGGCTTCGGATTGAGATAGTTGCCTGTTGCAGCGCCCTGGCGGCGCTCTGTGGTGAAGCCGCATTCTTGGGTTGACCTCCCCCAGCGCAGTGGTGTAGACTCTCCGCCAGTCAGGCTGAAAGGAGCCAGGCGTTGCTCAGCCTTTCTATGTGCTGAATGGGTTTCCGTTCACAAAGGAGGAAAACATGGCTTCGAAAGGGAAAGACAGTCGCTGGGACGCTGAAGCGGATGTCATTGTAGTCGGGTTCGGTGGGGCGGGCGCATGCGCGGCGCTGGAGGCATCTCAACAGGGGGCCTCGGTGCTGGTGCTGGATCGTTGCCACGGAGGTGGGGCCACGTCTGCCAGCGGCGCTATCATCTATGCCGGCGGTGGCACGCCATACCAGAAGGCGGTGGGGTACGATGACACACCGGAGGAGATGTACCGCTATCTGAAGCAGGAGATGGGCGACGTCGTCTCGGATGAGACACTCCACCGTTTCTGCGAGGAGTCCCCGGGTATGATTCGCTGGCTGGAGGAGGCGGGGGTTCCCTTCGAGGCCTCGTTATGCCCGTTCAAGACCTCTTATCCCACCGACAAGTACTATATCTACTTCTCCGGCAACGAGAATGCCAATCC
>MGMW01000102.1:4430-4980 GCA_001795035.1 Chloroflexi bacterium RBG_13_53_26
AGACCTACAAGGAAGCAGTGAGTCATTTTGGAGACCAGTGTGCTGCCTTCCAGAAGCTGACCATGATCCCGACCCTGAAACTGCTCCGGAAGAAGGCCTCGACGTTCAGGAAGCTGGCGGCCAAGATCGGTGTGCCTCCCGAGGCGCTTGAAGAAACCATGTCCAGGTACAACGCCATTGCCCAAAAGGGCGAGCCGGATCCCATGGGCAAGACCCAGAAACGCTTTGTTCCCCAGGATACGCCACCCTTCTATGCTCTGGACAATTCCATTCAGGCTAAGATGGGCATCCCTACCGCGGCCATGACGCTCGGTGGCCTGGTTGTGAATGAACGGACCGGTCAGGTAATGCGCAAGGACGGATCGTCGATCGAGGGTCTGTACGCCGCGGGACGGAATGCCATCGGCATCTGCTCCAATGGCTATTTCGCCAGCGGGACCTCCATAGCGGACTGCGTATTCGCCGGACGACGCGCCGCCCGCCACGTGGCAAGCCTTCCCGCGAAGTAGGAAATCACGGTCGCAGCCTGGGAGAGAGGCGCTTCGCAGCG
>MGMW01000102.1:5398-9244 GCA_001795035.1 Chloroflexi bacterium RBG_13_53_26
TGTCCGAATAGGGCAGTCAAGTATTCATGGGGTAGGCCGTGACAGGATGATTGGGTGGGGTGGAACGGGTTGGTTCAATCGAAGTCCGGAATCAGTGACCTGAAGACCTCACATTGCCTGCAGAGTTGCATCTTCTTCTGCCAATTCTGCTGAACCTTCCCTTGGCAGATGGTGCCGTTAATGAACCAGCAGAGATTGCCGGCCTTGAACTCCCAGGCAGGACATGCTCTTCTCTCCTTCGAGGGGCAACTCGTTATGTCCCAACAGGGCTGGCAACCTTCGTCCGGGGGACTCTTGAGATACAGGAGAAACAGTAGTTGCCGTTCCGAGTGTGCTGGGATATTTCTCCATCCCTGCTCGAAACTCTGTATCGCTTTTGGAGAGACACCCAGCAGTCTGGCTAGCTGCTCCTGGGTCTTGCCTAAGTAGTGACGAATCTCAGCAAACTCGGTGCTATCCATTGAAACCTCTATGCCTATGATTATACCACGTCGTGGCAGCACCTGTTGACAAGACTACCACAATGTGGTAGTATAGCCACTAGAGGTCAAAATGGGCGGACGCAGACTGAGCACAGAGCGACGTTTGTATGGAGGCCACAACGGTTTCGGCCCGGGTGAGTCACGTGACGCTGCACCAATCCAGATGGCTGAACATCTGCCAGTTGAGGCGGAGTCCACTCGATCCAAGCCTCTGACGGCAAGCGATACGGATCAACGCCTCTACGATGTCGCCCAGGGTTCTGATTGGATGGCGGACCTTCTATCTGGGCGGAGGTAGGGTGGATCTGTGTCAAAGCTCGAGCTTTGAAGAATTGTTTTGGCTCGGTAGGAGAGTGATGCTGGCGCTGAGCGGTAAGACAGTGATGGCTGCGCTCGGTTTCCCTGGCACAGCCACTGCAATGAGCTATGCAGGGATGAAAGGAGGTGGCAGTAATGGAATGTACCACTGTACTGGCGCTGGCGCTGGGGACGCTGATTGTGGCGCTTCCGGTGGCTTTTGTCGCCTTCCTCACAGTCGGAGGCTACATGGGGCTGCGTGGCACAAGAAATGAGAAGGCGCTGCAATGCACGATCGACACGGACTGCGGATCGGGCTTTGCCTGTAGGAACGGCATGTGCGTTCCTTCTGACTGCTGATCTGGGATACCACAGTCTGGTGTCATGACGGCCGTGTGGTTCACACACCGCGGGTAACAGCGGCAGACGTAAAAAGGAGGTAGAAGGCTTGAGAATGCTCAGTAGGTATCTCCCAATACTGGTGATAGCCCTGGGAATCGCCAGCTTGGCTATGGGTATAGGCTTCATTGTCGAAGGGAAGGCAAAGAGCGACCTCCTCACGGACGCGATGCGTGAGGAACAGATCACCCTGGGTCTGACACAGGAGCAGATCGATCAGGGCAGCTTGGTCGACACGGCTGGTGAAGCAGAGAAGGCAGGCGACACCATAAGGGAACACCGCCGCTCTATTGCTCCAACCTACGGTGACCTGCTTGGGGACGGGCGGTTTGATCCAGAGAATCCGGCGCATGTGACCTACATGCAGGCCTTGAACCTGGAGACTTACCTCTACTTCGCAGTAGCATCCTTTGGCCTCACGACAGCAGTCCAGGTGACCGGCATAGTCATGATCATAACCGGTATCGCTCTGGCGGCTATCGGCGTGGTAGTAATGAGGCTCCGCAAGGCTGCATCGCAGCCTTGCTAGTCAAAGGTGGATCGGAAGCAACTTTTGCATGAGCCGCCCCCACCGGGCGGCCTGCAGGACTTCAGTCCGTCCTCAGGTCATCCCTATCATAGCTTTCCGGCGTTTCCCTTGGCTAGGCTTACTCTTGGCAAAAGCCCCTGAGCAGTGCAATGTTTCCGTAGAAATCCGACAGTGCTTGTTTGACCATCGGCTTCCCTTCATGAAAAAGGCCTGAGGCTGCGCGAGGTGGTTTCTTCGACCAGTGCCACTCTTTGGCCTTCTAATGTCGGCTGAGAAGGAGTGTGATGGAGGTCACAGACGGCTGGCAGCTAATGGATTATGGTATTGCCGATACAGCGTTGGCTCCAAACAGTATTTGCACACCCGTGACGGTGGATGATTATGGTTGTGAGATGTTAGTATGAGTCTTAGTTCCAGAAAATGCCCCAAATGCGGAGGCATACTCATGATGGGTAGCTACCTGGGTGAGTGGTACGAAAACTGCGTCCAGTGCGGCAACCTCATGTTTCTTAGAGACACAGCCCACCAACGGCTGGCAGGCCTCTGCCGGCCGAGGGGAAGTGGGAAGCCCTGCTCGAAGAAGCCAAAATTGGATCACCCCGCAGGTCCAGGTCGTCGGCTGGAGGCAAGCGAAGGTGAGGCCATGCCGGGCGCTTGGGCAATGGTATCACTAATGTCCGGTGGCGAATGCCATCCAGTTTCGGTTGGGCAGCCTCGACTTGAATGCGCCCCATAGAAGCACGCAGCAGAGTTCGGGCCCAAATCCAGCCTTCTGACACAGAAAACGATTTGACAGTTTGGAAACCACGTGGTAGTTTAGGACTAAATTGATAATAATTATCGTGTTACCTTGGTGTGACTGTTAGATGATGTATCAAGGGGAGATGAGTGGTGGAAGTGATAATGGAGTTGTCAGTATACTGCCGACGGCGAGGGAAGCAGTGATCCATCTGGTCGTTGGCCGTATTGTGGAGGGTCAATGAAGCTGCTCCAGGTAGTCTTCAAAGATGCGGCGCGCAGGAAGCGCCGCGTGCTGTATACGGCGCTGGGCGTGGCTATCGGTGTCGCTGCCTTTGTGGCTGTGTTGACGGTGGCGCAGGCCGGCGAGGACAAGGTCTACGCGGAATTGGACAAGTATGGCCCCAACCTGATGGTCACACCTGCCGTCAGCGATCTGGATCTGCAGTTGGGAGACCTGAGGCTGGGGACGCTGGCCATAGGTGACAACTACTTTGCTGAAGATAAGCTGCTGGAGATCAGACGGATTGCCGATGGGGCGATCCGCGAGGCGCTGAATATCCAGGATGAAGGCAACATCGCCGCCATCGCTCCGAAGCTCTATATTGACACCGAAGTGCAGGGTGCTTCTGTTATGGTGGTCGGTTTCGATCCCGAACAAGAAAGGCTTATCAAGACATGGTGGACTGTATCTGAAGGCAGGTACACCGAAGGGCCCGATGAAGCCGTCCTCGGTACCACCATCAGCAAGTCACTGGATGTTGGAGTGGGAGACACTATCCTCCTTGGGGAACAGGGGGTCACCGTCGTTGGCGTCCTGGGCGAGACCGGCTCGAATGATGATTACCACATGTTTGTTCCGCTGGAGACAGTCCAGAGAACCTTTGCCAAGGAGGGCCTGGTTTCGGCGGCGGACATCAGGGCGTTGTGCTCTGCCTGTCCGGCAGAAGATATCGCCGGGATGATCAATGAGGATGTTCCCGGAGTGCGTGCTGTGGCTGTGAGGCAAATAGCTGAAACGGAAATGAATCTGGTCACCAAAGTGAACCGCTTTATGCTGACTTTGGCCAGCATCACCCTGGTTGTGGGAGCATTTGGGGTAGTCAATACGATGATATCCTCGGTCCATGAGCGCATCAGAGACATCGGCATCATGAAGGCGGTAGGCGCGTCCCGCCGCCAGATAGTGAGGATGTTTGTCTATGAGGCCATCGGCGTTGGAGTGGTGGGAGGTATCCTTGGGTATCTGGCGGGGACCCTGCTGTCATATGTCATAGGCCCACTGATCTTCGATGACTTGGCCGTGGCCTATGATCTGCAGTACCTGCTTCCTGCCCTCGGTCTGGCTATCCTGGTGGCTGCGGCAGCCAGCGTGTACCCGGCCTTCCGGGCATCTCAGAT
>MGMW01000102.1:9379-9463 GCA_001795035.1 Chloroflexi bacterium RBG_13_53_26
CGCTCCCTCGTGAATGGGTGTGCCCTCATTCTGGCGGATGAGCCAACCGGCAATGTGGATCAGAAGACTGGCATGGAGGTTCTG
>MGMW01000102.1:9512-9578 GCA_001795035.1 Chloroflexi bacterium RBG_13_53_26
CTCATAGCCCCGAGATAGCTGGTCGGGCCAGACGAGTGGTCTCGTTGAGGGATGGGGAGGTAGTGT
>MGMW01000103.1 GCA_001795035.1 Chloroflexi bacterium RBG_13_53_26
TGCCCCTCAAGGCACGACCAGCCTGTCTCGTAGCCTTCGCAGTCCTTAATGCTTTCCTGGTCGTGTCAACAGCCCCCAGGGCTGTCCCCAGCACGGGAACGAGACCCAGAGCAGACTTCACAGTGTCTGCAGCCTCTTTCGTGACTCTGGAAAAGCTTCTGGCTAAGCCGCTCTTCCTCTTCCGTTTCGCCAATAGTGCCTCTCTCAGCGCTTCTCGCAATGATAGCGCATTCTATCGCGGCTGCCAATACGAGTGCCCACAGAGCACCTGCACAACTCACCTCTTCAGACTCCCCTCCTACGAGTAACCGGGCAAGGCAGCATCAGTTTTTCAAGCATTCGCGAAAATGATAACAAAATGTTAGCCCCGCTGTGATGAAAATACGTATGAAAACCACTTGACATGATGTTATTCTGGTGATATATAGACTTGACGAAGAAATGTTTGAGTGTTGATGAACTGGACAAAAATGTGACAGAAGTCACATTTATTACTAATTGTCAGTTAGAAAATCAGGTAGAAAAAGGAGGAAGAACAGGGAGAATGAAAAGGTCGCCAGTGATCGCAGATGGTGCAACAGAAAAGGAGCCGCCAGGCACAAGCACCCTCAGAAGTGAGGTGGAAGAAGAGCCGCCAGGTAGAGTGGCCTTGAGGAACCGGATTCGGTTCTTCGGGCATGTTTCGGACGAGAACTGGCACGACTGGAAATGGCATTTCCGGAACCGTATCACTACTGTCGACGAACTGACAAGATATATCCCCTTGTCAACTAAGGATCGAGAGCAGATAAGGCTGGTAACAACCAAGTATCCTCTCTCGATCACTCCCTACTATCTTTCTCTGATCAACACGGAAGATCCTGCTGATCCCATCAGAATACAGTCTATACCCTGCTTCAAGGAAATAGGCCTCGCTGGCATTGGCATGGATGACCCTCTGGACGAGAGCGGACATTCAGTTGTGCCCGGGCTGGTCCACAAGTATCCCGATCGAGTGCTCATGGTGCTTACCGATATTTGCCCCATGCTCTGCCGCCATTGCACCCGAAAACGGGAATGGCGAAACGGCGGATGGGTTCACACCAGCGATGGAATTGATCGCATGCTGGACTACATCCGAAATACCAGCAGAGTTAGAGACGTCATTATCTCTGGAGGCGATCCCCTGACTCTCTCCACACAGCGTTTGGAGGCGGTTTTGTCCGCCTTGAGAAAGATCGAGCATGTGGAGGTAATCCGCATCGGGACCCGGTTCCCGGTGGTACTGCCACAGCGTATAGATAACGAACTGTGCTCGATGCTGTCCAAGTATGGGCCAATATGGGTCAATACCCACTTCAACCATCCCCGTGAGATAACACCAGAGGCTGCGCTTGCCTGCGACAGATTGCTGCGGGCCGGGATGCCTGTGAACAACCAGGCTGTGCTGCTTCGTGGCGTGAACGATAATGTAGAGACACAGTTGAGGCTCTGCCACGCACTCCTCAGGACTAAGGTTCGCCCTTACTATCTATTTCAGTGCGACGAGGTACGGGGAACAGAGCACCTTCGAACACCGGTGGAAACCGGCATAGAGATCATCGAGGGGATGCGAGGGCATACCTCAGGACTGGCTATACCCACCTTCGTTGTTGACCTGCCCCATGGGGGAGGCAAAGTCCCACTGCAGCCGGAATACGTGGTGCTCCAGACAGCGGAAGAACTGCTGATAAGGAACTACGAGGGACGTCTCTTCCACTACCGAAATCCCAAGGCTATCAAGTCAGGTGCCGCCAAGGTTGGTGGTCACAATGGGCACCGCAATGGCCACCCAAACCAAATGGCTTTCGCCGACTTGGCATTACCCTCGAGGGTAGGCGCGTAGAGCCTGGGTTCAGATACGCCCTGAGAAAGCCGGTAGGTAGACAGCCACAACGATGAGGATAGGGTTATCATATGACCTCAAGGAAAGGGTCCCACGAACCGAGACCTCTCCGGAGGACTATCTTGAGGAGTATGATTCCCTGGAGACAATTGAGGCGATTGCCAAGGCTGTCGAGGCTCGTTCTCACTCGGTGGTCAGGTTGGGCGGAGGCAAAGACTTCCTCATCAACATTCTTCAGGAGAACGTTGATCTGGTCTTCAACATAGCCGAGGGGTTGGGTAACCACCGCAGCAGAGAAGCCCAGGTGCCCTCCGTCTTGGAGATGCTCAATTTGCCCTATACAGGCTCGGACCCTTTGTGTCTGGCGATATGCCTCGACAAGCCCCTTACGAAGAGTCTTGTGGCTTCGGCTGGTGTTGCCACTCCAGTATGGCGGGTAGTCAATAGCATAATCCAACTGAGGGAAAGCGACTGGCGAAGCTTCCCCATGCCTGCTTTTATCAAGCCAGCACATGAGGGCTCAAGCAAAGGTATTCGGCTTGGTTCCAGGGCAGAGAGTCCTGAGCAAATGATCGAGATAGCAGAGAGACTATTGGAGCACTACCAGCAGCCAGTTATGGTAGAGGAATTCATCGCCGGTGAAGAGGTGACCGTGGGGATGGTGGGAAACTCTCCACCCCGGGTGTTAGGAATCATGCGCATTCTCCCGAAGAGGAAAACCGACTATTTCGTCTACTCATTGGAGGTGAAGCGAGATTGGGAGAGGCTGGTCGATTACGAATGCCCTGCTCAACTCGAAACCGATGTCATGAAGAGAATCACTGATTCCAGCCTGGCGGCTTTCGAAGTTCTGGGGTGCCGCGACTTGGCCAGGGTCGACTTCAGAGTCAGCCCCAGTGGCACGCCATACTTCCTGGAGATAAACCCCCTGCCGGGGCTCAACCCCAGGTCAGGAGATCTGCCCATCATGGCTGGCAAGATGGGGTGTCCCCATGAGACTCTGATATCAGCCATTCTCGATGCAGCGTTACACAGGTACCACAGTGGGTCATAAGGTAGCCATCGTCTACAATGAGCCGATTGCTGGCCGCTATGGCGCTGTCGGTGAAGAAAGGGCAATTCTTGCCATCAGGGACGATGTCAAGATAATACACCAGTCTCTAGTCGAACTGGGGCACTCGGTGGCGGAAGTACCTCTGCTGCCACCTTTTGCACAAGCTGCAGATACACTGCGAAACCTGGATGCAGACGTGATTTTCAATCTCTTCGAGGGTTTTGAGGACCACCCGGAGACAGAGGCCACTGTAACCCATATTCTGGAAGGATTGCATGTGCCATGCACCGGGTGTCCAAGCAGCGCCCTGGCACTGGCTTTGGACAAGGCAAGGGCCAAGGCAATGATGGAAGAATCAGGAATCCCGACACCAAGACATCAGTTGTTGAGCCCGGAAACCCTTTCCAAGTTCAACTTGGATTACCCCTGCATTGTCAAACCGAGCCGAGAAGATGCCAGTCACGGCTTGTCAGAAGATAGCGTTGTGCGCGATTACAGTTCACTGCAGGAGAGAGTTGCCTTGGTGACCACGTATTTCGGAGGAATGGCCCTGGTCGAGGAATTCCTGGAAGGTCGCGAATTCAATGCCACCGTCTTGCACAATTCAGAAGAGGTAGTCTTGCCCATCTCAGAAATAATATATTCCTTGCCCCCCAATATGCCTGAAGTCCTTACCTACGCCGCAAAATGGGATCCAAACAGCATGTACTTCAAGCACACGAATGCTGTCTGCCCGGCCCAAATAGGAGCTGAGGAGCAAGCACACATTGTTGAGATCGCTGTCACCGTCTTTCGACTAATGGTAGGCCATGGTTATGCCAGGGTGGACATGAGGATGGACGCGCAGGGGAAGATCAATGTTCTGGAGGTCAACCCAAACCCTGACATTTCCCCTGACGCGGGTTCATCCCGGCAGGCTCAGGCCGCTGGGATGAGCTACAGCCAGTTTATCAGCGAGATTCTGACACTCGCCTTTCAGAGGCAACGAACATGAGACCTGACATCCGTCCAATGACTGGCGAAGATAGAGCAGCAATAGTGACAATCCTGAGGGCTCTACCCGAGTTCACCCCTGATGAGGTAGCCATAGCCGAGGAAGTCATTGATGTCTATCTGCAAAAGTCATTCAGTTCAGGCTACCATATCTTCGTCTCAGAGGTCGGTTCATCGGTGATAGGCTACGTCTGTTACGGCCCAACGCCACTGACCGTAGGTACCTGGGATATGTACTGGCTGGCGATAGACATGAAAAGCCAGGGGCAGGGCATGGGACGTGCTCTGATGGCATTCGCTGAAGCCAGGATTAGGGAAAACCAGGGAAGGCTGATTATCATCGAAACGTCTGGCAAGCCGGAGTACGAGAAAACGAGACGCTTTCACCACTCACAGGGCTATACCATAGCCAGTCGGATCGCAGACTTCTATGCGCCTGGGGATGACAAACTGATCCTTGAAAAGAGACTGGTCTGAACGGTGTCCATTTTGCACCCTGTTGGACTCATGCTATAATGTACCGATTGAAAGAATTATTGGAGTAGAAGGTGGATAAGGAGAGCAAAAGCGCCATTGTAGAGCAGTATAGGGCTAGTGAGAAGGATACCGGCTCGACGGAAGTTCAGGTAGCCATTCTAACCGAGAGAATAAAGGGGCTGACTGAGCACTTGAAAGCACACCGTCACGACTACCACTCTCAGCGAGGGCTCCTCATGCTTGTGGGACAGCGAAGGAGACTGCTCGGCTATTTGAGAAGGCAAGACGTGCCTCGATACCAGTCGCTCATAGCTAGGCTTGGACTGCGAAGATAACTTCGTAGCCCTCCCCCTAAGAGCGATTTCTTTGTTATCCTTGTTATCCTATGTGGAGGTCTATTTCTACTATGTCATACAAAGTTGAAAGAGAATTCGGGGGAAAGCTACTTACCCTGAAGACAGGTGATCTTGCTATGCAAGCCGGCAGCGCTGTCACTGTAAGTTACGGTGACACAGTGGTGCTGGTTACAGCGTGTATGGCCAAGGAGCCTAGAGAGGGGGTCGATTTCCTCCCTCTGACCATAGACTATGAAGAAAGGCTCTATGCCGCTGGCAAGATCCCGGGAAGCTTCTTCAGAAGGGAGGGCCGTCCCACCCAGCATGCAACACTCGCCAGTCGGCTCACTGACCGCCCCCTGCGACCCCTTTTCCCAAAGGGTTTTCGTCACGAAACACAGATCATCATTACCGTTCTCTCAGCAGATCAGGAAAACTCGCCCGAAGTGCTGGGCCTCATAGGCGCCTCCACCGCACTTTGTATCTCTGAAATTCCCTTTGAAGGGCCGATAGGGGCTGTCCGCGTTGGCTACATCAAAGGGGAATTTCTGGTCAATCCCACTTTCAGCCAGCTTCAAGAAAGTCTCATTGACCTGGTTGTGGTCGGCACCAAAGAAGCGATAGTAATGGTGGAAGCAGGTGCCCAAGAGGTCTCCGAGAAGCTCATCATGGAAGGCATAAAGTTCGGACAGCGAATCAACCAGGATGTCATCAGTCTGCAGGAACAACTGGTGAACACCTGCGGGAAAACGAAGGTGAACTTCCAGATGACTGCAGTCAACTCCGAGCTGGAGTCAGCAGTATCTGCCGCTCTTGGTAGCAAGCTGTCTGAGGTGTTTGGCAAGGGCAAAATCGAGCGGGATCAGGCGATATCAACCTTGAAGGAAGAACTGCTGGAAAAACTGGGGGATAAGTACTCTCGCCAGGAAACCCTCTCATCCTTCGAGGCCAAGCTGAAGGCAGGATTGAGAGTCAACATTCTGCAGAAAGGCCTCCGCCCTGATGGGCGCCACTTGACAGAGATCCGGCCCCTGGAGTGTGCTGTTGGTCTCCTACCGCGCACCCACGGTTCGGGCATGTTCTCAAGAGGTCTGACACAAGTCCTCAATATCGCCACCCTTGGTTCAACACGGGAAGAACAGCATCTGGATGGTCTCTCGGCAGAGGAGAGCAAGCGTTTCATGCACCACTATAACTTCCCGCCCTACTCCACTGGGGAGGTGAAGCGCATTGGAACACCGGGACGCCGCGAGGTGGGTCACGGTGCACTGGTGGAAAAAGCCCTGTCTGCCGTAGTCCCTCCCGAGGATGATTTTCCTTATACCATCCGACTGGTATCTGAGGTTCTCAGTTCCAACGGAAGTACCTCTATGGCTTCCGTTTGCGCCGCCACCCTCTCTCTAATGGATGCCGGAATACCCATCAAGGCGCCGGTAGCAGGGATAGCCATGGGACTCGTCACCGGAGAAAACGGTGAGTTCGCTGTCGTCACCGATCTTGAGGGCATGGAAGATGCCTACGGCGATATGGATTTCAAGGTAGCAGGCACTGCGGCCGGGATAACCGCACTGCAACTCGATACCAAGCTCAAGGGTCTGAGCCATGAAATCCTGGAAAAGGCATTGAGCGATGCCCACCAGGCTCGCCTCTTCATCCTGACTGCAATGCAGAAGACTATCGCCACCAGTCGACCCGAGCTGAGCAAATATGCACCCCGGATGATCAAGCTGAGCATTGACCCGAGTAAGATAGGGAGCGTCATAGGTCCTGGTGGTAAAACGATTCGGTCTATCATCGAGCAAACAAAGACAACCATAGACATCGAGAATGATGGCACCGTGCTCATCGGCTCGATAGATCCGGAGGCAGCACAGAAGGCTATTGCCATGGTTGAGAACCTGACCAGAGATATCGAGGTTAACAGCATCTACACGGGAAAGGTAACCCGCATATTTGGCTATGGAGCTTTGGTAGAGATCCTTCCCGGCAAGGAAGGGCTGGTTCACATAAGTGAACTCGCTGATTATCGGGTGCCCAGTGTGGAAGAGGTAGTAAAAGTGGGGGACGAGATAATGGTGAAGGTTATTGACCTCGACCGCCAGGGCAAAATAAGCCTTTCCCGCCGAGCCGTATTCCAGGAGTCAACGCAGGCAACCAGCGAACCAAACCAGGGGTCGAGCAGTGCACCAACATGGCCTCACACTCCAAGAAGACGCCCTGATGGAACCGAAGGGAAGTCCCCCGATAGTCGCCGCTATCACCGCCCCAGGAGCTAGATTGCACCGGAGCAATCAAGACTAAGGAACAGGGACAATATGCCAATAGAAGTAGTGGTCCACGGTGCTCTGGGGAGGATGGGAAGAGAGGTAGTAACTGCCCTCTGCAAAGATACCCAATTGAAACCGGTTGGGGCAGTTGATTCGAAGGCAGAAGGGAAAAGCCTTCCCCTGCCTGATCGAGCCGACTCCATTCCCCTCTCTTCAAACCTGGAAGGTCTCTTGGCTCAAACCGTTCCCCAGGTTCTTGTGGATTTCAGCATAGCCGAGGCTGCCATGAACACAGTGAGACTCGCCGCCAAACAGAGGGTTAACTTGGTGATTGGTACTACCGGCCTCTCGGCAGATGACCTGTCCGAGATTGATCGACTGGCCAGAGCCAATGAAGTTGGGGCCATAGTAGCCCCCAATTTCGCTCTGGGAGCGGTCATCATGATTCACCTGGCCAAGGTGGCGGCAAGATACTTCGACTACGCCGAAATCATCGAGATGCACCATGAGCAGAAGCTTGACGCACCTTCGGGAACAGCCCTTTCCACTGCTAGGGCAATGGCAGAGGCCAGAGGGAAACCCTTCCTCCATTCGGAAGCACAAAAGGAAAGCCTGGGGGGGACTAGGGGAGGGGAACTACAGGGGATTTCCCTGCACAGCGTGCGGTTGCCCGGGCTGATGGCACATCAGGAGATTATCTTCGGGACATCAGGGCAGACACTCACTGTCCGGCATGATACCATCAACAGAGAGTGCTACATGCCTGGTGTAGTCCTGGCCATCAAGAAGGTGATTGAACTGAAAGGGTTAACCTATGGCCTGGACAACCTGCTAGGGCTATAAAGGCCAGCGAAAATGAAGAAACTGCGTGTCGCAATAGTTGGTGCCACCGGATTGGTGGGCCAGGAATTCATCAGGGTATTGGAGAGGCGGCGCTTTCCTATGACCTCTATACAGCTTTGTGCCTCTGACCGTTCCCACGGAAAGAAGATGAGAGTTCGGAATGAGGAGATAGAGGTCAAGGAGACAACCGCAGATTCCTTTGCTGGCATCGACATTGCCCTCTTCTCTGCTGGCGCTGATATCAGCCATCAGTTCTCTCCCATAGCTGCAAGAAGCGGGGCAGTGGTCGTTGACAATAGTGCAGCATTCAGAATGGAGCCGGACGTACCTTTGGTAGTGCCTGAGGTCAACCCGGAAGACATCGAGAAACACCGTGGCATCATCGCCAACCCTAATTGCTCAACTATTCAAATGGTAGTTGTCCTTTACCCGCTACACAAGGTTAATCCTATCAAGAGGATTACCGTGGCCACATACCAGTCTGTCTCGGGAACCGGATCAGCCGCCATAGAAGAGTTGACCACTCAATCCAGGCTTGTTCTCGAGGAACAGGAAACCAAACCGCAGGTATACCCATACCAAATCGCCTTCAACGTGTTGCCTGAGATCGACGCTTTTCTGGAAAATGGGTACACCAAAGAAGAGTGGAAGATGGTGGAGGAAACCCGTAAGATCATGCATGCACCTGACATTGCCGTGTCAGCTACCTGCGTGCGGGTACCGGTAGTCGTCGGACATAGCGAAGCTGTCCAAGTAGAGTTTACCCGTCCCATGTCCCCTGAGGAGGCAAGGCACATCCTATCAGAGGCCCCTGGGGTGAGGCTGATGGACAACCCGACTGGCAGACTTTACCCCTATCCTTTCATGGTGGCCGGGCAAGATGATGTGTATGTAGGCAGGATTCGAAAGGACGCCTCCCACCCCAATGGCCTGGTATTCTGGATCGTAGGTGACAACCTGCGCAAAGGGGCCGCTCTAAACGCCGTTCAGATCGCTGAGATGTTGATCCCAGGAGACTAAACCTGTGCAAGCTGGCACTAGATTCTGCAACTTTGTCAGCGCTCACAGATTGGCAGGCTGACTCGGTTCATCTTGGCAGAATCAAAGGACTTCAACCAATAGTATGACACATATGAAGCGTTTGCTGAGGAGCTAAGGAATGGAAGATCTTGGCCGCCTTCTCACAGCCATGGTGACTCCCTTTGATGAAGATGGTGAAGTAGACTACCGTCAAGCAAAGAGACTGGCCCAGGCCTTGCTCAAATCTGGAAGCCAGGGGATTGTGGTTTCAGGAACCACTGGCGAGTCTCCCACACTGACCAAAGAGGAGAAGCTACGCCTCTACGCTGAAGTGAAGTCGGTTGTGGAGCACGGGGTCGTGGCTAATACCGGCACCTATAGCACCAAGGCAAGCATTGAACTTACAAGGGAAGCTGAGCAGGTGGGTGTCGACGCCATCTTGATTGTGGTCCCCTACTACAATAGGCCAACACAGGAGGGGTTGTTCCAGCATTTCAAGAGCATAGCTCAAAGCACCTGTTTGCCCTGCATCCTCTACAATGTACCGAGCAGGACAGTCACCAGTCTTTCAGCCGAGACAGTGATTCGGTTATCTCAAATCGACAATATCGTGGGCATAAAGGAGGCTAGTGGAAATCTGGAGCAAGTCGCCAGAATTATCCAGGATGCGAAGAGGGGTTTTGTGGTCTACAGCGGGAATGATAGTGACACCTTGCCCATCATGTCGTTGGGGGGCTATGGCGTCATCAGCGTTGCATCGCATTTGGTGGGCAATCAAATAAGCAGAATGATAGACAGGTTTCTCAGCGCCAGAACAGAAGAGGCTGCACAGATTCACCGGGACCTCCTGCCTCTGATAAATGCCCTGTTTGTTCTCTCTAACCCCATACCGGTCAAGCACGCTCTTAACCACGTGGGCTTTCCGGTGGGCAAACCTCGCCTTCCCCTTACCGAGCCAGATGAGAAAAGCAAATCTACCATAGAAGCAACATTGAAGGACTATCACATCGATCTACCTGTTGAGGTTTTGAAATGAAGTCCGAGGAGGGACCCGCACCGATGAAGACGCCCCTCAAGGTGATAGCCTGGTTTGAGGAAATTGGCAAAGCGGACATCCCCATTGCTGGTGGCAAGGGGGCTAACCTGGGAGAGCTAACCAGGGCTCAGGTTCCCGTGCCTCCCGGCTTTGTTGTCACTGCTGATGCCTACTTCAGTTTTCTAAAGGAAGAGCGTCTCACCGACAGAATCCGACATCGCCTCAGATACCTTGACCCCCGAGATAGCAGAATGCTTCAAGAGGTCGCCTTCGAGATCAGGCAAATGATCAGCCTGGCCCCCATGCCCCCATACATGGCCGAAGAGATAAAACAGGCCTATCAGAGAATGCAGCAAGGACTCGTGGCAGTGAGATCCTCGGCTACTGCAGAAGACTTGCCAGAAGCATCCTTCGCCGGACAGCAGAGCACCTATCTTAATGTACAAGGCGAATCTGATGTAGTAGCCGCAGTTCAGAACTGCTGGGCCTCTCTCTATGAAGCCCGGGCTATCTTCTACAGAAACGAGCATGGTTTCGATCATCTTAAGATAGGTATAGCCGTCGTAGTGCAGAGAATGGTGCAGTCAGAGGTGTCCGGTGTGGTCTTCACCGCAGAACCTTTGAGCAGCGACAATGACAAGATCATCATCGAAGCAGCCTACGGCCTTGGTGAAGCCGTGGTTTCGGGCGAGCTGACACCGGACATGTATCTGCTGGACAAAGAACCCCTGAGTCTTCTGGAGAGGAGAATCGCTGCACAGGACTGGCAACTGGTAAGGAATCCCCATAGTGAGGATAGGCGACACAATATCAAAGTGGCGATTCCCGCCGCAAAGCAAAATGAGCAGAAACTGTCAGATGGAGACATCCTCGCGCTGGCCAGGGTAGCCAAGACAATCGAGGATCTGTACAAATGCCCCCAGGACATCGAATGGGCCAAGGAGGGCGGCAAAATCTACATCGTCCAGGCCCGTCCCATAACCACATTGAAGGCAAAGCAGGAGCCGACAACGGAGATCAAGGGCGTGGAACTCCTCCACGGGCTGCCAGCCAGTCCCGGCATAGCCGTTGGCCAAACCGAGATAGTTCTTGACCCATTCGAAATAGTTAAGCTACAGGGCGGCCAGGTCTTGGTAGCTGAGATGACAACTCCTGACTTCGTCCCTGCCATGAAGCGGGCAGCAGCCATCGTTACCGACCGCGGCGGCAGGACCTGTCATGCCGCTATCATCGCCAGGGAGCTGGGAGTGCCCTGTGTAGTGGGAACCGGCAATGCAACAAAGGTGTTGGGGGAGAAGCAGTTGGTCACGGTGGACGGTTTTCAGGGCAGGGTCTATCAAGGAAGGGTAGCCTGCGACACAAGGATAGAAGCCCCTGCTGTGATCAGGAAGCACTTGAAGACTGCTACTAAGGTCTACGTCAATCTCGCCGAGCCGGATCTGGCAAGCGCTGTAGCCGCTCGTGATGTAGATGGCGTCGGGCTTCTCCGGGCTGAGTTTATGATTGCCGGTATTGGCCAGCACCCCCGCTACATGCTCGAACAGAATAGAGGCAGCGAATTTGTGGATAAACTGGCTCAGGGCGTCAGCACATTCGCCAAAGCTTTCGATCCCAGACCGGTTGTCTATAGAACCACCGACTTCAAGACCAACGAATACCGCAATCTCAAGGGCGGGGAGAGTTACGAGGAAGTGGAAGAGAATCCCATGCTTGGCTACAGAGGATGTTCACGCTACATCAGAGAGCCCGAAGTCTTTAAGCTGGAGATAGAGGCCCTGAAGAAAGTGAGGCAGAGTTTCGACAACCTGTGGGTGATGATACCCTTTGTGCGTACAGTAGAAGCACTGGCACACGCCAGAAGCATTCTGGAAGCAGAGGGCTTGACTGTATCCGACGGCTTCAAGCTATGGATGATGGTCGAGGTGCCCTCCAACATCATCCTGATAGACAGGTTCATCGATGTGGGACTTGATGGCATCTCAATCGGTTCCAATGACTTGACCCAGCTTACTCTTGGCGTGGATCGGGATAGCACGAAGCTGGCCGACGTGTTTGATGAGCGGGACGAGGCCGTACTCTGGTGCCTCGAGAGGGCCATCAGCCGAGCCAGGAGAAGACGCATAACCTCCTCTATCTGCGGGCAAGCACCTTCGGAGTACCCTGAACTAACGGCAAAGCTGGTTAAGTGGGGTATAACATCTGTTTCAGTAAACCCTGATATGATAGAGCATGCCAGGGCAACGATTGCCGAGGTAGAGGAAGAGTTGGGCATTCGCCCTCATGAGTAATTCATCACTAAGCTCTCTGCACAATATCTAGCAAGCAGTGAATGCACCACATACGTCTATCCGTGTCTGGCTGGAGGAGAAAGAGGAACACCTCTCTCCTTATGCCACAAAGAGCAGGCTTTCAAAAGGAAGGCTGTGGCCTGAGGAACCCTGCTCCACACGCACCGTATTTCAGCGTGATCGGGACCGCGTAATCCACTGCAAGGCCTTTCGTCGCTTGAAACACAAGACCCAGGTCTTTATTGCCCCGTTGGGAGATCACTATGTAACTCGATTAACTCACACTCTGGAGGTTTCCCAGATCGCTCGCTCCATAGCACGCGGCCTGAATCTCAATGAAGACCTAACGGAGGCGATCGCCCTGGGACATGACCTGGGTCACACGCCCTTTGGACACACAGGGGAGGAAGTCCTGAACGAAATCTCGCCCTCCGGCTTCAGGCACAACGAACAGAGTCTAAGAGTAGTCGATTTCCTGGAGAAAGGCGGCAAGGGACTCAACCTCACCGGGGAGGTGAGAGAGGGTATCCTCAAGCATTCAAAGTCCAGAGTGGACATCATGGGCGAAGGATGGGAAACCGTCGATACCCTTGAGGGTCAAATATGCAAGATCGCCGATATCATCGCCTACATAAACCATGACATCGACGATGCTCTCCGTGCTGACATAATCAAGGAAAGCGAGATTCCTCGCTCGACCATACATGCATTGGGGCAATCTCGCTCTGAACGAATAAACACCGTGATCTGCGATATTCTGGATCATTCGTGGGCTGCCAGAGGGGAAGGGTTGACAGACGGGCAAATACAACCGATGATTGGGATGAGCCCCCCGGTGAATGAGATCATGAACACTCTCAGAGCCTTTCTTTTCATCAGAGTGTACGATTCCGAGCTGGTGAATCGGGAAGCAGAGAAGGCCAAGAAGATAGTGCACCTGCTCTATGAATATTTCATGGGACATGAGAAGGAACTCCCCCAAGAATATGCTCTCTGCGGTGAGCCTCTCGTCAATAGGGTGGTAGATCACGTGGCTGGGATGACTGATCAGTATGCTATTCGAACGGCTGCGGACCTCGGCCTATCGTGACAATTTCCATGCTGAATGAGCTACAACTGTCACCAGCCGATGAAGAGCTATAGGAACTATGGACACCATCGACGAAGTAAAACAGAGAATAGACATAGTCGAAGCGATTGCCAGCTACGTGCCTGACCTGAAGAAGGCTGGACGTAACTTCAAAGCCATCTGTCCTTTCCACCAGGAAAAGACCCCATCGTTCTACGTGTTCCCAGAGCGCCAGAGCTGGCATTGTTTCGGGGCCTGCAGCACGGGAGGCGATGTCTTCTCCTTCGTGATGAAAAAGGAAGGGATCGGCTTCGGGGAAGCACTCAGAATCCTGGCGGAGAAAGCAGGCATCTCCCTCACCTTCAGAAGGACAGAGGATGGTGAAACTGAAACAGAGAAGCTCAAGAAGACAAACGAGACGGCCGCCGAATACTACCACCATCTACTCCTCCAATCCCCAAGTGGCCAACAGGCCCGCGCCTACCTGGCCCAGAGAGGCGTCTCGGATAAGACCTTGAGCCAATTCCAACTGGGATGCAGCCCCGATAGCTGGGA
Organism: Chloroflexi bacterium RBG_13_53_26; assembly: GCA_001795035.1. GTDB lineage: Bacteria > Chloroflexota > Dehalococcoidia > UBA2247 > RBG-13-53-26 > RBG-13-53-26. The sequence continues at coordinate 13,802 of MGMW01000103.1, forward strand.
CTCGTTACGCCAGGAAATGCTCAAGATAGGCTATCGGGAAAGCGAGCTCATAGCTGCTGGGCTGGTGATAGAAAAGGAGCGCGGGGGAGGTACCTACGACCGCTTCCGCAACCGACTGATGTTCCCCATTCGAGATATGACTGGAAGAGTCTTGGGCTTCGGAGCTCGGGCCCTCGACGAATCCCTGCCCAAATACCTCAATTCACCTCAAACGCTGGTTTTCGACAAGAGCAACGTGCTCTACGGGATCGATCATGCCAAATCCACTATAAGGAAGCAGAATCTGGCAGTGATAGTGGAAGGCTACATGGATGTCATCGTGGCCCATCAATACAACTTCAGTAATGTAGTCGCTTCTCTGGGTACTGCTCTTACAGAGAAACAGGTAAGCATGATCAAGAAGTTGACTAAGAGTCTTGCCCTGGCCCTCGATGCCGATGCTGCCGGTGAAATGGCAACACTCAGAGGAATTGAGGTAGCCAGTCATACTTTCGATCAAAAAGTAGTGCCATTTCCAACGTCAGCGGGCCTGGTGAAATATGAAGATGTCCTTGACGCAGAGATAAGCGTCATGGTCTTGCCTGCAGGCAAGGATCCTGATGACATCATCAAGGAGAACCCGAAGGAGTGGGAACGACTGCTTGCTGAGGCATCGCCGGTAATCGATTACACCTTTGATTTCGTGGTTTCCAAGCTGGATCTGGCGAAGATGAAAGACAAGTCCTCCGCCGTCGATAGGCTACTGCCGCTTATTGCCGAAATCAAGCATCCCGTCCGTCAAGCCCATTACCTCCAGAAACTGGCTCGCGCGGTGGGGCTGGATGAGAAAAGCCTGGCCTCGGCTATCAAACAACTGAGGTTACAGCCAACGGGCTCGAGACGAGAAGGCGATATGGCACGGTCTTCGAGACTTGTTCCATCCCTATCCCCGTGTGATCCCTTGGCAGAGTACTGCCTTTCTCTACTCATCTGCTACCCCCAGCTAAGAAGTCATGCCTTGGGTCTATCAGCCGACTTCTTCACCACTCGCAGTGAGAATCGCGAAGTGTTCCTTGCATGGCAACATTCCGGTGATCTAGAATCAATGCGCCAGGTATTGGATGTAACCCTTGAGGAGCACCTGGATGCCATTCTGGCCAAGCCACTTCCTCCGTTGCGCGCTCAAGAGCCAGAACATGCTCTCCGGGAATGTATCGACCGCCTACGAGAGCGATGGCTGAGAGATATGAAAACGAAGGAGAAGATCCTCATCTCTGAGGCAGAAACCGAAGGCAGCACTGCTGATTTGGAAGAAATTCAACAGTCCGCAATAAAACTCAATACTGAACTAGGAGAGGTTTTCCTCCATGCCAAACAAAGAAAGGGCCAAAGGGCAAGCTAGAAGCAAAAAGGTCAAGGGAATGAAAAGCAGGGCCTCGAAAACAAACAAACAGGCATCTGTAGCCTCCCAAGCAGGCCTCAAAAGGAAAGCTGAGGCCAAGATCAAGAAGGCCGACAAAACAGTGGGGCAGATACCACCAGAAGTTGAGCGCCCGGCGGAGAAAAGGCCGAGAGGTCGGCCTAGAGGTAAGAGCATCAAGATCACAGAGGTCAGATCTTCAGAAAAGGCCAGAGTCGAAAAGGCTGGCAAGACAGCAGTTCGGATCCCTTCTGAACCTGAGCGCCCGGCGGAGAAAAGGCCGAGAGGTCGGCCTAGAGGTAAGAGCGTCAAGATCACAGGGGTCAGTCCCACAAAACCCAAAAGCAAGAAGCCGTCCTCTGAGCTTACCTATGCCGGATCGGAGTACTGGTCTTTTGAGGACATGGGGGCTGGCTCTGAGCCAGAATCGGAGTCGCTGGAGGACATCTACGCCATCACAGCTGATGAAGGAGAAGAGGCAGAGGATGCAGCGTCCAAGTCACCGGAGAAGGCAGAGAACGCTGCAATCGCGCCTGCAGTGCAGGCAACACCTAAGTTGGCTCTCGATGAACTGGAGATTGCCGATGACCCGGTACGAATGTATCTGCGTCAAATCGGCAGGGTGCCTCTCCTCACCGCTGACGAGGAAAAGACTCTGGCTCGAAACAAAGAGGAGAACGACTGCGTCAATGACATAAAAGAGGAATACTCCCGCAACTCGGGAAGGCCAGCTTCAGCCATCGACATTGTCATTGTTTTGCTGGAGCGGCTGGACCGAACCATCCCGCTTCTCGCGGCAGTAGAGAAGCACATCTCCCTGACTCCGCACAAGCGTCTGGACAAGAGAATTTCAGATCCTCAGTTGCGAGCCGCCCTCGACAGGGAGCTCGGCGAAGAACTGATACAAGGTTTATCTCAGTCTTTGGAACAGGGGCCGACCGAAGTGGAGGTTTCACTCAAGGACCTGTCACTTGCCAGTTCACTCCTGCCACCAGATATCCTCCGTATTATTGGGAAGAAATCGCCAGCCGAACTGAGTAAGCTGGTTCCTGATCCCAACTTCCGCAACAGCCTTCAGCCCTTCGAGGAAGAGCTCCAAGAGTACTTCGACACCACCGCCTACAAAGGAAGAATAGCAGAGGAACGCCTCGTTGAAGCCAATCTGAGACTGGTGGTCAGCGTGGCCAAGAAATATGCAGAGCGAGGAATGTCGTTCCTCGACGTCATCCAGGAAGGAAATATAGGCTTGCTCCGTGCCGTGGAGAAATTCGACTACCGACGGGGTTACAAATTCAGCACCTACGCCACATGGTGGATCCGCCAGTCAATCACTAGAGCCATTGCAGATCAGGCCCGGACCATCCGCATACCTGTACACATGGTGGAGACGATAACCAAACTCTACCGGACCACTCGTCGTCTGGCTCAGGAATTCGGGCGCGAACCGACCATCGAGGAGATCAGCGCAGAAATGGAAATGCCTCCGGAAAAGGTAGAGGAAATCATGAAGATTTCCCAGGAACCCATTTCCCTGGAGACCCCCATCGGCGAGGAAGAGGACAGCCACCTTGGAGACTTCATCGAGGATCGCAAGATAATGTCTCCTGTCGATACCGCTTCCTACGAGTTGCTCAAAGACCAGATAACCGAAGTGTTGGATACGCTAACGCCGCGGGAGCAAAGGGTACTCAGACTAAGGTTTGGCCTTGAGGATGGGCGAGCCCGCACCCTTGAAGAGGTGGGCAAGGAGTTCAAGGTAACCCGCGAGCGAATCAGGCAAATCGAAGCCAAAGCACTGCGCAAGCTGCGTCACCCCACTCGCAGCAGGAGACTGAAGGACTACCTGGAATAAGCAGTTCCCCCCTTTTGGTTTCAATTATGTCAATTAACGCTGGCCCGCCAGACCGGAAATCCATATAGCCCGGCAGGACAGAGCAGGAGTATTGTCAAGGGGGGCTACTTGAAGCTCGACAGCAACCGACGCGCCTTGTTGGAATCGAGTTGCTTCATCATCTTCTGCACCTGGCGGAACTGATTCAGGAGTTGATTCACATCCTGAGGCATGGTCCCGCTACCCTTGGCAATGCGGCGACGACGACTGCCATCGATTATCTCGGGGCGCTGGCGCTCTTCTTTGGTCATGGAGAGCACTATTGCCTCTATCTTCTTCAATTTTTTCTCATCCATTCCCTCAGGCAGCCTACGGGAAAGAGATGACATCCCCGGAACCATGTCCAGCAACTGCGTCAACGAGCCCATCTTCTTCACCTGCTGGAGTTGATCCAGAAAATCCTCCAGATCGAAGGTGGCCGTGCGCAGCTTCTTCTCCATATCCTTGGCCCACTTCTCGTCAACCGTCTTCTCCACTTTCTCGATGAGGGTCAGCATATCCCCCATGCCCAGGATACGGGAAGACATCCTCTCAGGGTAGAAGGGTTCGAGAGCATCGACCTTCTCCCCTGTTCCAATGAACTTGATCGGCACTCCAGTGACCGACCTGATAGAGAGGGCTGCGCCGCCTCTGGCATCGCCATCCATCTTAGTCAGTATCAAGCCAGTTAACCCCACCTTGGTATTGAATTCCTCGGCCACCCGCACTGCCTCCTGACCTGTCATGGCGTCTACCACCAGCAGCACCTCAGAAGGCTGTAACACCTTCTTGACCTCTACCAGCTCTTTCATCAGCGCCTCATCAATGTGGAGGCGGCCCTGAGTATCCACCACAATCCAACTGGCAGCCAGTTCACTTGCCCGCTCTATGGCATGGCCACAGATACTCGCCGGTGCAGCTTTTTGATCCTCAGCGTAGACGGGTATGTCAAGCTGCTTGCCTAGGACAACAAGCTGTTCTATAGCCGCCGGCCGGCGGGTGTCAGCGGCCACCAGCAGAGGGCGCTGCCCTGAACGCCTTAAGTGCAGTCCCAGCTTCGCCGCCGTGGTCGTTTTGCCGCTGCCCTGAAGGCCCACTAGCATCAAAACAGAGGGAGGATGACCAGCAGGGGCCAGCGTGCTCTGCCCGCCACCCAGGATAGTCGTAAGCTCTTCATGGACGATTTTCACCACCTGCTGCGTCGGGGTCAGGCTCTGCATAACCTGGCTGGTAAGCACTCGCTCCCTCACCCTGGTAGTGAACTCCTTCACCACCTTCAGGTTAACGTCTGCCTCCAGGAGCGCCAGCCTTACCTGGCGCATTGCCTCATCCACATCCTTCTCAGTCAGCCCGCCCTTGCCGCTCAGCTTCTTGAAGACATTCCCTATCTTTTCCGAGAGAAGCTCAAACATCTCTGTCTACCTCTGCACTCCCAATTTGAACGAGAGCGTAATGTAATTACCATTTTAGCCTTCAGCGATCGAAAAGAGAAGCTGGCTGGTACTTGAACGAAGCAGAAGAAACCCACGGAGCTGCGCAATGATACTATTCAGTGGGTCTTGCTGGTAACACCTTGGCCGGTCTCAGAATCAAGGGTGATTCCTAAGCTGTCCCGTTTCCTTCTCTGTGCTTCGCGGCAGCGCTAGACTGGCATCGACCCTTTTGGTTAGTGCGTCCCCTTTACATAGCCCAGGTCAGGGTCCCCGATTCAAGGTGTTTGATGAGATGCTGTGTGGTCATCCTCTCGGCAATATCCTTCACATCATCTGGCATGTCTTGATGAGAGAAGAGCATGACCAATTCCCCTGAGTCGCCGAACACACATGCCTGCGGTTCGCCCATCATTCGGACGAATGCCGTAGCCACTTCGTCCTCAAGTTCAACGGCCTTGTCCCCATCCTTCGGCCAAACATGCACCAGGGTTTTGCCGTTCAAGGTAAGATCCACGCTACAGCGCATTTTTCACTCCCTGCAATCTAAGACACGGATCAGAAACTCTCTATGAATACCGAGCACAACTTGCTGCACAGGTGATATAATGGAATCAGGGGCTGGTGGTTTACCCTCCTTTGCAGTGGCATCTCCTGCTACACCCACCAGCCCTCACCCCGCTATTGACTTCCCTTGACCATCCGCTTGATTGTGTAGCACACGGATTCAAACATTGTCAACACAAAATCACACATGAAGCCTCTTGTGTGCTCAAATCAGCTTAAGAATGACATGAAAATGTAACATTCGACCACACTTCAGAGCGCAGGCTTCTGAGAGAAGCCATCCATAGTTGGAAGAGAATAAGGGGGCACACGCCTCATCTACAATAACACACCCTCATTGCAGGATGGAAGGTGACAGAGGCAAGCCTACAATCCCAGGTCGCTGGCAACCCCCTTCACGGCATTGAGTCCCAGGCTGACGAACTCCTCTAGATCCAAGTCGATCTGCTGGCACGAAGCAATGATCTCTCTATTCGCTCCAGCGGCAAAGCGCTTCTCCCTGAAGCGTTTCATCAGGGATTCACTTGTGAGCCCTGCCAGGCTCTTGTCTGAACGAACCAGAGCCGCTGCCGTGATCAGGCCAGTGAGGGGATCAGCACAGAAAAGAGCTTTGTCGAGGAGGGTCTCACAGGGTACACCGTGGGCTTCATTGTGACAGAGAATAGCATGACACATGGCCTCTGAAGCCCCCATCTCCCTGGCCAGATCAGCTCCAAGCTTGCTGTGGCTTTGGGGTTCGTGCTCCGTCAGCTCTACATCGATGTCGTGCAAGAGGCCAACCAATCCCCACTCTTTCTCATCCTGGCCTAGTCTCCGTGCCAGGGCCTTCATGATAGTTTCGGTGGCCAGCATGTGCTTGATGAGGTTGGCATTCTGTACCCTGGCTCGAACCAAGGTGAGGACCACTTCCCGTTCCATTGGCCCACCTCTAGGGAGAACCCCTCAATGCCCTCTCCAGCCCATGACGCCAGGCTGTGCCGATGTCGTCCAGAGGCAGATCAACGAGCCCCTCAATGATGATCTTCCTACCCCCCACCACCCCCAGCTTCGTCAACTTCACCCCATGCCGGGCAGCCATCTTCTTCACATCAGCCACCTTGTTCGACGATACTGAGACCACGATCCTCGACGGGGCCTCACCGAATAGAGCCTCATCCAATCTTCCCTTGATCGGCCAACCTCCTCGAAAACCCACGCTCCCCATTATGCAGCACTCAGCCAAGGCAATTGCCAATCCTCCATCGGAGCAGTCATGGGCAGACTTGACGACACCTTTCCGAATCAATGAAAGGCAGCAGTGCTGTACCCTTTTCTCCTGGTCAAGGTCTATTATGGGCCTGCCTGACACCAGACCGTGTATCAGTTCCAGGTATTCGCTCCCCGCCAGACCACCCTCATCCACACTCCCCAGCAGGAAGACCACGTCACCCTCATCCTTGAATCCGCTGGTACAATAGCGGTCGATATCCTCAATCAGACCCACCATGCCCACCACGGGGGTGGGATAGACAGCCCTGCCCTTGGTCTCGTTGTAGAGGCTGACATTGCCACTGATGACAGGGGTATTTAGCCGGCGGCAGGCTGCCGCCATTCCCCTGATACACTCCTTAAGCTGATAGTAGATGTCAGGCCTCTCCGGGTTACCCATGTTGAGGCAATCGGTGACAGCTAGAGGCTCTGCACCAGTGCAAACCAGATTGCGGGCCGCTTCCGCCACCGCCATGGCCCCCCCATGGTAAGGATCGAGATAGCAGTACCGTCCGTTCCCATCGGTGGTCAGGGAAATGGCCTTCCTGGTGTCCTTGAGGCGCAGCACCGCAGCATCGCCGCCGGGAGGCACTACGGTATTGGTCTGCACCTGATGGTCATACTGACGGTAGATCCACTCCTTGCTGGCGATGTTGGAGCTATCGAGTAGTTTAAGCAGAATCGGCTGGCATTTCTCCGGCGCAAGGTCGGGAATAGTGCTCAAGTCAAAGCCCTGTAGTTTGCTCAGCCACCCCGGTTTGCGGGTGGCTACGCGATACATCGGAGGCTCCATCAACTGTTGCACCGGCACCTCGGCCACTATCGTGCCTCCCTCTCTGATGCGCGCCACGCCATCATCGGTGACCTGCCCAATGATGTCCGAATGCAGATCCCACCGATCAAAAAGCGATTTGACCTTGCTCTCGTATCCCTTCTTCACCACCACCAGCATCCTCTCCTGGGACTCGGATAGCATCACCTCATAGGAGTTCATCCCCTCTTCGCGGCGGGGTACCTTGGCCGTATCAAGATCTATGCCGCTCCCGGTTCTGGAGGCGCACTCCACAGAGGCGCTGGTCAGTCCCGCGGCACCAAGGTCCTGCACCCCTACGATCCAGTCGGTTTCAGCCAGCTCCAGACAGGCTTCGATAAGCAACTTCTCCAAAAAAGGATTCCCCACCTGCACGGCGGAGCGCAGCTCCTTCTGTTCCTCAAAAGTCCGCGACGCTAGGCCGGAGGCGCCATGAAGTCCATCACGACCGGTGTCTGCCCCTACCAGCATCAAGAGGTTGCCGGCACCGCCAGCTCTTGCTTTGACCAGTCGATCACTCCTCACGATGCCCACGCACATAGCGTTGACCAGAGGGTTGTCCGAATAGGCAGGGGAAAAGCAGATCTCACCACCGACATCGGGGATGCCCAGACAATTGCCATAGGCCGCGATACCCCCCACCACACCATTGAAGAGATAGCGATTGCGGGGCTCCTTCAGAGGCCCGAACCTTAACGAGTTGAGCAGGGCAATGGGACGCGCTCCCATGGTGAAGATATCCCTCACGATCCCACCCACCCCAGTGGCTGCCCCCTGGAACGGCTCTATGGCCGACGGGTGGTTGTGTGACTCCATCTTCATCACCACTGCCAACCCATCCCCAATGTCTACCGCTCCCGCATTCTCTTCACCCGGCTCAACCAGAACCCGCCTGCTCTTCGTTGGGAAAAGCTTCAGCAGAAGCTTGGAGTGCTTGTAGCCGCAGTGCTCGCTCCACAGCGAGCCGAACAGCCCCAGCTCCACAGCGCTGGGCTCCCGGCCGAGCTTCTGCACGATGAGCTGGTATTCCGATTCACTGAGAGCAACTTCGTCGAGGACTTCTTTGGAGACAGGCATGTTGTACCCCTAAGCCTTGTGTCTCCGGAGCAGGGGTATTCGGGGGATGATTCTGGACCATTCTCGATGTTCCCACATCAACAGCAGCGTGCCGGCGACGAAGATGGAGCTGTAAGTGCCAGCCACGATGCCGACAAACATGGCCATAAGAAAGGCGCGGATAGGCCCGCCGACGATGAGGTAGACGGCCAGCACGGCCAGCACTGTCGTGATAGAGGTGTTTAGTGACCGTGCCAAGGTTTCAGTGATGCTGAAGTTGACAGTGCTGTCATAGTCAACTCCTATGCCCCTGGCTTTGTTCTCCCGAATGCGGTCCAGAACTACAATGGTATCATTGACGCTATAGCCGATAATGGCCAGGATGGCTGTAACAAACATGGGGTCGATCTCCCACCCAAGTGTCCTCCCGAAAATTGAGAATATCCCCAGAGTCACTACAAGGTTGAATACCAGGGCCGCCACGGCAGCGGTGCCGTAACGGAAGGGGCTGGGCACTTTGCGGAAGGCCCAGGTGATGTAGAGCAGCATGGCCACAATGGCCACGCCCATGGCTATGGCAGCGTTGCGTACCGTCTCGGTGGCAATGGCAGCAGAAACAGAGTCGAATTCCTCCACTGTGCCTAGGTTGTTCAACTCACCCCTCAATTGTTCCTGTTCTTCATCACTAAGTTCCCCAACTCGAATGAAGTACTCACCCTCACCAAGACCCTGGATCACCGCCTGACCGTACCCCAATTCAGAAAGCTTATCCCGAACCTGGCCGATAGTCAGTGTTTCGCCCTCTTTGGGACCAAGGGTTATCGATATTCCCGCTTTGAAATCAATGCCATATTTGAGCCCGCCGGGGACAACCGCTGAGATGATGCCAAAGATAATGACTATGGCTGCAGCGAGCAGGAACCAGTGTCTCTTGGCTGCAAAGCTAAACATCTCTTGTTTTCACTCCGAACCAGGTCAACTTTTTGGTAGCCCAGGCACCGATGAGAGAAAGCAGGAAGGTGCGCGTGACCGTGATGGCGCTGAACATGCTCACAGCCACACCGATGAATAGGGTCAGCGCAAAGCCCATCACTGCGGAGTTGGCCACAATGCTGCTGCCGAACCAGTACAGGATGCCGCAGGCGATGAAGGTGGTGACATTACTGTCCCTTATGGCTGGCCACGCCCGGCTGAATCCGGTTTCAATGGCTGCCTTGGGGGTGCGCCCCGCGCGCAGTTCCTCCTTCATCCGCTCGAAGATGAGCACATTGGCATCCACTGCCATACCCAGGGAGATGATGAAACCCGCCACCCCAGCTAGGCTCATCGTCACCGGGATTAGCTTATAGATGGCCAGCACCAGGACTGCATAGATAATCAGGACCAGACTGGCCACAACGCCGGGCAGGCGGTAGTAGAGCATCATGAACAACGCCACCACCAGCAGCCCGATCAAAACGGCCAGGAAAGTACGCTCCACGAATTCCTCACCCAGGGTAGCTGACACCTCTCTACTGTAGAGAGACTTGAGTGGTACAGGCAGAGCACCCGAATCGAGTTGGATGGCCAGTAGCCCCGCCTCTTTATAGGTGAAGTCACCTTCAATCACGGCACTGCCCCCGTATTCTGACTGTTGAATAGTAGGGCTGGAGATCAACTGGTCATCAATGAAGATGCCCAGGGAGTTCAAGTATGAATAGTCTGTTCGGTAATAGAGGCGTCCTGCTACGTCGTCGAATATCGTCGTCCCTTCGCTATCCCACTCAATGGCAACTACGACATCTGTTGCGCCTGTGGTATCCTCAGAGATTTGCGCGACCGCGCTCGTCAGGTATTCTCCAGTGAGCGGCTCGCCTGAGTCACCCACCGCCGGTATCCAGGAATAAGCATCTCCCGCAGTCTCTTCGAGTGCCGCAAGTGTTGTCGGATCAACTGGGTTACCATTGACATCAACATAGCTCAGGCTTCCATCATCCATTTTCTCCAGGAGTACAATCGGTGACTGGCTTTCCCCACCCATAACGGGGAAGGCAAAGATTCGGCTGCCTGTCACAGCACTGTCGAAGAACTCCGTACGGTTGTCACTGAGATAGTCTGCCAGGGTGGCTGGCGTACCATCGTCCTTGACTTCAACCTCCCTGAACTCCAGGAAAGCGGTCTGCTCAATCAGCGACTTGGCTTCATCAAGGTCAGTTATCCCCGGCAGTTGGATCACGATCCTGTCGTCACCCTGTCTCTGGATCAGTGGTTCCACAACACCGTACCTGTTGATACGGGTCTCAATGCTCCTGGCCACCCCATCCATTTTGGCGGCTTTGTCATCGGCAGAGACGTTATCTGAGAATTCACCCTGGTAAACGAGGTGGGTGCCGCCCTTGAGATCCAGACCCAGACGCAGGCCGAGATCTCCCTCATCTCTGTGGAGGACAGAGCTGCCGCTGGGTGTCAGTATCCAGATGGACGTGCCCAGCAGGGCTAGAATCAACAGCAGCAGCCAGCCGTTCCTGCTCATTCTCGGCCTCTTCCTGGCTGGTCGGCGCTGCATCATGAAGCTACTTGTATACTCCTATTCCTAATTGTTCGTTCGTGAGATGACGCAAATCGCGTCTATCATACCACTTTTTCGTCGGTTTGTCCCTGCGTCAGATGGCTTTGGACAAAGGTCAGAGCTTCTTCCCTGGTGTCAATCTCACCGGCCCCCTGGGCTTCACGCACCGCGTCAAGAATCTCCCCCACCTTCGGGCCGGGCTTGAAACCAAAGATGCTCATCAGGTCATGCCCATCAATCAGCTTAGGAGGAGACACTATGCTCTTCTCTTCCTC
>MGMW01000104.1:0-7976 GCA_001795035.1 Chloroflexi bacterium RBG_13_53_26
TCCAATGCTGCTGCGGCCACTGCCGGATACGAATACGCCAGGATCAATTTCAAAGGAGATTTCGGCAAGCGTCTTGGCCCCGCAGGCGACTCAAAGAGGATGCTTCTCAATGGCAATGAGGCCATCGCTCTGGGGGCTTTGGCGGCAGGCTGCAAATTCGTGGCGGCCTATCCCATGACCCCATCCACTACAATAATGGAATATCTGGCAGGCAAAGCTGACGACTTTGAACTCGTGGTAGTGCAGCCAGAAGATGAGATTGCGGCCGTCAATATGATTATCGGGGCGGCTTTTGCCGGTGTGCGGTCCATGACTGCCACCTCGGGAGGCGGATTCTGTCTCATGGTGGAGGGATTGGGACTGGCAGGGATGACGGAGACGCCTATTGTGGTTGTGGACGGCCAGCGTGCCGGCCCGGCAATCGGTTTGCCCACCAGAACCGAGCAGGGTGACCTACAGTTTGCTCTTCATGCCTCGCACGGAGAGTTTCCCAGAGCAGTACTGTGTCCGGGCACTGTACATGATGCCTTCTGGATGACCGTCAAGGCTTTCAATCTGGCTGAAGAGCACCAGTTGCCTGTAATTATTCTCAGTGATCAATATCTGGCCAGCTCATATGCTACAGTAAAGCCCTTTGATCTCTCCCAGGTACAGATCAGGAGAGGCCAGTTCCTTTCGGAGACGGAAATAGCTGCCTTGGGTGAATACAGGTACAGAAGACATGAGATCACCCCATCCGGCATATCCCCGCGAGTTTCACCTCTTCAGCAGGGTGTTCTTGTCGTGACTGATTCTGACGAGCACGACCAGGAAGGGCACATGATCGAGGACGCCGAGACCAGGACTGCCATGATGCTGAAGCGGCTCCGCAAGGTGGAAGGGTTGAGCAAAGAGATCGCTGATCCGGTGACCTATGGCCCATCCCGGGCGGAGATCACTCTGATAGGCTGGGGCAGCACCCACGGTGCTATCAAAGAAGCTGTGGATATGGCAAATCAGGATGGCCTCCAAGTGAATATGGTTCATCTGAATGAGATATGGCCTTTCCCTGCTGAGGCGATGGCGCGGGCTCTCCAAGTGACCAAGATCAGATATGTCGTGGAGAACAATGCCACTGCTCAGTTGGCGCATCTGCTTCGAGCTGAAACCGGATATCAAGTCACGGGCAAGATTCTCAAATTCGATGGCCGCCCTTTTTCGCCGGGCTACATCATTAGAAGACTCAAGGAGGAGGTGGCTTGATCATGGTAAAGATATCCGACTATGCAGGGAAACCCTCTGCCTGGTGTCCGGGTTGTGGCAATTTCCCCATTCTGACGGCAGTTAAGCGGGCCCTTGTCGAGCTCGATATTGAACCGTATAGAGTGCTTATGGTTTCCGGCATCGGTCAGGCGGGGAAGCTGCCTCACTACCTTAACTGCAACGTGCTCAATGTGCTTCATGGCAGATCTCTTCCTGCCGCGGCCGGGGCCAAGATAGCCAATCCAGAACTGGTGGTTATTGCCGTTGGAGGCGATGGGGATGGCTATGGCGAAGGCGGAAACCATTTTCTCCACTCCCTGCGTAGAAATCATGATATCACCTACCTGGTGAACAACAACCAGGTCTATGCCCTGACCAAAGGACAGGCATCTCCCACCAGCGATCAGGGCTTTGTTACCAAAACAAGCCCCCATGGAGCGTGGATGCCATTGAATTCTGTGGCTGTAGCCATCGCCGCTGGCGGTAGCTTTGTAGCCAGAGGCTTTGCCGGAGATGTCGACCACCTTGTAGGGCTGATCAAACAGGGAATCCAGCATCGAGGCCTTTCTCTCATTGACATCCTTCAACCTTGTGTTTCCTTCAATCACAAGAATACCTACGCCTGGTATAGAGAAAGAGTCTATAAACTGGATGACGTCAATTATGAACCCGGCAAAAAGTCCATTGCCTTTGAAAAGTCGCAGGAGTGGGGAGATAGAATACCCATTGGGGTCATCTACAGGGAAGAGAGAGCTACCTTCGAGGAGCAAATCCCCGCTTTGAGGAATGGTCCTTTGGTAAAACACAAGATCGATCCCGGGCGAGTTGAAGCCTTGCTGGCCGAATTCTTGTGATAGTCTGATCTGGATGGTAGCTGACTGCACTGCGGCCATCGCCCAGCCGCTTATGTCTGCATATCCGGTTTGTATTATGCTCCCTGGGCCAATTCCGTTAGACGACGGAAGCTGGCGGCAGGGTCAGTCTGCATGAATATGGCACTCCCAACGTAGATAGAATTGACCCCAAGCTGAGCGATCTGAGCCACATTGCTTTCCTTTATTCCGCCGTCAACCCCTATGTCTGCGTTGGGTCTTGTGTTGCGAAGCTCCACTATCTTGTCTAGAACTTCGGGCATGAATTGGCTGCCGTAGAAGCCCGGGTGAACTGTCAGGAAGAGTATGCTATCTACCGTACTGGTCAGGGGAAGGAAGGCTGAAACCGGTGTCTCCGGATTGATAGCCAGCCCGACACCCAGGCCGAGGTGTCTGGCTTGGGCAATGATTGCTTCCGGCGAGGGCGTGGCTTCGAAATGAAAGACCATCTTCCGTGCCCCGGCCTTCTGGAGGCAGTCCAGTTGCTCCTCGGGGCGTCTTGTCATGAGATGGGCCTCCCAGTCGAGCTTCTTCGGCACAGAAGCCAGGTGTTCGCAGCTTATGCTGTGTGAGGGCACGAACTGGCCGTCCATGATGTCAAACTGCACGTAGCTGGTGAAGGTCTCTGCCTGACGTATCATAGTCTTGAGTGTCTTTGGATCATCAGTAAGGATGGCGGGTACAATTCTGGTCGGTCTGTTCATTTTCAAATCACGAGTGATTGTATGTGTCCAAGAAGTCTGAAGTCAAGAACGTGGTCAGACAACCTTGCCCTCAGATGATCAGCATGGCGTCGCCGAAGCTGTAGAAACGATAACTCAATCTCATGGCTTCCTGATAAGCACGATCGATGAGTTCTTTGCCCGCGAAAGCAGATACCAGCATCAGCAGGGTAGAGCGGGGGAGATGAAAGTTTGTGATCAGGACGTCTACCATTTTGAACTGGTGTCCGGGCAGGATGAAGAGTGTTGCCCAGCCCCGGAAGGATTCAAGTGGCTCGGGCTTTCTGTTTGCTTGAGCGGCCTGTTCCAGCAACCTGACTGTGGTTGTGCCTGCACTGACTATACGGTTGCCATTTGCTCTGGCTGAGTTAAGCTTCGCAGCGGTTTCTTCGCTTAGTTCCCCATATTCTTTGTGTATCAGATGCTGCTGCGGGTCTTCCTCGGAAACGGGGCGGAATGAATCCAATCCCACGTGCAGGGTGACGAAGGCAATTTCGATTCCCTTCTCTTTGACCTGCTGGAGCAATTGTGGCGTGAAGTGCAATCCGGCGGTCGGTGCCGCCACACTCCCGTTCTCTCTGGCATAGACTGTCTGGTAGCGTTCAGGATCACCTGAGTAGTCATGTATGTAGGGTGGCAGGGGGATCTCCCCCAGTTCCTCGAGGATTGCTTCGTTATCAAGACGAACGGTGCGCAACCCCTGTTCACTCCTTTCGAGCACCTCTATTGTGGCAGGGATTGCCTCGGGTTTTTGCCTCATACCGAATAGCTCTATCCTCTCTCCTGCCTTGATTCTCTTTGATGGTCTGACCAATGCTTCCCACAGCCCTGCCTCCAGGCGACGAAGCAGCAGTACCTCTGTTTTTCCTCCGCTCTGCCGTCGTCCCATGAGACGGGCAGGGATGACCCTGCTGTCGTTCAATACCATTACATCACCTGTCCTGAGGAACTCAGTTATTTCGAAGAACTGGCGATGTTCAATGGAACCATCGTCTCTGTGGATGACCATCAGGCGTGAGTGATCCCGAGGTTCCGCCGGAGTCTGGGCGATGAGTTCACTGGCCAGTTGGTAGTCAAAGTCGGAGGTTCTCATTCAGTGCTGTACCTGTAGCTAACCTGTGCAGGAAGACTAACATACCCAAGATCGACCTGTCTATTCGGAGACATGCCGTGCCCGGCCGTTCAGAAATAGACTGGGGGTAGCTTCTCCAAGCTACCCCCTTTGGCTACCTTGTCCTCGATCAAGTAAGTGAGACTAGAAAAGCCCGCTGACTTTCCCGGTCTTCACGTCCACGTCCACTTTCTTGAAGGCAGGATCGGAGGAAGTCCCTGGCATCAGGCTGATGGTTCCAGCCATGGGGCACAGGAACTTGGCGCCAGAGTAGATCAGTACATCTCGGATGGGCAGAGCCCAGCCCTTGGGCACGCCTTTTCGGGCAGGATCGTGGGTCAGGCTCAGGTGGGTCTTCACCATCATCGTCGAGTATTCGTCATACTTGGGGTCTTTCTCAAACGCTTTGGCCTTTTCCTCAGCCTCAGCGGTCCAGGCTACCCCATCGGCTCCGTAGACCACTTTGGCGATCTTATCAACACGCTCTCGCAGCTTCATCTCCAGGGGATAGAGGAACTTGAATTCGTTCTTCTCTTTGCAGGCTGCCATGACGGCATCAGCCAGCTCCAGGGCTCCGTCACCGCCATCGGCCCAGTGGGACGAGAAAGCACACCGCGCCCCGGCTTGCTCGGCCGCCTTCCGTACCATGGCAATCTCAGCCTTGGTGTCAGTATGGAAGGAGTTGATGCACACCACCGGGTTGATACCTGCGGTCTTGATGGTATTGATATGGTGCAGCAGATTGGGCAGACCTTTCTCCAGCAGCTTCAGGTCTTCTTTGGTGTAGGATTCGGGAAGCGGCAGTCCGGCCACTACCTTGGGTCCGCCTCCGTGCATCTTGAGCGCCCGGATGGTAGCCACCAGTACCGACACCTGCGGTATAAGGCCGCTGAGGCGGCACTTGACATTCCAGAACTTCTCAAAGCCAATGTCGGCAGCAAACCCGCTTTCGGTGACAACGTAATCGGCCATCTTCAGAGCCAGGCGGTCCGCGATGATTGAGTTCTGGCCCACTGCAATGTTGGCGAAGGGCCCGGCATGCACCAGGATGGGCTGATACTCCACAGTCCCGCACAGGGTGGGGTTAATGGCATTGCGCATGAAGGCAGTCATGGCCCCGCCTACCTCTAAGTCGCCAGTGGTGACGGGATTGCCCTTCTTATCATAGGCCACGGTGATCTTGTCCATTCTTTCCCGCAGGTCCTTCAGGTCCCTGACTATTGACAGCATGGCCATTAGCTCGGAGCTCACCGCAATGCCGAACCTGGACTGCATCATGTAGCCGTCCATGCGGCCGCCTATGCCTATGATGATATTGCGCAAGCTCTGAGCACAGAAATCCATGATCCAGCCCATTTCCACCCTGGTGGGGTCGACGTCTAGGCGGCGAACCCCGGTAAGCCTCTGTAGTTGTTCGTCATTGTAGTTGCGCTCATGCTGCATTCTGGAAGTCAGGGCCACCATCGCCAGGTTATGGGCGTTCATCAGGTCGTTGATATCGCCGGTAAGGCCCATCGAAAATTCCGTCATGGGGATGAGTAGGGCGTTGCCCCCGCCGGCAGCCGTCCCCTTGATATTCATGGTGGGGCCACCGGAGGGCTGGCGAATACAGCCCACCACGGCTTGCTTGCGCTTGCCCAGACCCTCGACTAGACCCAATAGGGAGGTTGTTTTGCCCTCACCCAGTGGCGTGGGGGTGATGGCGGTCACCTCGATGTACTTGCCATCGGGCTTGCCCTTGAGGCGATCGATGATCTTGAGGAAATCGAGCTTGCATATTCTACCGTAGTGAATGACCTCGTCCTTGTTCAGCCCTAGCGTTTTCTGCCAATCCCCGGGGGATGGCATTTTCTCTTCCGCTGCCTGGGCAATCTCCCAGTCCTTCATTTTTGTCGCATCGTACGCCACATGAACCTCCTTGATTCTTTCGTTACTAAATATCAGCCCCTTTCGGGGCAGTATTCCACATTGATAGTCCTGCTCTCGCCGTTTCTGTTGGAACTGCGCTGCATGGACTGCTCAGTGAGACTTGGCCTGCATCTCAGCAGCCCTGACCGTATTCTGCATGAGCATGGTGATTGTCATTGGCCCTACCCCGCCGGGGACGGGGGTAATGGCCTTTGCCTTCTCCTTGATAGTGTCGAAATCGGTGTCTCCCACCAGCCGGAAACCGCTCTTCTTGGTCGCGTCAGCGACTCGGTTCACACCCACATCGATAACCACGGCGCCCTCTCTGACCATGTCTGCCGTTATCGCCTTGGGGCTTCCCATGGCAGCAATCACAATGTCGGCCTGCCTGACTACTTCTGCCATGTTCTTTGTCCCTGTGTGGACCATGGTTACCGTGGCATTGGCGCCCTTCTTTTTCTGTATCAGGATGGCCATCACAGGCTTGCCCACAATGTTGCTGCGGCCGCAGATAACTACATGCTTCCCCTCGGGGCTGTTGCCGCTGCGAACAAGCAACTCTTGAACACCGTGTGGGGTGCAGGGCATGAAATACGGCTCACCAATGAGCAGTTTTCCTACATTGATGGGATGGAAACCATCAACATCCTTCTGTGGATTGATTAGATTGAGCACTTTGTCGGCATCTATATGTTTCGGCAGCGGGAGTTGCACCAGAATGCCGTGGAACTTGGGGTCTTTGTTGAGCTGTTCCACCTTGTGCAGGAGTTCCTGCTCTGTTGTCTGTTCGGGGAATACTATTGTCTCTGAGTGGATGCCGATCTCCTCCGAGGCTTTGGTCTTTCCCGAGACGTATGACACTGAAGCCGGGTCTTCGCCAACCCGCACCATCACCAGCCCCGGGGTGATGCCCTTCTTCTTCAGCTCGGCCACTTTGACCTTGAGTTCCTCGCGGATCTCCTCGGCCACCTTGGTACCACTTATCAACTCTGCTGGCATTTCTGTGTTACCTCCTCTTCCATTTTGTCTGAGATAGCGGTTCTTCCTTACTCTGCCCTATCGTCAGTGGGGCGCTCTGCTCTTCCGATGTGTTCGCGCAGACGCCCCAGCGATACCTTATGTTGTTTGGGGTTGGCGTGTCCTACACACCACGGCTTGGGGTCGAAACTGAGTCACGGTCGTAACGTGAATTTTCAGGGGGCAAAGATCAGTGTCAAGGGCGGAATCTGATTGACAGACAAAGATAACCAAAGGTATTCGCACCACCTTACCCCTGAACCGCAACAAATTATATCATCAGCAACTGAGGGCATGCAACTTGAGCACCGAGGGTAACACCGCCAGCAAGCGAGCCGTCTGGATAGTCATGCCTTTGATTCACCCAGTCGAAGAGTCTATAATACCAGCAGAAACTAAGCCAATGCGCATATTGTTAGTTGTTCCACCATATGCTTTGGAGGAATTTCCCACTCCGCCGCTTTCTCTAGGCTATCTGGCTGCAAACCTCATAGCCAACGGTTTCGAAGTCGAAGTGCTGGATCTGTTGACATCAAAGCCTTCCCCAGCCACGATACGGCGCAGGCTCGAAAAGTACCAACCCCAGGCAGTCGGAATTACCTGCGTTACGCTCAACTTCCTGCCAGCAGCTAGGATTCTGAAGACGTGCAAGGAATTCGACCCCAGCATAACTACTGTGATCGGCGGGCCGCACGTCAGCTTTGCCGTGGAGGATACCTTCCAGCGCGCCCCCTGGATAGATGTGGTCGCCATAGGAGAGGGCGACATCACTATGGTTGAGCTGGCCTCAGCTCTGCAGAGGGGCACAGATATCGGGCAGATCAAGAGTATCGCCTTTCGTCGCAACGGGAAGATAGTAATCACAGAACGGCGTCCTCTCATTGAATCGCTGGACAGCCTGCCTGTTCCGGCACGTGATCTTCTGCCTCTCTCTCGGTACAAGGCCCTTGGTGTAGCCTGTTCCGTCATCAGCAGTCGAGGCTGTCCCTACGGCTGCATTTTTTGCACCACTCCCCGGATGTTCGGCCGAAAAGTGCGCTTCCGCCAGCCTCTTCTGGTGGTCGATGAAATCGAGGTCATATACCGGAAATACGGCTTCAGCCA
>MGMW01000104.1:8050-8323 GCA_001795035.1 Chloroflexi bacterium RBG_13_53_26
GCAACCTACCCATCAAATGGAGTATTTTCTCCCGCGTGGACACATTGACGGCCGAGCTTCTGGATCTCATGCGTGAGGCCGGCTGCACCTACATGTTGTTCGGCGTGGAGTCTGGCAACCGGGAAGTCCTCAACAATATCAAAAAGGGGATCACTCCCGAGAAGGTCAGAAACGGTGTGAAGCTGGCCACTGCAGCCGGCATCGGTAGCTTTGCCTCCTTCATCATGGGGCTGCCTGGAGAGACTCCTGAAAGGGCTCGCGAGACGATGGCTC
>MGMW01000105.1 GCA_001795035.1 Chloroflexi bacterium RBG_13_53_26
AATTTCGGTTGGGTATTCGCCGGACCCTACCTGTCCAGCATGCTGGGTGACCTTGGAGCTGAAGTGATAAAGGTTGAGACAAGGAGCCGCATCGACTCCATGAGGCTCAGCCCTGACAACCTGGACAGAGACCCGGACAGAGACCCATGGTTCCACAGCGGAGTCCGCAATCAACTGAGCGTCACTATGGACATGGCCAAACCACAAGCCATACCAGTACTCAAAGATTTAATAAAGGTCAGTGACGTCGTGGTGGAAAATTTTTCTCCACGAGTGATGAGCACGCATGGATTGGATTATGACAACTTAATCCGGGTCAAACCTGACATTATCATGATCTCCCTGCCGGCTGCGGGGCAGTACGGCCCCCTGCGCGATGCCCAGACATACGGGCCCTCGCTGACCGGGCTTGCGGGGGTCGACAACATGGTGGGCTACTATGGTGAAAGGGTTCTGGGTCTACAGCAAGCCTATGCAGACATCAATAGCTCTCTTCATGGAGCCTTTGCCGTGCTGGCCGCCCTGCACTACCGAAAGCGCACCGGCAAAGGTCAACACATCGACATGGCCCAGATGGAAGCAGTCATCAGCATTGCCGGCGAAGCAGTCCTGGAATACACCATGAACGGAAGGGTTCTAGGCACACTGGGCAACCGCCATCCTACAATGTGCCCCCACAACAACTATCGCTGCAAAGGAGAAGACAAGTGGGTCTCCATCGCCGTTCAAACGGAAGAGGAATGGAAGAGCTTCTGTCAGGCCATTGGCAACCCACCGTGGACAAAAGACGAGAAATTCGCCGACGCCTACTCCCGGCTAAGAAATCAAGAGGAACTGGATGGGCTCGTTTCAGAGTGGACCATTAACTACGACTATTATGAGATTACCGATCTCCTTCAGAGGGCCGGCGTGGCAGCAGCGCCCTGCCTCGACACCGAGGGACGTTTTTTTGACCCGCACCTTCAGGCAAGGCAGACCTACATGGAAGTAGAGCACCCCGCCACTGGCGTAGATTGGGTGGCCAATTCAGCCTGGCGACTCTCCGAAAACCCCACCGAGATCCACCACCGTTCGCCCATGCTTGGAGAGCATAACAGCTACGTACTCAAAGATCTCCTGCACATGACTGATGAAGAGATCGCCCAACTGGAATCAGAAAAAGTAATCTACTAGAGTCAGCAATGCTGGAGAGTCTCCTCCACGGTGCCAGACAGCTAGGCCTCGCCATCACCCCTGAGCAAGCCCGACAGTTTCAACTCTACTATGAAGAACTGGTGGAGTGGAACAAAAGGGTCAACCTGACTGCTATCACCGGCTATGAAGAAGTACAAATCAAGCACTTCCTGGATGCCCTCACTCTGATAACAGCCCTGGAAGACACGCCGTGGGCAAAAGGGGATTTCACCCTCATCGACGTAGGCAGCGGAGCCGGTGTCCCTGGCATACCTCTGAAGATCGTTCTCAGCAACGCCAGGGTTGTCCTTCTGGACTCCGTCGCCAAGAAGACAGCCTTTCTACAGCACGCTGTAAAGAGCCTCGGACTTGGGAACGTGGAGGTAGTAACAGCCCGGGCCGAAGAACTTGCTCATCAATCGGCATATCGTCAGACCTTCGATCTGGCAGTATGTCGTGCCGTCAGTAAGCTTGCTACCATCGCCGAGTTGACTCTGCCTTTTTGCCAGAACGGTGGCCTCGTCATTGTCCCCAAAAAGGGGCAAATTGACGAGGAATTGGCCCAGGCCGCCAAAGCAATAGACATCCTCGGCGGTAGATCAAAAGAAGTCAAGAACATACACTTCAAGGGACTGGAGCAACACTGTCTGGTTGTTCTAGAGAAGGTTACCCCCACACCACCACGCTATCCCCGCCGTCCCGGCATGCCAGAAAAGCGCCCCATTTCATAGCAGCCCCTAGCATCAATCAGACACCAGCACCCATCTTGCTAAGTCCCTTCCCATACTCTACTATTCTATGTTGTGTGGCAGGGATCCACCTGCTTGACGGAAAGGGGCTGTTAGACCACATATGCCTTCCTTCCAAATCATCTCTGAGTTCAAACCGACCGGCGATCAACCACAGGCAGTTGAAAAGCTGGTGACTGGACTGGTCAAAGGATACAGTCAGCAAACCCTCCTTGGCGTAACCGGGAGCGGCAAGACCTTCGCCATGGCCAATATCATCGAGAGCGTTCAAAGGCCCACCCTGGTCATGTGTCATAACAAGACACTGGCCGCTCAACTATATACAGAGTTCAGCGAGTTCTTCCCCGGCAACGCCATAGAGTACTTTGTCAGCTACTACGACTACTATCAGCCTGAAGCCTATGTCCCACGGACCGACACATATATCGAAAAGGAGACTGACATAAACGACGAAATCGACAAGCTGCGTCATGCTGCCACACGCGCCCTTTTTGAAAGAAGAGATGTCATCATAGTAGCTTCAGTCTCCTGCATCTACGGCCTCGGCTCACCAGAGGAATACCACGGCTTCGTAGTCGGACTTCAGAAGGGCGATAACCGCAGCCGAAACAAGATAGTACGTCAACTCGTAGACATGCAATACCAGAGGAATGACATCGATTTCACTCGGGGTAGGTTCCGCATTAGAGGTGATGTCCTGGAGATCCAGCCTTCCTATGAAGAGCACGCGGTTCGCGTTGAATTCTGGGGTGATGAAATCGAGCGCATCGTAGAGGTGGACCCTCTCACAGGCGAAGTGCTGGCAGAGAGGGAGAATATAGATATCTACCCTGCAAAGCACTTCGTCACTTCCCATGAAAAACTGGTGGCAGCCATTGCCGATATTCGAGTAGAATTGCACCAAAGACTGGAGGAACTTCGCAGTCGAGGAAAGATCCTGGAAGCAGCCAGATTGGAGGCTCGTACCAACTACGATATCGAGATGCTCCAGGAAGTGGGCTACTGTACCGGCGTCGAGAACTACTCTCGTCATCTTGCGCGTCGTCCCCCAGGCAGCCCCCCTTGGACACTCCTTGATTACTTTCCCGATGACTTCCTGCTGTTCATTGATGAATCACACATGACCCTGCCACAGATCAGAGGAATGTATCACGGTGACCGAAGTCGGAAGGAGACTCTGGTGGAATTCGGCTTTCGCCTCCCCTCAGCTCTGGACAACCGCCCCTTGACCTTTGACGAATTCAAGCAGCATATCAACCACGTTGTCTACGTCTCAGCTACACCGGGGCCCTATGAATACCAGCACAGCCGGCAGATAGCTGAACAGCTTGTCCGCCCCACCGGCCTGCTTGAGCCAACTGTCGAGGTCAAACCCACCAAAGGTCAGATCGACGATCTTCTGGAGCAGATAAAGACCCGTGTCGATCGCGGTGAGCGTTGCCTGGTAACCACGCTCACCAAAAGAATGGCAGAGGAGCTTTCTGAATATCTGAGGGACACCGGTATAAAGACACACTATCTTCACTCAGAGATCGAAACACTGCAGAGGGTAGAGATTCTGCGTGATCTCCGCCTCGGGGTCTATGACGTGGTCGTCGGGATCAACCTTCTCCGTGAAGGGCTGGATTTGCCTGAAGTGAGCTTAGTAGCCGTTCTGGATGCTGACAAAGAAGGCTTCTTGAGATCAACAGGAGCACTTATTCAGACCATGGGACGCGCCGCCCGTCATGTCGACGGCCACGTCATCATGTATGCCGACATCGTTACCGATTCAATGAAAGCTGCCATCGATGAAACCTGCCGTCGCCGCTCAATCCAGGAAGCCTACAACCAGGAACATGGCATCACCCCACAGAGCATAAGAAAGGCCATAAAAGACATAACCGACAGAGTGAAGACAGTGGCCGAGACTCACGCCCCCTATGAAGCATCAGCACCCGTCTCCAGGGATCAAATAGCCATGCTGATCAAAGACCTGGAGACTCAGATGAAGAACGCCGCCAGGAATCTGGAATTCGAAAAAGCAGCCCTTCTGCGCGATCGAATGGTTGATCTGAAGAGGGATCTGGTCGCCTTTCAGCCGATTGAAGCAAACAAACAGCAGAATACCACCTCACAGGCCACCGAAAACAAGCGGAGAAGACCTGTTAAAAGTCATCGTAAAGTGATTAAATAGAGGCCGGAACTGCAGAATGAATGACAAAAGCAATGCCACAGACCTGCCCGGCGATGGAATATCGCTACTGCGCCGGCGAATCGCTGAATTCAAAGCATCTCCAAAACTCCGCTACAATCTAGCCCAACAGTTGTTCGAGAGCCTGTTTGGTATCACACCAACCGCAATCTATGTCACCCAAAATGCCACTCTACAATATGTCAATCACCAGTTTCAGTCATGCACAGGTTACGACAAAGATGAATTGTTGGGCCAGGATTTCTTGAGGCTGGTGATACCCGAGGACAGAGATGCAGTAACCGAAAATGCCCTCATGATGTTGAACGGGGAATCATTGTCCCCTTATGAATACAGGATTGTCACCAAGAGCGGAGAGACCAGGTGGGTAGCAGGGACTATCACTCCTATTCAATACCTGGAGCAGCAGGCAACCCTGGGCAGTCTCACCGATGTTACCGAGCGCAAAAGGATGGAAAGAGCCTCAAGGGAGTCTGATGAGAGGTATCGGACCCTGTTTGAGTCTGCAGAAGAGGGAATACTCATAATAGACAATGAGACCGATAAGTTCACCTATGCCAACCCGGCAATTTGTAGAATGCTCGGATACAGCCAGGAGGAACTGCGAGGCATGGATAGAAGCGCCATTCATCCAAGAGACGAATGGATGCGTGTTTCTTCCGAACTCGAAGCGCAAGCCACAGGAAAGAAAGCGCTGGCCACAAATATTCCCTGCCTTACCAAAGACAGAGCCCCACTATACGTCGACATCAGTGCCACTACAGCCCTCATAAACAAGAGAGAGTGCACCATAGGTTTCTTCAGAGACGTCACCGAGCGCAAGCAGATGGAAGATGAGCTGCTGGAATCAGAAGGCAAACTGCAGACTATGTTCGATTCCATCGCAGACGGGATAATAGTCACTGATCTGGGTGGCAATATAATACGGCTGAACGATGCCACCATGTCTCTTCATGGGTGCAGCCACAAAGAAGAACTGGCCGGCACTCGCCTCCTCGACTTCGTCGCCGAGCAAGACCGCGATAGAGTCATGGAGAACATGGAGAGAGCCTTCGAACATGGCCGCAGCAGCAGCATGGAGTATCTGCTCCTGACCAGAAACGACAGAGAGGTCCCTGCCGAGTTGAGCACTGCCCTGCTAAAAGACAAGTCCGGCAAACCGGCGGGCTTCATTACCATCACCAAGGACATCACCGAACGCAAGCGAGCCGAGGAGGAAATCCTGCAGCGCACTCGCGAGCTGGCTGCCCTGCATCAGGTGCTGACTGCAATCACTCAGACCCTCGACATCGACAAGGTGTTAAGAGAGATCGTCTCACAGGTCGGAGCGGCGCTGGAATCCAACTACACCAGTATAGTCATGGTAAACGAAGATGGCAGCCTGGGGGTAGGTAGCGAGGAGTTCGTAGACATTGCCCCACTATCTGCCAGGGCGCAACTGCAGGGTGTCACCAGAAGAATAGTGGATATCACACCATCACCCATCAGCGCAAGGCCACACGGAGTAACCAGAAAGATCATCACCAGTGGTGAGCCTGTGGTTATCGACGACGTGGATGCTGTGGAAGGCACCAACCCCATACTCGTGGCAGCAGGCATCAAATCATATGCCGGCGTGCCTATCAAGGCCAAGAAAGCCATCATCGGGGTACTGTTCGTACACAGTACCAGGCGAAACGCCTTTGACCGTAAGGCCGAGTTGCTCATTGCTTTTGCAGACGAGGCAGCCATAGCCATCGAAAATGCCCGTCTCTACAAAGACGCCAGCACTGTTGGTGCCCTGCGTGAAGCAGACCGCCTCAAGACTGAACTTCTGGCCAATGTTTCCCACGATTTGCGTACCCCCTTGACTTCTATCAAGGGCTATACTACAACTATACTTCGCCACTATGATAGGCTTGCCGATGAAGAGAAGCGCGACTTTCTGCACGAAATTGAGCTCGCCAGTGACCGTCTCACCGAACTTATTGAGAATCTGCTGCAACTTTCAAAACTGGAAGCCGGTGGATTCCATATGCAGAAAGAGCCTTTGGCCATCGCCTCCATGGTCAGTAATGCCATCGAAGATCTGGAGCAAAAGGCGAAGAGCCACCATTTCGTCACCCGTCTTGGAGAACCCCTGCCTCTGGTTGACGCCGATCCCCGCCGCATCCGTCAGGTGTTGGACAACCTCCTCAGTAACGCCGTCAAATACTCGGCCGAGGACACGGAAATAACAGTGGAATGCCAGGCAAATGACACGGATCTGGTGGTCCGCGTACGGGACCAGGGAATCGGCATAGGCCCGGAGGAACTTGACAGAATCTTCGATCGCTTCTACCAGGCCTCTTCTGGAGTATCTGGTAGAGGAGGAGGCGTCGGCTTGGGTCTCGCCATCTGCAAGGGTATAATAGAAGCTCATGGAGGTCGTATCTGGGCAGAAAGCACACAGGATGAAGGAAGTACCTTCACCTTCACACTGCCGCTTGGACAAACCGACACTTCAGACCAGACTGATGATGGCCATGAACCATGAAACTTCGAGATTCAGGCCTCACCATCTTGATAGTCGCCAAAATGATAGCTAGGGAGGTAGAACTATGCCCCATCGGAAGCCGTTGATCCTGGTAGTAGATGATGATCCGGGAATTCTCAAATTGGTCGCCGCTAACCTCGACTTGGAGGGGTACCAGGTAGTCACAGCACGTGATGGTAAAGCAGCCATCGAGGTCGTCGAGAATCAGCAGCCTACGCTTGTCGTCCTTGATATCATGATGCCCGGCATCGATGGCTTCCAGACATGTCAAGGCATACGCGAATTCTCGGAAGTCCCCATCATAATGCTTACTGCCAAAGGCAGGGCTGAGGACGTCATACAAGGCCTCAATGTTGGCGCCGACGACTACGTCATCAAGCCCTTCAGCACCGAGGAGCTTTTGGCACGGGTAAGGGCGGTGCTCCGTCGAGCAAAGTTCCCGGAGGAGATGCCACAGCCACCATTTGCCTCAGGCAACCTGACCATAGATTTCGCCCGCCATCAGGTCACCATAGGCGGGGAAGAGATACTGCTAACCCCCACTGAATACAGAATCCTTTGCCTGCTCGCCCGAAACTCCGGCAGAACCATTACTCAAGACCAGCTTCTCACCGAAGTCTGGGGACAGGAATATTGTGGTGATACACATATTCTCCAGGTGGCCGTCGCCCGCTTGAGAAAGAAGATCCAGGATGACCCGGGCAATCCCAAATACATCGTCACCAGACCGGGCATCGGCTATACCTTCAAGAAGCCCATAGAAACAGGTAGTTAACCCCCCTCGAAGTCTTTGTTCGTACCAGACAGCGGGGCGCTTGCCTGTCATTCTGCCCACAGTTTAACTGCATCCCAAAGACATGCCTTCCCGCCGTTAGTCCCCACCTCCACCTGGATTCCCGCTTTGGTGTGAACATAGGGTAGGACTCCCGCCTGTGATGTTTTGGTGATATTCCCCACAGAGCCAGAGGAGAGTTTGTGAGGCCCCCAATCCCCACTGAGACACAGGCGTAACTCCATGCCAGTAGAATTAGCACAATCGATTAACAGGATGTGCCTGGGCGGCCCAGGGAAGAACCGAAGACCGATATTCAACCCTTGATTCAGGCTCTACCGGTACATCCGATCGATCATATAAGGGGAGCCATAAGAAAACTCTAAGAAAGGGTGTGTTATGCCTCAGCAGAAACCGTTGCTACTGGTGGTAGATGATGACCCCGCGCTGGTCAGACTGGTCAGCCTCAACCTGGAACTGGACGGCTACCAGGTAGTCACGGCTGCCAACGGCAAGACAGCCATCGAGCTTATCCAAAAGGAGCAGCCAGCGCTGGTTCTCCTTGATGTCATGATGCCAGGCATGGACGGTTTCCAGACGTGCACCCGTGTCCGTGAATTCTCGGAAATACCCATCATAATGCTGACCGCCAAGGGTGGCGTTGAGGACGTCGTTCGCGGCCTGGATATTGGCGCCGACGATTATGTAATCAAACCCTTCAGTATCACCGAGTTGCTAGCCCGTATAAAAGCCGTGCTTCAGCGGTCCAAATTCCCACAGGAAGCAGCACAGCCACCCTTCATCTCGGGCCAGCTATCCATAAACTTCGTCCACCATCAAGTAACCATAGACGACAAAGAGGTGATGCTGCCCCCCACAGAGTATAGAATCCTTTGCCTGTTGGCCCGCAATGCCGGCAGAGTGATCACCCACGATCACCTTCTGACCGAAGTCTGGGGCAAGGAATACC
The DNA here is from genome assembly GCA_001795035.1 of Chloroflexi bacterium RBG_13_53_26. GTDB lineage: Bacteria > Chloroflexota > Dehalococcoidia > UBA2247 > RBG-13-53-26 > RBG-13-53-26. The sequence continues at coordinate 8,374 of MGMW01000105.1, forward strand.
GCGGCGATACTCACATACTTCAAGTCGCCGTCGCCCGACTGAGAAAGAAGCTTGGCGACGACTCCGGCAATCCCAAGTATATCGCTACCAGACCGGGTATTGGCTACACCCTCAGAAAACCAAAGGATCAAGGCTGCCCTCAGAATAACGGTGGCGATCAAGTAGCCTGTGCCACTGGAGTGGATAGCAGCAAAGCAGAGTAGCCCCAACAATACGCCGGTCGCTCTTAACCAGTATCCCCACCAAGTCAGGCGGAATCTCTTCACGCATTCACCAACCTGGTTCCATCGAATGATATCCAATAGGCCTTATCATTATTCTAACTGATTCTTACCGCTATGGTTCCCACAGGTATTGACACTGCTATTGACAAAACCCCTGGTTGGCATTAGAATAGCGGCCCGACACGTCGGAAGGAGAGGTGATCAAAGTGAATAGGGAGACCCTCGATCTGAGAAGGAACGGCAGCAGCCACCGAAAGCTCAACGGTCGCCGTTCCAATATCCAGATAATCGCCGATATGCTCAAGGTGGGTGAAAAGGGTGCCGGCAAAACGGAGATCATGTACAGCGCTAACATGAGCTACACCCAGATACAGAAATACCTCGGTTTCCTCATAAACCACGGCTTCATTCACCGGGTATCTGTAGGCAACCCGCATGTTCACTATCAGGTGACACCGAAGGGGGCCAAGCTGCTCGAGTCCATAGACCTCATCACCGAAGTGCTTGGTTTCCAGGATGTATATGAGGATTGACCCGGCTGTCCTACCATGACATGGCAACTCGGGGAACACCAAAAGTGAAAGGAGATCATCAAGTGTCCGAAAGAAGAATGCTGGTGGTAGACGCAGAGCTTATTGACAGGATAGACGCCAATCGCAATGACATGAGCCGCACAGAGTTCCTTGGGTTCCTTATGGACAGCTATCTGAAACGGGACAGCAAGGCTGAGGAGAGCCCGCACCGCGGTGACGCCCACCAGGCCCGCGAAGAGGTAAAGGACTTGCTCAAAGCCCTGGTTGCGGACAGCCAGAGAAAAGAAACCAAGCCGGACGACCTCGTGCACAGAGAAGAACTTAACCAGTTCTACGATGGCATAAGGGATCTCATGCGGAGTTTCCTTGACTTCTTCGTCACCTACGGGCTGGAGATGGGCAGGGAACCTCAGGATACCGAATTTCAGCAGCTAAGTCAGAAGCTGCAGGCCCTCGATCATTCTATGAAAAGGAAGTAGCGGGCGCTAGAACGGGATAAGATCCCGTTCTAGCTGGCTTCTCTGTTCCTCCGCCACTCCGCCATCTCCGTACTCTTCCCCTTCTTCACACAGCCCCCTAGAACTATCTTCTAGAACCCAATCACTTCCCAACCCTCTCAAGACGCCCCATAATAGCCCCACGTGTACCAGATTACACTTGCTTGAAGGGGGAATTCCTCTCACCCCATCGTCAAGGGGTCAGAGGAGGGAGGTATAAGGTGATCAGACCCATTGATCTTCTATGCCAGAACAGAAAGGATGAACTGTGGCAGATGTGCTGCGGCTTCATCGATCTCTCCATGGAGCAGTTCATGGCCATACAGAAGAGATTGCTCCTGGAGCAAATCGAACTGCTGAACAACTGCTCTCTAGGTAACAAGATTATGCGCGGGGCTGCGCCCCGAACCATCGACGAATTCCGAAAGCAGGTGCCCCTCACCACCTATGCCGACTACTGTCCCGACCTCCAGGAACGCCGGGAGTACGCGCTGCCGGCAAAGCCAGACCGCTGGATAAGGACTTCAGGCTACAGCGGCACATACGACATCAAGTGGGTGCCCTGGTCAGAGCCATTCGCCACAGAATGCGAGAAGGTCTCTGCAGCCTGCGCTCTTTTCGGGATATCGCGCTATCGTGGGGACATCTCTAGTGTCACTGAACACTGGAAGGTGCTCTATACCGTCGGCGGGCTCGAGTATGCCAGCGGCGCTTTCGGTGACCTTATGCGGCAGGCATTCAATTTCGACTTCCTGCCCTCCAACCCGGACGGCCTGCCGTTCACTGAGAAGATAAAGGCCGGCTTCACCCAGGCTCTATACGAAGGTCTGGATGCCTTTGGCGGCCTGCCCTCTGTTTTGGTGGCCGTGGGAGAGCAGATGCGAGAGCAGCCCAGCAAACCTGACGCCGCCTTCCTCATGGCTCATCCCAAAGCCATGTTTCGTCTTGCCAAGGGCCTGGCCAAGAGCAGGCTGGCTGGCCGTCCCATGCTCCCCAAGGACCTGTGGGACATAAAAGTAATCCTCGGAGGCGGCACAGACTCCGCCGTCTTTAAGAAGAGAGTCGAGGACATGTGGGGAAGACGTCCTCTGGAGCTCTATGCCGGCACCGAAGGGGGAATCTACGCCACCCAGACCTGGGACTATGAAGGAATGACTTTCGTTCCCAGTCTGAACTTCTTCGAATTCATCCCCGAAAAAGAGCATCTCAAGTGGCAGATCAACCCCTCCTATCAGCCAAAGACCATACTGCTGGATGAGGTCAAGCCGGACCAGAACTACGAGCTCGTCATAACCAACCTGCACGGCGGTGCCCTGGTTCGATTTAGACTGGGCGACATGATCAGGGTCACTTCGCTGCGCAATGACAACCTGAATATCGATCTGCCTCAGATCACCTTCTATGGCCGGGCCGACTACACCATTGACATCGCCGGCCTGGGCAGACTCACCGAAAGGATAATCTGGGAGGCCATCGAGAACACCGGCATTCCCTACGTCGAATGGACAGCCAGAAAGGAAGTCAGGGACGACAGGGCCGTGCTCCATGTCTACATTGAGCCACGCCACAGGGATGGGCTGGATGAAACGTCTATAAGCGCGGCGATAGGCCGCCAGCTTGCCAGGCTGGAAAGCCAGTTCCATCATAATCCCTACAATATCTACGATGCCGCTGTGGATGCCGTTCCCGCCACCAACGCCAGCCAGATAGAGACTACCCTGCTTCCTCAGGGAGTCTTCGCCGGCTACATAGCCGCCCGCCAGGCCGAAGGTGCAGACCTGGGGCATCTGAAACCGCCTCATGTCAATCCATCAGATAGAATGCTTTCAATGCTTATGACCACGCCAACACCAGCACAAGTACTGCAGCCTGCAGCGGCAGCCAGATAGCCCCCCTTTGTTCTGACCGAACAACGGGGGAAGGGCGGGCAATGCATATTGTGCCCGCCCTTCCGCTTTTTCACCGTCCCGCCGTTTCCTGCACCTCAGCTCACGCTCTCCAAACACGGCACAGTTCACGCACGATCCAATTAGCTCACTATTGCTATCCATTTGGGTCTTCTCAAAAACATCACCACGTGACAGAATCTACCCGGAAACCAAAGTCATAGGATGGGGCAAGGGCTTTCCTTAGACAATCAATCGATCGATACAGGGAGAATAGTCGGCTGTCATGAATGAACATATGCTCATCCCGCTTCTTGCCACTATTGTCTACCTGGTCCCTCTGGTGCTGCTGCTTCTCCATCGGCCCTGGCCAAAGCAAGGCGTCCTTTTTCTCCTCTATCTCATCCCCGCCATGCTCTATAGCTTGGCCGATTTCCTCCTTCGGGCCGGTTCCCTGGCAATCAATGACGAGCTACTGGTCAAGATCATCATCTGCCTGGCCATACTGATGATTGTCCAGTTCCACTACATCCTGCGCTCCTACGCCACAAACAGGATCGACAGGACATCCGCCCTTGGCTATGTCGCCTTCGGTGCCATTATCATCTTCACAGCTCTGGACTACGTCCCACGAAATCTAGAGGTCACAGATGACGGCGTCTCCGTGCAATACGGTCTCTGGCTGCTGCCCCTGGTAGTCTTTGTGCTCGCCCTGATACTCCAGGACCTCTATCTGCTGCGGCGAAGATTCAGGGCTTCAACCCAGACCCAGGAACGCAACCAGCTACTGTACCTTGTGGTAGCCACCTTCGTCGGAGCCATATTCCTTCTTAGCTCTCTCACCCCTAACGGCACCGAATATGCCACCGGCCATATCGGCAACCTGGCTGTAGCTCTCATCATCGTCTACGCTATCGTAGCTCACCGGCTGATGGACGTCGGCGCCGCCATCCGCCAGGCGCTGGTCTATTTCTGGCTGGCCGTCATCACCGGGCTGGCATATGGCTCCCTCTTCTGGCTGGCCTCCATCATTTTTGACTTTGAGTGGACATACAAAACAATCCTGTCGACCCTCGCTGTCGCCGCTGCCTGCGTTGTCCTGCTCTTCTTCATGTACAGCCTTCTCCAAAAGACTGTAGGAGAGATCTTCGTGGGCAGGAAGTACAGATATCGTCAGAACTTGACCGAGTTCATCTCCAGTACATACGGCATCACCGATCTTGAGGCATTTGGCAACCAACTGCTCTCCCTCACCTGTCGATCCACAGACAGCCAGCAAGCCTGGCTGCTGGTGCCCTCTTTCGACAAAGGTGGATTTGAAACCCGCTCCACCTGCTCTCTGAACAAGAACCAAACGCCAGAACACCTCAGAATCAGCCAGGACAGCCCCATACTTACCTGGCTTGAACGGGAGGCAACCCCATTATCAGCCAGAGATATACAGATCCTGCCCGAGTTCTCCTCCCTTTGGGACGAAGAAAGAAGGCAGCTCACATCGGCCAAAGCAGACACCTTCTTCCCCATCATCAATCAGGGCAAGCTCATCGCCCTCCTGGTCCTGGGCACAAAGAGAAGAGGGGGACCACTCGCCCTTGAGGAACTCGACCTGATTCTGTCGGCAGTTAAGCGCTTCGCTGGAGCTATTCATAAGGAGTCTCTCCGCGAAGAGCTGCAGGTCAAAGAAGAAGAGCTCCGTATCTTCAATCGTCTGATGACCATATTGAGCTCCAGCATCAACATTGGCGAGGCCTTCGACCGCTTCTCAGAGGAACTGCAGAAGGTGGCCCCCGTTGACTGGGCCACCATTGCCATGGCCGATGGGGAAAACCTCTGCTTTCTAGCCCTGTCCAGCACCACACCGTCACCGTGGAAAGTCAACGAGAGTATCCCTATCGCCGGAACCGGCGCAGAACTGGTGATGAGAGAGCAGAGTAGCTTCTACGAACCTGACCTGGTCAAACAGCAGAGATTCTCCACCGGGGATAAACACGCCAAGCAGGGAATTCGTTCTGTTGTCTACCTGCCCCTGATTTCAGGAGGCAAGAGCATCGGGGCACTGATCATCGCCAGCCGCTCTCCCAGGGCTTACACCATCAGGCAGGTGAAGCTGCTGGAGCAACTGGCTTCATATATCACAGCGCCTATCGAAAACTCCCAGCTTTACAACCAGGCCAGGGAAAAAGCCCGCATCGATGAGCTTACCGGCCTCTTCAACCGCCGCCACTTTGATGAGAGGCTGAAGGAGGAAATCACCCGCCACGCCCGCTACGGCGGCACCTTCTCACTCCTCATGCTCGACCTTGATTCATTCAAGGTCTATAACGACATCTTCGGACATCCCGCCGGCGACGATCTGCTCAGAGAGGTTGGCGACCTGATAAAACACTCCATCCGCACCAGCGACCAGGCCTTCCGATACGGCGGTGACGAGTTTGCCATCATTCTGCCTCACATTGACGTCGAGGGTGCCTACCATGTGGCAGAGCGAGTACGTCAGTCAATCGCCCACCGCATGCAGGAAAGTTCAACAGGCGTTACCTCCAGCCTCGGCCTAGCCAACTGCCCCGCAAATGGGGTCACTCCTGCTGACCTGGTGACCGTGGCCGACACAGCCCTCTACTACGCCAAATACAACGGGGGCAACCGAACCCATCTTCCCACCAAGGTCCTCTCCCTGCCCGTGAGCGACACCAACAGGGAGACCAGAAGCCCCAGCCTGGCCGCCATCTATGCCCTGACCACCGCCGTAGATGCCAAGGACCACTATACCTACATGCACTCCCACCAGGTGAGAGGCTATGCTCTGGCTCTGGCCGAGGCCACCGCCTCGCCATCCGACGTCATATCCAGGCTCAGCGCAGCCTCACTCCTCCACGATATCGGCAAGATAGGCGTGCATGACCAGACACTCAATGCCAAAGGCCCTCTTACGCCTGCACAGATGGAGGAACTCAAGACTCATCCCAGGCTGGGGGTCACTATCATCGGCAACGTGCCCGGCCTCGCACCCTGCGTCCCCGCCATCCTCTATCATCACGAGAACTATGACGGCAGCGGCTATCCCGAAGGTCTCAAAGGGGAAGCCATCCCTCTTGAAGCCCGCATCCTCAGCATAGCCAATGCCTTTGCCGACATGACATCGGAACGGCCGCACCGTGCAGCCCTGTCCTGGGAAGAGGCTCTTGAGGAGATCGGACGCCATGCAGGTACTCAGTTCGACCCCACATTGGCCCAGGCTTTCATCGAGGCGGTCAGGTCCGGGACCATTGCCAGACCAGCACGAGCAGATACGTCAGATGAGGCCTATGTACCAGTCACTAATGCCACCGCCCCACAGGAGGGTGATCATGGTACCCACAGCCAATGACGGACCAAAGGGTATCGTCTGACCCGAGCTCCACCGCCGCTTTCTGGCCACCAGCAGCCCCACTGCCGCCAGTCCGCCCAACACGGCTCCCATGATCACAGCCAGCAGCACCAGCGGAAAACCGCAGATAAGGCCAATCAGACCCGCCAGCTTGACATCCCCCCACCCCATCCCTCCCCCGGAGACCACCGCAATCAGCCAGAACATCAGCAGTCCCACAGCACCACCCAGAGCAGCACTGGCTATGGGAACGAATATCCAGCCTTCCATCCACGGAGGGTCGAAAAAGCCGGCCAAGATCAGAGCTACCACCATTGAAGGATAGATCACCTTGTTCAGTATCAGCCCCTGCTCCAGGTCAATCACAAAGACCACAATGAACACCAGAGCCCAGAAACCGGTGATTCCCAGCTCCGCGGTTAAGCCATACCGGTAGCACAGGAAGGCCAGTGCTGCGCCGCTGGCCAGCTCCACCAGGAACACCCGCTTCGGTATGACAGTCTGACAGTAGCGGCAACGGCCTCGGAGCCAGAGGTAGCTCAACAGCGGTATCAGATCACTGGCTGCCAGGCGGCGATGGCAGGCATCACACTCAGAGCGAGGCTTCACTATCGAGCGCTCACCGGGCAACCGGTCGATACAGACATTCAGGAAGCTGCCCAGCGCCAGACCCAGCAGGCCGAACAGAGCGGTGTAGATTGCTTGCACGAACCCAATTGTGCCCGACTGCCGAACAGCTTGTCAAGAGGTGCAGCCCGTTCAAACATCGTTTGTGATCCACTGGTGATATTTACCTCCTCTTCCGAAGAACAATTGTGAGTGCCATGACAGGTGCTGAGACACAGCCGTGAGTTTCAATATGTACACTCAACGCAGAATCTAATCTTAGAGAAAGGAGGTGATAACAGATGAAGACCATAGCAAAGACAGCGAAGGGTCGCACCGCCGCAGCCCCCAGGGCCAAGGCAGTCGCCGCCCCCAAGCGCAAGGTAGTTGCCAAGGTGCAGCCAAAGATGGCAGCCAAGACAGCAAAGAAGGGAGGCAGAAAGTAGATGAAGATAGCACTTAAGACACAGAGAGCTAAGGCTGTGGCTCCCAAGAGCCGCAAAGTCACCAAGAAGGTGAGCAAGAGCTCCCGGAAGGGCACACGCTAGATGACAGCCCTGGTAAAGGCGCACAGGGCTGAGCTCACCATTCATGTGCTTCGAACGATGGCTATTGCCATCACTCTGGCGTATCCCTTGATCTGGCTACGCTAGCTCTCGAACAGGGTTGATGGGTGCCGGCAACCGCTGAGTAAGCCGATGCTTAACTCGATTGCGCCAAACGTCATAACGGCGTTTGAGTCGGATGCCAGGCTGCACCACAGGATTGGCGGCACCTCATTCCCCCTCCCCCTTTCCCCAGTTCCACCACCAGACCAACACACCCCCGGGTGGACCCCCATAGCTCATAGCTCATAGTTCGTAGCTCGTAGCCCGCAACCCACCCCCGTACCTGGATTCCGCATCAAGTGCGGAATGACATGGAAAAGGCACGAAAAAGACATAAGAGGGCTGCCGGAATGATAGGCAGAGGATAGGAATAACACAAGAGGGAGCGGAATCCAGAAGCGGTTGACAGCAACAGTAAGATTGCACAAGATAACATTGACATGGCGAGTGCTGGCCGTTATCGCAAAGATGAGAAACCGTACTATGTCTATATGCTGGCCAGCAGAAGGAACGGTACGCTGTATGTAGGCGTAACCTCAGATCTGCTGAAAAGAGTCTACCAACACAGGAACGATTCGGTCGCCGGGTTCACCAGGACCTATCACGTTCATCGGCTGGTCTACTATGAGACAACAGCCGATGTTGCCAGTGCCATAAGCAGAGAAAAGCAACTCGAGGCATGGAAAAGGGATTGGAAGGTAGAGCTGATCCAGAAGGGCAACCCCGAATGGAAGGATCTCTATTCCAATTTGCTGTAGATTCCCCCGATGTCCTCGATGTCATTCGATCCCTCCACCCATGTCATCACTCCGCAGCCTCCACCAAA
>MGMW01000106.1 GCA_001795035.1 Chloroflexi bacterium RBG_13_53_26
ACCATCTTAGTTTTGCGAATCGAGGCGCTACCTGTTTTCCGGAGCCATTACTCATGATGTCGACCTCCCTCTGTTTGCCGATTCACTTTCTAAGACGAATACCGTCGGCTGATGCGCATTATATCAGAATCGGTTGACACTAAGAAAATGTCTTCTACGAGGAATATATGATTGGGGAGAGTGGTGGGGCAAACCAGCTTGACGCAGGTGACTTCACTCAGCGTATAATTCATCGTATGAACTGTGGTCCATGTGAATTCGGCTACAGGAAGACAGCGATTGTGGTACAGCAGTACAGGTGGAGGCGCGAATGGGTATTTTGATCACTGATACCACGCTTCGCGACGCCCATCAATCCCTGATAGCTACACGAATGCGCACCAGGGATATGCTCCCTATCGCTGAGAAGCTTGACAGGGTGGGTTTCTTCTCCCTCGAGGTATGGGGAGGTGCTACCTTCGATTCGTGCATCAGGTTCTTGAACGAAGATCCCTGGGAGCGCCTGAGGGCGCTGCGGGCGGCAGTGAAGAACACGCGCTTGCAGATGCTGCTCCGGGGACAGAATCTGGTGGGTTATCGACATTATCCCGATGATGTGGTGCGGGAGTTCATTCGCCTGGCTGTGAAGAATGGCGTAGACGTTTTCCGCATCTTTGATGCCCTCAATGATATTCGAAACATGGAATTTGCCATAGAGGTGGCAAAGGAGCACGGGGCGCATGTTCAGGGTGCCATCTGCTATACCACCAGCCCACTGCACACTCCGGATAGCTTCGCAAGAATGGCTGAAAGGTTGCAGAAGCGCGGGTGCGACTCCATCTGCATCAAGGATATGGCCGGTTTGATCAGGCCAACGACGGCGGGCGAATTGGTGAAGGCCATGAAGAAGCGGGTGAAAATCCCTGTTGACCTGCATTCCCATTGTTCCAGTGGCATGGCGCCTCTCAGCTACTATGCTGCCGCTCTGGCTGGTGTCGATATTCTGGATACCACATTCACGGCCTTTAGCTGGGGGACCTCTCAACCGCCGACCGAAAGCATAGTGGCGGCCTTCGAAGATACCCGCTACGATACGGGGTTAGACTTGGGACTGCTGAGTGAGATAAACGAGTACTTCGTTGGAGTGATCAAGAAGTACCGGGGACTGCTGACGCCTAAGGCAGTCCGCCCTGATACAAGCGTACTTCTTCATCAGATACCTGGGGGAATGCTCTCCAATCTGGTGAGCCAACTCAAAGAGCAAAACGCACTGGATAGACTTGATGAAGTCTTGAAAGAAGTTCCCCGCGTGCGGACGGAACTGGGCTATCCCCCTCTGGTAACCCCGACAAGTCAGATAGTGGGGACACAGGCGGTATTAAATGTCTTATCTGGCCAGCGCTACAGTGTGGCGACCCAGGAAGTGAAGGACTATCTTCTTGGCCGATATGGAAGGCCAGCCGGCAAGATGGATGAGGAAGTTAGGAGAAGTGTGGTAGGCGATGAGGCGCCCATCGATGTTCGTCCTGCTGATCTCATCGCCCCCGAGCTGGAAGAGATGCGGCTTGAGGGGCAGAAGTTGGGCATTCTCAAGAGCGAGGAGGATCTTATTACCTATGCCCTCTACCCGCGTGTGGCTATCAAGTTTCTGCGTGGTGAGAGTGTTGAGGAAGTTCTGCCGGAGGAAGGCGAGGAAACCCTCAATGCCAGGGTGACTCCGAAACAGGTGGTTGTGGGAGGCACGGTTGACACAGCACCAGCGGAAGCGGAAAAGAAAGCCAAGGCGGCTTTGAGGGCTTTGCTTTGCCCAATGCCGGGGACAATAGTGGCCGTCAAAGTTAAGGTTGGAGACAGAATAAAGGACGGCGATGTAGTGGTGGTGCTTGACTCGATGAAGATGCAGAGTGAGATCCATTCGCCTTACAGTGGGTTGGTGAAAGAGATCAGGGTCTGTCAGGGAGATAGGGTGCCGGTCAATGGTGTCCTGATGCTGGTGGAGCGGGACGGGAAGTAGCGGCAGCCCTGAGCAACTCCCCCTCGGTGTTCCCGAATTTGACGTATCCCGCTGGCAGTGAGTATGCTTGTTAGCGTTTCAATCTGGTGCTGCTGTCAGTCAGGAATCAAAGGAGGTAATCGCAAGTGAAGTATAAGAACATTGTTCTGGAGAAGGAAAATCATGTTGTTACTCTTATGTTCAACCGCGCCGAGAAAATGAACACCATCTCGATGGAGATGAGGGAGGAGATAGTAGCGGCACTCAACGAGGTGAATGAGGACGACGATGCGCGGGTGCTCATTCTAACTGGTGCTGGCGATCGTGCCTTCTGTGCCGGGGTGGATGTTGGGGTGATGTCGAACCGCATCGCTGGGCAGGTGGAGGAAACGAACCGCCGGAAGATAACCCAGCGAATAGGGTGGCACATCCCACGGCTGAGGGAGATGAGAACGCCCACGATAGCGGCCATCAATGGTGTTGCCGCAGGTATGGGGGTATCGTTTATCTCCGCCTGTGATATCAGAATAGCCTCGGAGAAGGCCAGGTTCACCTGTGCCTGGGTGAACCGGGGCCTCGTCCCCGATGGCGGTATTACCTATCTTCTGCCTCAGATAGTAGGCATTGAAAAGGCTCTGGAGCTTTTCTACACCGGTGAGGTCATTGATGCTCAGGAGGCTTTGCGGATCCGCCTGGTGGGCCGTGTGGTTCCCGCTGATGATTTGATGAAGGCGGCCAGGGAGTTGGCTGCCAAGATAGCGGCCGGACCGCCCATTGCCCAAGAGATGGCGAAGTACGGAGTCTATAGAGGGCTGGTGACCGATATCGGCGGCACCCTGGACTTCGAGAGCTATGCGGTGAAGGTCTGCACGGCCACCGAGGATTTCAAAGAGGGAGTCCAGTCCTTTGTGGAGAAGCGGAAGCCCGAATTCAAGGGGCGCTAGCCGAGTTAGTACATTTTGGCGTATATGCAAGACAGAACAGAAACCGTAACGCTGGCGGGAGGTTGCTTCTGGTGTTTGGAAGCGGCTTTTGAAGAGCTGAAGGGGGTAGTGCGCGTGACCTCCGGCTATGCAGGCGGGCATGTTGCTGATCCCTCCTACGCCCAGGTCTGCGGTGGTACTACAGGGCATGCCGAGGTGGCTCAGATCACATTCGACTCTCAGGTCATTTCCTTCCGCGAATTACTGGAGTTCTTCTTCAGTATCCACGACCCCACGACGCTGAATAGTCAGGGAGCGGATGTGGGAACCCAATATCGCTCTGCCATTTTCTACCATACTTCTGAACAAAAGGCCGAAGCGGAGCGGATGATCACAGAACTTGGAGCGTCAGGCGTCTGGGATCAGCCGATCGTCACCGAAGTCAAGCCTTTCGCGGAGTTCTATCCGGCTGAGGAGTATCATCAGCAATACTACCGCAAAAACCCCGAACAGCCCTATTGTCAACTGGTGATCGCTCCCAAGCTGGCCAAGTTCAGCAAGGGTCGCTGAGCCAGTCTGGTGTTTTCAGACAAGCAAATTCTGTTTCCAGGTCGAAAATTGGGCAGGTACAATGCCACCAGGTCTGAGTCTAGAGGTGGTACAATTATCGGGGGCAGGCTAACATAGAATCTCAGGTGTTGAGTGCCCATTGTAACTGCGAAGGGTATTCCGGCAGTGCGACAGAAGATACGTAGACACCCTCACCTCTACGAAGCCAATGCCCGCATTTTTCTGAAACGAATCTCAGAAAGGTACGGTCGCGAGCTGACTCTGGCGGCTATCCCGGACGAAGAGTGGCAGGTTATTGACCGCCGCGGATTTGACTTGGTCTGGCTCATGGGAGTATGGCAGCGCAGTCCGAGTGCCAGACGCGAGGCTCTGCTTGACGTCAATCTGCGCCGAGAGTATGACGAAGCCTTGCCAGGATGGACCGAAGGCGATATTACTGGCTCGCCTTATGCCGTCCACTCTTATGTCATTGACTCCGCGCTGGGAAGCGAAGGGGATCTCATGGAGCTCAGATCCCGACTGAATCATCTTGGCCTTGGCCTCGTGCTGGACTTTGTTCCCAACCACCTTGCCCTGGATCATCCCTGGGTGTCTTCTCGCCCTGACCGTTTCGTTCAAGGGGACGAAGCCGATGTGGCTACCCATCACGACTGGTTTTTCTCACCCGATGGAAAAAAACACCTGGCCCATGGCAGAGACCCGAACTTCGCACCGTGGACCGATACAGCACAACTCAACTTCTTCTCGTCAGAACTCAGGCAGGCCCTTGTTGAGGAACTGCTTCAGATTGCTACAGTGGCAGACGGCGTACGCTGTGATATGGCCCTGCTGGCCCTCAATGGCGTTTTCGAGCAGGTATGGGGAGGAGTCCTGAAAGATCACGCACGGCTGGTGACTGAGTTCTGGGCCGATGCCATCGGGGCTGTGAGAAGACAGCACCCAGACTTCATATTCCTGGCCGAAGCATACTGGGGGCTCGAGCGGGAACTCCAGGAAATGGGTTTCGATTTCACCTATGACAAACCCTTCTACGATCGGCTACGGTTCTCCAGTCCTGCAGACATACACAAATATCTCGGTGACAAGAACATCAGGCATGAACGGGGAGTGCGCTTTATCGAAAACCACGATGAGCCTCGTTCCCGTGTCGTCCTGGGGCGCGAGCGTTGCCTGGCAGCCGCGGTTGTCCTGGCAACGGTCCCCGGCCTGCGTTTGTTCCAAGATGGCCAGCTTGAAGGACTGCGTATCCATTTGCCTGTCCAACTGGTGCGAGAACCCCGGGAGACCGCCGATTCCGAGATAACCCGATTCTATGATCGGCTACTAACGGTCTGCAACGCGCCCACCTTTCACGAAGGGGAATGGGTGCTCCTGGAAGCGACTATGGCTTGGGAGGGGAATCACAGCCATCAGAATCTACTGGCCTGGTCATGGTGCTCTGGCAGTCAGTTAATGACTGTCATCATCAACTATTCCGCCGATCGGTCGCAGGGCAGGCTGGTGCTGCCCATAGGACTGGAAGAGGCAGGTGGCGTTGCCTTGCAGGACGAAATCGGTGGGGAAACGTACATGCGCGATGCCAATGAGTTGCGTAGCCAAGGGCTCTACGTTGATCTCGGGCCCTGGCGTGCCCATATACTAAACCTGGCGAACGACCGGCCACTTTGTCCCTCCAACATAAGCTGACCCAACGGGCAGTGATTCTGGCTACAGCCTGGGTGGCGTGATAACATGTGCTCATCACCGCGCGTTGAACTCTGTCCTCTCTTGTGCTATGATTCTCGTGAGTATTGAGATATGTCTTATAAAACATGTTGCGTGAGACATCAGTATAGGCTGGAGAGCCTGGCTGGTCAAGGATCGCTGTGGAACAAGTGCATGAAGGATTGCCATGCCTAAGTGGACGTTTCTGACCAATCATGCGCTGGTGCTGAGCTTCCTTGCAAGACACCCGCGGATAACGGCAGTGGAGCTGGCACAGGCCATAGGCATCCGTGAGAGAGCCATACGCAAGATAATTGCTGACCTTGAGGCCGACGGATACATAAGAAAGAAGAGGGAGGGCAGAGGGAACACCTACACCATCAATCTCGATCTGCCATTACGCCATGAAACGCATCAGCACGTTGCCATCGGCAATTTCCTGGAGGCTCTGGCCTGGGAGAGAATTGAGGGGAGCCACCAGTCTCCAAAACCTAGAGTCCGACGGCTGAAGCAACGGAGGTTGCCAACCGGGCACCGGGCAAGCTCGCGTGATGCGCGAGTCTCTAAGTCTCCTCCAGACAAGGCTGGTTGACAGGCAGACAGCGTGCGACGGCCAGCAGAAGCCCAATATTGTCCATCCCGTCTCTTTTCCCTTCAACAATTGCCAGACTCTGCGGCAGGAAAATGACAGGTATGCGGGTAAGGTGATCGAGTAATGAGGGTGCTCCAGGCAATTTTCGCGTTTGCGTTACTTCTTGGTTTGATTGCTGGTATTGCGGTGGCTATGAGGTATTCAACCAACATAGCTATTGCCGTACCCATCATCGCATTGGGGCTGGCGTTTGCACTTCAAAAGTACGTCGCCAGTTTCTTTGGCTATTTTCATATCCTCATCTCGAGAATCTATCGTCCTGGGGACAGAATTCGAATTGGCAGTATCAAGGGTGATGTTCGGTGGGTGGGCCTGATTCACACTACTTTGGAGGAAGTCGGGGAGGATGAGAAACTGGGTGGCGAACTCACCGGCAGGATACTGCATGTTCCCAACTTGATCATTTTGGACCAGCCAGTGCTCAATTACTCTAAGGACTACTCGGTCCATCACAAGAGAATTGCCTCTGACTACATGTTTGCTGAAGTGCGCATTCCTATCACTGTCGAGAGCGATGTAGAGAAGGCAACCGGGCTTTTGGAGGCTATCCTGAGATCCGAAGACGAGCTCTATCTTGCGGAAGCTCGAGCAATGTTCCAGGACGGGTATCCCGAGTTTCTGGATGAGGCCATGAGTGGGCCTCGGGTCTTGATTCACGTGGAACCGCAGTGCATCTGGATCAAGGGCAAGTTTGTGGCTCCGGTTCGCCAGCGCAACCAGCTAAAAAGCAGGGTACTCATGCAGTTCCTGGAGCAAGCAAAAGCCAGCAGTGATGTGAAGATCTCGTAGCAGCGCATGCGGAATCTCAGGCTGTGCTCAGATTCAACACTCCCAGTCTATTACACCACCGTTTGCAGGATCTGTCGTCTTCGTGGCCTCATTATGTAAAGAGAGTGCAGACTATTCCTGGTCGCGACTCCTGATTGGGCGTTTGGAATGCGTTTCCCCGGTCTGGTCTTCGGCCTCCTCCATCTTGGTACCAGCAAGTTTCCCGATTAGCTCTTTTATGCCAGTGCCACCCGTGGCGGTTCTCAGAATCTCATCTAAGGTGGCTATTGTCTGTGGAGAGATTTTGAGGAGATTGGCCAGAGGGCCATCTGCTGCAGGCCCATGCTCGCTGCCGCCAACGTTGCCGCCAAAGTATATCACCTTGAAGGCCTCGATAGATGCGATAGGTGCGGTGGCCTTCTCTATCATCTGGGGCATGGTCTCGATGAAGGTCTTGGCTACCTCAAGTTCCTTGGTGGCATCTGTAAACTTCTTCATAGCCTCAGCCTTCCTATCCAAGCCTTCGGCCTCAGCGAGAAGTTTCTTCAGCAAACCCATGGCTTCAGCCAGAAGCATCTTCTCCTTACCATCGGCTTCAGCCAGAAGTTGAGCTCTAGTACCATCAGCCTTGGCGAGCAAGCCTGCCTTGGTACCGTCAGCCTCGGCAAACATAAGGGCCTTCTTGCCATCGGCCTCTCCCAACTGCATGGCCTTGGTGGATTCACCTACTCCCTCACCTTCCAGAACCTTGGCTCTTTTGACACCCTCAGCCCTTACAATGGCCGCATTCTTCTCAGCCTCAGCAGGTTTTATTACAGCAGACAGCAGCTCTTTCTCTTTCCTATCGGCTTCCTTATGAGCGAGAGTAGTCTGCTCCATGACCACTTCCTGCTTTGCAGTCGCTTCAGCCTTCGGCCCAGCCTGACTGGCCCTAGCTCTTTCGATAGCTACTGTGGCATCATACTGAGCCTTGAGGATATCCCTTTCCTTCTCTGCCTCGAATACCTCTGCCTGGGTTTGGGCCTGTCGGGTTTTCCATTCCCTTTCCTGCTCAACCTCTGTGACAGTAGCTGCCCGGTTGGCCTCGGCAGTCTTCTGTCGAGCATCCTGCTTCACTATTTCGATGGCTGGTGTACCAAGGGACTCAAAGTATCTAACCTCATCACCTATCCTGGTGACCACGAAACTGATCAGATCTATGCCTACCTTGTCGAAGAGGCCCTGCGCCATGTCAATGACCCTATTCTGAAAGGTGTCTCTGTCTTCATTGATTTCCTGGGGAGTCATCTTGCCCACGATGTCGCGGAAAGCACCCTCAGCCACGCTCTGTACCATGGCGGTGATGTTGGTCTCGGTGGTTTCCTGCAGAGACTGTGCGGCCGCGGCCACTGAAGCCAGATCGCCCCTGACCTTGTAGACTATGGCAGCCTCGACATCAATGGGCACGCGGTTCTTGGCGAATATGCCAGCCCGCTGGACCTCCACCTTACGGGCCTGGAGGTCCAGGTAGTAGAGCTTCTGTACTACAGGCCATACGAACCTGCCGCCACCTATGGTGATTCTCACGCCGCCCATGCCCGTGGTTATGAGAGCTTGATGCGGCCCGGCCTTCTTGTAGCGATTTGCGCCCACACCAAGGACCAGGGCAAGGACCAGGATTATTCCTACAACTGAGCCTATGATTATCAAAGGCATGTCCTAGATACCCCCTTTCTTGTCTATTGTTTTCGTGGATACGAACAGGGTGCTACCGACTGCCCTGGTTATGGTTACCTCCTGACCCTTAGCTATCTGTTCACCTCCTTCTGATCTTGCGGTGTGCCACACAGGCAAACCGTTTATCTCGCATTGCACCTTACCTACGCCATCCCTCTGGATGCTCTCGGTTACCGTGCCAGAGAGTCCTGTCAATTGGCTTGCCGTGTAGCCCGACGTACCCTCAGACCTCCTCAGGAGATACCAGAAGCCTCCGAGAACCAGGCCGAGTATCGTTCCACCGATGATCCCCCCGCCAGCTCCCACCCAGGCGTTTGTGTCAAATGCGGCCATGGTGATAGCCCCTGAGAAGCCGAAGCCTGCAAGGAATCCCAGGAACGAGCCTGTGTTGAACATTTTCGGTGTCTCGAAGGAATGATCTCCGAGGTGCAGAACGTCTCCCAGCCAGTCGCCGACTACGTCAGTGAATTCCCCCAGCATGAAGCTGATCAGTGCCAGTGCCAGTGCCCCGCACCCTATGCCAAAATAGATCCAGATGGCCGTAGACTCCATTGTGCCACTTCCTTTCTTGAGTCTCCTCCCACTCGCCGGCTATGGCTCGTGCAGCATGGGCGGATTATAGACTTCTAGACTTGCCTCCAACAACTCCTCGTACAGCTTGAAGCCGGACAACAGCCGGGGCGAACATCTCTAGCCGCCGAGCCTCATCACTCACCCCATGTTTGGAAGCAACCCATTCTCCGTGACAGACAAAAACGGCGTTCGCCTCAGATAATATCATTGTTGGGCG
>MGMW01000107.1:0-21183 GCA_001795035.1 Chloroflexi bacterium RBG_13_53_26
ATTTCTCCAGCAACTGCAATATGCCTCTTATCGGCACTCTAAGCCAAGCCGGACGATTGTTTAGCTCGTAGCCGATCTCATAGACAGCCTTCTCTAAAAGATAGGCGTTGAGAAGTACGGTCACATCGTCCCGGTCTTCAGGCAGCAAATGCGCATCTTTGACGGTCTCCAGATAGGATGAAAGGAAAACCGCTGAAACCCACGTGTACCAGAATCTTCCCCACCGTTCTAGCAGTAGGAAATCATCCTGACTGGCCTTGGAGGCTGCGTAGAGCACGGCCGCTGAGTGTGCAGCGTAGTCAAAAGACCGTACCATGCCGGCCACGTCTTTAAGTGGACTGCGTTTCAACCTGCGCTCGCTGAGCGGTCGTGCTGGCTCGCCCTCGAAGTCAATTATGGCGAAGTCTCTGCCTGTGTAGAGCACTTGTCCCAGGTGGTAGTCACCGTGGCACCGGATGCGTGCTGTGTTGAACTTACGACCGCGCAAGGGTTCAAACTGCTCAATGATATCCTCCTGCAGGTTCAATACTGTCCGGGCCTCTTCCTTTGTCTCATCCGGCAAGTCGTTCGAGATTTGCTGCAGGAGCTCAAATGTCTGTCTAGTCAGGCTTGTCATGGAGTGATAGACGGACTTCTGGTACATCATGGAGAAGGACTCCGGCGCAAATTCGGGATCATCAGGGACCGATGCCAATGCCATGTGGAGTTCAGCGGTGCGCTGTGCCAGGAGTTGCGCCGACGACAAATAGGCTCCGATTGTCTCCTGGGCCAACTGGGGAGCTTCACCCCCCAGGAGTGTCGGCGATCCATAGGGGACCGGCGGTACCTGTACCGTGGGGTGTGTCAGGGCACGTTTGAAGAACCGCTCAAGGGAGTCGAGAGTGTACTGCCAGGCATCTCCTTCGTTGGGAACCAGACCGCTCAGTATGGCCAGACTCATCGGCCTGATACCTTTCCGCCGGTATTGCAGGGCCCCGACAAAAGGAGCGGTATGTTGGAAGCCTGTCTTTTCTGTCAGGAAGCGGCCGATCTCGATTTCGGAGTTGGGTCCAGATTCGATCCGGCGAAAAAGCTTGAGGATAAGACGTTTGCCATATATTGCTGATGTGTTGGTTTGCTCTGACTTGACGAGCACCGGCCGCAGCTCTGTGTCGGCTACACCCCCAACATTTTTGAAGGCCTGGCTCCGCAAGGATGCAATCTGGCCACGTCCACCCTTCATACGGCGGCGCTTCGTTATGGCTTCAACCAGGCCACTGCAGAACCTTTCGTCGATCATGGCATCATAGAGCACTCTCTTGGTGCCGTCGTCTCTGCCGTATGACTCCAGATAGGCGACAAGCGCCTGGGGATACTGTCTAAGTAGCGACTCTACTCTACTCTCTGAGTCGGCAGCAACGGTCGCCGCGTATAACTCGCTCTCCCCCTCCTTGTAGTCGATTCTAACCAGGATTAGGTATGCTGAGAGATCTCCAAAATGCATAGGGATGACATCTTCGATCT
This sequence comes from Chloroflexi bacterium RBG_13_53_26, assembly GCA_001795035.1. Classification (GTDB taxonomy): domain Bacteria; phylum Chloroflexota; class Dehalococcoidia; order UBA2247; family RBG-13-53-26; genus RBG-13-53-26. The sequence goes on from MGMW01000107.1 coordinate 1,504, forward strand.
CTGATGACAGGATGGACCGCGCTTTGCCGCGAAACCAGCGACGCCCGACGATGCACTGGGTCAACACATTTTCCAGAACATGCCAGTTTTCCGGGTCGGTCAAATACTCCTCTTTCCATGCCACAGGAGGTGCTACTATGGCCTCTTCCAATGGCAGCGCTCGCTGACGCACTGTCGTGACAGCTTGTGGCTCGAGAGAGAACCAGAAGAATCCATAAGGGGCGAGGGTAAGGTTGTATCTGTCATCCGAAATGGGGCTGAATTCTGTCCGACCGAAGAGTTCCATAGGTACTCTGTTTTTGAAATCGGTAAGGTCAAGGTGTACCTGTTGGGCCATATGTGAAAGGTTAGCCACAACCAGGATTACCTCGTCCTGGTATCGGCGTATGAATGCCAGCACCCTGCGGTTGTCGGGATGAAGAAATTCGAGACTGCCTCGCCCAAAGGCCTTGTAGCGTTTTCTTAGGGCAATAAGCCTTTTCAGCCACCAGAGGAAAGAATCAGAGTTGTTCTGCTGTGTTTCCACGTTGATGGTCTCATAGTGATACTCAGGGTCAATTATCGGGGGGAGATACAGCTTCTGGGGATTCGCTCGAGAGAACCCAGCGTTGCGGTCAGAGCTCCATTGCATGGGTGTACGCACTCCATTGCGGTCACCCAGATAGAAGTTATCGCCCATGCCTATCTCGTCTCCATAGTAAATCACTGGTGTTCCAGGCAATGACAACAGCAGGGCCTTCATCAATTCGATCTTCCGTCGGTCGTTGTTGAGGAGTGGGGCCAAGCGGCGCCTGATACCCAGGTTGAGCCGGGCTGTGGGATCAACTGCGTACACCCTGTACATGTAGTCGCGTTCCTCATCAGTGACCATCTCCAGGGTGAGCTCATCATGATTGCGAAGGAAGAGAGCCCATTGGCAACTATCCGGTATGGGTGGAGTTTGCTGCAGAATGTCAACGATGGGGAAGCGATCCTCCATGCGGATAGCCATGAACATACGTGGCATCAGTGGGAAGTGGAATGCCATGTTGGATTCATCCCCATGGCCGAAGTAGGCTGCCGCATCCTCAGGCCACTGGTTGGCTTCTGCCAGAAGCATGCGGTTCCTGAACTTCTCGTCAATATGCTGTCGCAACTCTTTAAGAAAGGCATGTGTTTCAGGCAGATTCTCGCAGCTGGTACCTTCGCGTTCATACAGATAGGGCACGGCATCAACTCGAAGGCCATCAACACCCAGTCTCAGCCAAAAATCCACTACCCGAAGGACAGCCCTCCGAACAAGAGGGTTGTCATAGTTCAGGTCAGGCTGATGTGAATAGAACCGATGCCAGTAGTAGGCCTTGGCACTGTTGTCCCAAGCCCAGTTGGAATACTCAGAATCCTTGAAGATGATGCGTGCATCCTGGTACTTGTCGGTATTGTCACTCCAGACGTAGAAATCGCGCCACCGACTCGTTGGTGAGGCGCTCCGGGCCCGCTGGAACCAGGGATGCTGGTCTGACGTATGGTTGATTACCATCTCCGTAATAACGCGCAGTCCATGGTCGTGTGCCTCTTCGACCAGGTTCTTGAACTCGGTCATGGTCCCGTAGACAGGCAGGATATCAGTGTAGTCCGAAATGTCGTAGCCATCGTCTTTGAGAGGTGATGGATAGAATGGGAGTAGCCAGATGGTGGTTATGCCAAGGTCGTGCAGATAGTCCAGTTTCTCAATCAGCCCTTGAATATCACCGACTCCATCTCCATCGCTATCCGAGAAGGCGCGGATGTGCAGCTCATATATGATGGCATCCTTATACCAAAGGTGATCGTCGGACGATGTTGGTGGTATCACTCTTCGCTTTGGCATTACATATCACCCCTTACTACTGTGTAACTCTGCAGTCTCGTCGTCACCGGACTCGGGGTTTCGAGATTTGAGCGAATGCAGTGTCATGCTAGCTACCGATTACCGCCCGTATATGTTCAGCGAGTTCCTTTGTACTGATAGGCTTGACCAGGACGCCTCTAGCACCGTATCTTATGCTCTCCTGCTTAACCGCTGGGCTGCGCTGCGGCGCAATAACCACAAAGGGTATCCTGGCCTTCCGCAGTTGTTCGCAGTGCTGCCAGACGGTTTTGTCGAGGCCTGAGATGTCCAGCAGAACCAGCCTGATCCTTTCTCCGCTCCGGACGATGTCATCCAATTCTGCCAGACTACTGGCAGTGTTTGTCTCATATCCTTCACGATTCAACGACTGCCCCAGGTTTTGAGCGTCGCTGCGGTTGCCACCTACTATCAGGACCGGCGGCTTTTTGAAGGCCATTTCCAGTATCCCACGCATACCTGAGATCGTTCCAGCAATAGACTTGGCAACAGCGTCTGCTACTGTCTCATCCAACTCCTCAGTTCCCTCCGTTGCACCCATAGCAGCAGCACGGGCAGCCTTCTCGGGGTCGAAGCCCACTCGCTGGCCGGCTTCCACTGCACCCTCCACTGCTCTTCTGGCTACCTCGACTACATCACCGCCCAACTCCTCAGCACCTTTCACAGCCGCTCTAGTGGCGTTACTGAGGACGGCATCCGTCACATTTGTTACCTTGCTCACTCCTTCTATGGCCCCTATAACCGCAGCTTTTGCCACTGAAGGAAGATCTTTGCCTGCATCGCTGCCTCCTCTCATGGCACCGATGACAGTCTCTTCTACCACATTCTCTATCCATCGCGATGCTTTGTCCCTTCGAGATGTACTGGCGCTCAGGTACCGTGCGGTCGCTGCACGCGTCAGCTCCATGGTGCTTCCGGCCACATCTGCAGCCCCCTTAAGCACACCGACCAAACGTTTTCTGATATTCCTACTCACACTCCCCACAGCCATGGGCCCACCTCCTTCACCGTATGTGCCACTCAGTCATCAATCATGCACCAGAGACCTTCCCCGTACCCTTCTTCCTCTGTGCCCGTGATAGCATTTCACGGGCACACTGCATGGCTTTCTCGACGTCCTCTGCATTGGGACGCTGTTCAATACTGTCCATTATCTTGGTACACTTGTCATCAGATAACTTGCGCGCTTCCTTAACATAGGGCTGAATCTCGGCCTGGGCTATGCTGTTACCCTGTTCCCGAGGTTATTGTACCATCTCCTCTATGGTCAGACCTATTGGCATGGTTGATCTATTCGATGACTTCGGGGGCTAGTGCCGAATAGACGACTGCCAGCCAACCTCGACGATATTCTGAGGTTCTACATGTCATAGGCAAGTTCATGTGATCAGAGAAGCAGAAGCATGGTCTGCCTTCATCCAACTGAATAGACATCTAGCTTTGACAGCATGGTCTTGGATAGACTATCATTCAAGCCTGCAATGGCATGAGCTGCGAGCGTGACTGGTCAGACTGTCGCTGCCTGATGCCTTGCAGATGCCATTAGATGCATGCCCTGTGGGAATTTAGAGGATTGAACACCGCAGCATACCCCAACAGCCAGCGCACCCCACCTCCCCTCGATTATATGTTTCATTCCCGCTCTGTAGCCATTGTCGGTATATCGGCTGATCTGCCCAAGATATGGATCAGGCGGCTCTACCTGGATTCGCTGCTCGAGAGTGGATACCCTGGCCAGATTTATCTGGTGAATCCGAAGGGCGGCGAGATGGCGGGTTTACCCATCTACCGCAGCCTGAAAGACATTCCAGGAGCGGTGGACTATGTGGTCATCTCTGTTCCTGCCTCCTATACACCAAAGATCATGGAGGAATGCCGGGACATCGGGGTCAAGGTTGTGCATGTCTTTGCCTCCGGCTATGCGGAGACTGGCGAACCAGACCGCATTGAACTGCAAAACAGACTGGTGGAGATAGCGCGGCAGGGGAATATCCGTATTATCGGCCCCAACTGCTTGGGCATCTACTATCCTGGAGGCAGGATAGGTCTGATCCCGGACTTCCCCATGGAGCCGGGACCGATAGGGTTTCTGTGCCAGAGTGGTGGGAATGTCGCCTATATGGTGCGGCATGCCGTTGCTCGCGGACTGCGTTTCAGCAAGATTGTCAGCTACGGTAATGCCTGTGACATCAACGAGAGCGACCTGCTGGACTATTTTGCTGAGGACCCCGAGACCAAGGTCATTGCAGCCTATATCGAGGGAGCCAGGGATGGTCGGCGTCTGATGGAAGCGTTGACCAAAGCAGCCTCTTTGAAGCCAACGGTTGTCTTGAAGGGAGGTTACACAGCAGGAGGATCAAGAGCTGCAGCTTCGCATACAGGATCTTTGGCAGGAGCTGATGTGGTCTGGGATAGCCTTCTAATGCAGGCGGGGACAATACGGGTATATAGCATTGAGGAGATGGTGGATATGCTGGTGGCACTGCTCCGGGTCAAGCCTCCCCATGGTTTCAATATCTGTGCTGTGGGAAATGGTGGTGGTGCCAGCGTCATGGCCACGGATGAGTTGGAGCAGGCAGGGCTGCGGCTTGTCCCGATACCCGGGGAGATCAGGGAGGGCCTTAAGGAGTTCATTGATCTGGCAAATAGCATGCTTCGCAATCCGATCGATGTCAGCCCACTGGCGACAGTGGTGGGGTTCGAGTATTTGAGTGACCTGGGAAGCCGCCGATTTACTGAACTGCTGAGGGAGAAGGCGGCCAAGGGTCCCAGTGTGCAGTGGGCTCGAGTGAACGGGCTGCTGAAGGATTGGCCGGGGCTGGATATGGTTATCTTCCATCACGGATTTGACGTAAGCCCTATGCCACTGAGCGAACTCATGGTGAACTGCATCGTTGGTCCGATGGTCCTGGCAGCCAGGGCATGCGAGCTGCCCCACGCGGTTGTCCTTCACTCCATGGCAAATGACAACACCTGGCAATCATCGGCCGAGCTGCGCGGCCTTTGTGTGGAATTCGGTTTGCCCCTCTTCCTATCCATGAGGGGGGCGGCCGCAGCTATTAGAAAGTTGATTGACTACAATCGGGCCTATCCCGATAGGCTTGCCACCCTACACATGTCCCTTTAGCCCCGCCGCCAACCTGAAGGAGCTTCGGCGGTCACTGTGCAGCAGGGAGCGTTGTTGGTCATAAGTTGTTCCCTATCCTACCCACTCATCCCAGGCAGGCCTTGGACTCCCATCGCTCCGGCGGAGGCCCATGCTGTTGAAGGGTTCAAAAGTGCTCTGGTCGTACATGAAACTCCAGATGGCCATTTCCATATCCATCATCGCGGTCAAGGTGGTGAACTTGGTGATGAATTGAGCCTGTTCTGTCTCGCTGCTTTCCCAGCCTGACGGGCTGTCGCTGCTATGCCAGCCAATCTCGGTGAAGGCGATCCTCTTGGATGTGTGGGCCCTTATTTCAGAATAGTAGTCGTCCGGGATTTCCTCTGGATTCTTATAAACCAGGTTCGGGTATGTGCTGAAGGCGATGATGTCAGACTTCGAGAACCGATCCAGCAAAGACCATTGGGCTTTGTTAGGATCATTCACGCCACCGAACAATCCACCGCTAAGGCCTTTCATTCTCTCCAGCTGGAATACAGTGAAGACTTCGGTATCCGGCGATACGGCTTTCACAGCATCATAAACGTCGGCATAGAAGGAGACAAAGGCGTCGAAGTCTGTAGGTGATTTATCGTAGAGAATGTTCACCTCGATCCCAAGGCCAAGGTATCGAGGCTGATGATTTCCGGCGAAGGCAACGGTGCTGTTCTTGTAGCTCAACTTGTTTGTTGCATCAAGAGGTCTCAGGAGTTGGCCGCTCGACTGGGTGAAGAACTGCAATTCGATCATTGGCACGTAGTCATAGGTTGATGCCAGCTCAGCTACTATCTTTGGGGCGCTATCGGTTGTTTTGGCAAGCTCATTCCAGTCACCTGCCCAGCTTACAACATCACCTGTTTCATTCGCCTTGTGGAAGAAATCGGTGAAATCGGCTGATTCAAAGCTCCTTGGGGAAAGGCTCACTCCCGTTAGGGTGTTTGCCGATGGTGATGGATCATCATCGATAGCGGTCTTCTGGTCACATCCTGCCAGCAGAAGCATGGCAGCCAGCACAATACCGATCAACAGCCCTGCCGTTGCCGACTTTGCCTTGGCCTGCATTCAGCACCTTTGTCTCAACTGTGTTTCTCGGCCCAATCGCCGACCACGGGGAGCTTGTATCTCTCTCCTTGATAGGCCTTAATCATGAGCACGATCCAGAGTACAACCGCCAGTATCCAGGCTACCATGGAAAGCGCCCAGAACAGGCGCCCAACAATATCCAGCCCATCAAGAATGCCCAAGACAATAAACAGAAACGTAATCGCCCCAAAGGTGATTATGGACTGCATGGCATGAAAGCGGACAAAGCCGTTTTTCTTCTCCAGCAGGATCATTACAAGCCCGGTTATCCAGCCCACTGCGTAGCAGAGGAGCCCGGCGACGTTTGCCTCAAGGCCAGTGCTGGTATCAGTGGACTTGGCGGGTTCAGGAGTGACCACAGAGCCACATGTCTGGCAGAACTTGCTGCCCTCAGCATTCTCTGTACCACATTTCGGACAGAACATCTCTGACCTCCCTAAGCAACGGTCACATCAAGGTTTGAATCGGGAATAGGCTACTTCTTACTCGCGTTATGGTACTCCAGTCCACCACCGCAGCCTGCGACCAGCGCACCGACCATGGAAATATAGGCACCTTCGCGGATGGTGAGGTCGTAGTTGTTGATGACGTACATGGATTGAAAGACCAGTGCCAGTGCCAGAACGCTCAGCAGGAGCATTATGATCCCCCATGCCCCTGGGGTTCCGGTCCGCGAGAGAACCAAAGCCACGAGCAAGAGTATTCCCGCAGCCAGGACCACAGGTCCACCGGTCCATCCGAGTCCCAACGTAGCAGCTCCAACCCGCCCGACCGACCAGGCCAGGAACGGCCCCAAGAGCAGCAGAAAAGATCCGGCAGACATGATAGCCATCACTGGATCGAGTTTAACTGCCTGCGTCAATGGTTCAAACATCGCTGAGACCTTGGTTTCGCCCCTCGTTGCCTGGCTGGCAACCTGAGTGCCGCAGGTGCTGCAGAACCTGTGGCCGTCGGGTATCTCCTTTCCACACTTGTTGCAATACATAGTTTGTCCTCCTTTCCACACCCTGAAGATTCACATTGCCTGGTTGCTTACTCCGTGGCAATATTCAGGAGTGGTCTATGCTATAGTTAGTGTTCTATCGCTGTCAATACCTCCAGAGATGACTATGAGAGTACGGACACAGCCGTCGATTCCTCTCCTAGAAAGAGATGTTTCTCCCAGAAGATCCTCAAGCAGGCATTAACCACATCGGAGTCATAGAGAATATCCTTGTTCTGAACGATCTCCTTCAGAGCTGCTTCCACGCTAATGGCCGGTCGGTAGGGCCGGTGCGAAGACATGGCTTCCACAACGTCGGAAACGGCCAGAATCCGTGCCTCTATGAAGATCTCCTCGCCGCGAAGACCTGATGGGTAGCCTGATCCATTCATTCTTTCGTGATGTTGCAGTACGATATCGGCAATTGGCCAGGGGAACTCGATGTTTTTCAGTATGTCGTAGCCTGCCCTGGGGTGGGTTTTTATTATGGCGAATTCCATCTCGTTCAACTGCCCCGGCTTGCTGAGGATTTCAATGGGAATGAATATTTTACCGAGGTCATGCAAAAGGCCGGCCATGCGGATCGTCTGGATCTGCTTGTTCGAAAGCCCCAACTCCTGGGCTATAGCGCAGGCGAGTTGAGTCGCCCGCTGTTGGTGGCCGGCGGTGTAGCGATCTCTTGTTTCTACCATCATGGTTATTGCCTGGATAGTGCCTTCGAGCACTTTCTGCACACTTCGGTAGCTCTGTTGTAGTTGCCCTTCAGCCTGTTTACGCTGGGTGATGTCGCGAGTGACCCCCAGGATGCAATCGGGTTGGCCATCAGAGGTGTGTACTAGGGAAATCGTCGTCTCGGTCCAGATGGTAGAGCCGTCTTTGCATTTCATCTCTAGGTCAATCACCTTGGTGGAGCCGTTCTGCCAGCCTTCTTTCTTTGATGCCATCGCTTTGACGATGCCCAAAATGATGGTGGCGGATGCCGGGGTATAGGCTTCCTCCACTGTCGCTTGCATAGCCTCTTCGACGCTGTATCCCCGGATGCGCTCAACCGAGGGGCTGACATAGGTGGTCTTCAGATTCATGTCCGTGGTCCAGATGACGTCGGTAGAATTATCGGCCAGCAGACGGTAGCGTCTTTCGCTCTTGCGGATGGCTTCTTCTGCCTGCTTACGCTCAGTCAAGTCGCGTATATTGAATACAATGCCATTGATCGCCGGATCGTGCAGAAGATTGATGGCAGTAACCTCGACATCTCGCCAGCCGCCGTCTTTGTGCTGAACTTGCACCTCGCCCTGCACAGTTTCACCCGGGGTCTTCAGCAATCTGGCATACGTATCAGTCACTTCATGGAGATACTCAGGATGCACCAGCTCAAACATGCTCAGGCCAAGCTGTTCCTCAGGCCCGAATCCGAATATGGGTTCTACGGATGGGCTTATGTAGCGATTGATGCCATTGCCGTCCACGACTATGATGGCGTCTGAGGTGTGTTCTATCAATGACTGGAAGTACCTCTCTTGGATTTGCAGGGCCTCATCAGCTTTCTTGCGCTCGGTGATGTCCCGTGAGACGCCATGAAATGCAGTCAGGGATCCCTCTGCATCCCGAATGCCGCTGACAAGGGTTTCCATCCACACCGTGGAGCCGTTCTTGTGGTAGTACTCCACATCGATCTTCACGGTTCGCTGCGGGTCGGCCCGATGCTCTCGCTCCAACTCCTCTGGGAGTAGTACCTGCACACGGGCGTATGACTCCGGTGTCATCTGTGTCTGCGGATCCTGCGCCAAGCGCTCTTCTGGCGTAAAACCAAGCACCTTATGGATCGACGGGCTCACATAAGTCGTGCGGAGGTTGAGATCTACGGTCCAGATGATGTCATTCATCATCTCGGTCAGCAAACGGTACTTCTCTTCCGATGTTAGCAATGCCTCTTCTGCCCGCTTGCGGTCAGATATGTCTCTCATGGAAACGAGCCCCGCCAGCCTCCCCTGATATTCAGTCCGTGTACCCATAGCGCTGATCCATATTTCTCTGCGGTCTCTAGTCAGGGCCCTTAGTTCCAGAAGTTGATGCAGATCTTTTTCAAACATGGACTCGGCCATCATGCCGGCAACCCACCCCCGGTCTTCCTCCGGAATATAGTCCAGTGGGTTGATGCCGATCATGTCCTCAGGGGAATCGAACCCAAAAATCTTCGCTGCGGCTTGGTTGACCAGTACTATCCTGCCGGTTTCGGCGTCAATGACCTCCGCGGCATCAAGCGTGGTATCGAAAAGGTGTTTGAAATCCTGTTCGCTTGTTCTGGTGACCTTCGCTGCTATATTACCCATTCCCAAAATCGGAGGCACAAGCCATCTGCGGAGCTGATATCAACTCCACTATGTGGACATTTTCACATTGGGTAGTCCTTTGCGCAAGACACACAAGGCCCGATATGGTGAGCCAAAAGGCTCGCAATCGAATCCAGTGTGGATGGATGGTCGTTCTCACTGGTGACACAAATGGCCACGGCCGGAGGATTTTCGGGGATGCCCGATGAATGTGCAGACATGCAGTCGTGCTGCGGGATATGCCGGGAGTTCTGTGGAAGTCTGAGGCAGAATGGCTACTACCTCTTTACTTCTACAGGATGATCCTCTTCATCCGCTGAGGTGACGATGTCCAGGGGTGCCAGGTTGGGTTCTTGTCTGGACAGCACGATACCTGGACTCGTAGCGGCTTTGCCCCATCGGAGAACAGCGGGGAGAACAAGGAGCAACACGATAGCGCTCACGGGGGAAATGTAGTACCAGAGGCTTTGGCCGATATTCAGACCAAGATCGCCAACAAGGATGAACTCGCCGCTGAAGAGGGGAAGCATGATATAGGTGATCAACAGCGTCGCCAGGAAGACTCCGACCGATGCTCTGACCCGTGATTCCCGAAACCACCAATCCCACCACGATGGCTGTTCATCTTCCAGAAGCTGCAGGGCGTCGGCGGCCTTCTCGAAAGCCCTGTTGTCCTGCAGGGCAAGCCGGAAACGATCGGCTGCTTCCTGCTTCTTCCTAAGCTTCTGAAGTGCGATCCCACAGTTGTAGTGGTAGAGTGCATTCGACTGATCGATGAGAGCCGCTCTCTCGTATGCAACGAGCGCTTCTCTGTGACGGCCCAGCCGTGACAGGATGGAGCCCTTGGTGTCCCAGGCTTGGTGGTCTGCCGGCCTATATGCAAGATATGCCTCAATTGCGGCAAGGGCATTGAGGTTGTTCCCCAGAAGTGCATGAACCTCGGCGAGATTGTGCTGATATTCAGGTTCCTTTGAATCAAGGGCAACGGCCTTAGTGTAACTATTGATGGCCTCATCGTACAAACTGAGGTGTAATAGAGCAACTCCACGGTTGTTCCAGGCCTTGGCATGGTCGCCGTCAATAATGCATGCCCTATCGTAGCTCTCTAGTGCCTCATGATACTTATTGAGTTCGCACAGCGCGTTGCCACGGTTGTACCAGATTAGGGCATCGTTGGAGTCAATAGCGAGAGCCCTGTCGTAACTTGCTACTGCCTCTTGGTAACGCCTCAGCAGGCACAGGGCATTGCCGCGGTTGTACCAGGCGGCCTCGATATTGGCATCAATGACTAGCGCTCTGTCGTAACAAACCACGGCTTCCTCATAACGCTTCAGCACGTACAGGGTGTTGCCGCGGGCATTCCAGGCTGCTGCATGACTCGGCTCGATCGACACTGCTTTCCCATAGCTCACCACCGCGTCCTGGTAGTCCTTTGCCTGGAAAAGAGCGGTGCCGCGGTTGTACCAGATGGAGGCATGATGGTTGGGCTCGATCTCGAGAGCTTTGTCATAACTGTGTACTGCTTCCTGGTAGCGGCCCAGGTGAGCCAGAGTATTGCCTCGGTTGTTCCAGACTCCGGCAGTATCCGGGTCTATGGCTAGAGCTTTGTCATAGCTCTCCAGAGCGTCCTGATACCGCTTCAAGATGTAGAAAGGATTGCCACGGGCATACCAGGCTAGGGCATCGTTAGGATCTATCGTTATTGCCTTGTCATAGCTTTCCACTGCTGCCTGGCACAACTTCAGTTTGTTCAAAGAATTGGCACGATTGAACCAGATAGAGGCGTCGGTAGGATCTATCGCTATTGCCTTATTGTAGCATTCCACTGCCTCCTGGCACTTCTCCAATTCATCGAGAGCATTGCCGCGTTGGAACCAGGCAGAGGCATCATCAGGGTCTACATCAATTGCCTTGTCGTAGCTCCGTATCGCCTCTTCGTACCTTCCAAGGTGAGCCAAGGCTGCCCCGCGGTTTTTCCAGGTAGACGAGTTATATGACTCGGTCTCGATCACCCTGTCGTAGCTCTCGATTGCTTCCTCGTAGCGTTTCAGTTGGGCCAGGGCCAGGCCGCGGTTTGTCAAGGCGTTGGTGTCATTCGGGTCAGCGGCGAGCGCCTTTTCATAGGCTGCAAGGGCCGTTTCCAGTTTGCCTTCAATGAAAAGCTTGTCACCTTTTTCCAGGAACTTCCGTGCGTTTGCCATTTCTCGTCTTCCTTTTCCTTATCATTGGTGTCGATCGGTTTTTGGCCAGTTGTCAAGTGGACTGCTCAAGTACTTCTGCAGGAACAAACATCTGGCCCTCGGTCGGTACCACACTTGCCGGGATACAGTATGATATAGTCATATCTTGATCACATCTTAATAGGGTGGGAAACGGTCACAAATTGCTCACAAATTACGAACGCGGAATGGGATCAAATCACTGGTTCATGATAGTCCCCAATCTCCAGACAGGCCTATATGCGCAGTGCTCTAGATGAGATCTGGCCCGATTTCGGAGTCAGAAACGACAGAAGATGCTGGGAGGTGTGATGTGACCAGGAAGAGAATAGTCGTTCTTTCACCCGTGCCAGAAGAGGTGACCAAGACACTTCTGAAGGCGAAAGTAACGGACGATGAAATCAAAGACATACATCTAGTTTCCTACACAGGGTCCTCGAAGAAAGAGCTGATCGAGGCAGTCTCGGATGCCTATGTCATCATTGGAGACTATACCAACAACATTGTCATGGATGCCGAGGTGATCCGAGCGGCGAAGCAATGCGTCTTCATACAGCAGCCATCTACGGGATTCCAGCACATCGATGTTGATGAAGCTGCCAGGCAGGGCATATCCGTGGCCAACGCAGCGGGAGCCAACACCTTTGCGGTAGCGGAGCATGCCATTATGCTCATCCTCGCCTGCCTGAAGAAATTGCCCCTCGCCCAGGAGAAAACAAAGCGGTGCGAGTGGGCACAGGACGAGATGTCCGTCCACGGTGTCTTCGAGCTCTATGGGAAAACCCTGGGCATCATCGGAATGGGGCGCATTGGTAAGGAGGTGGCAACGAGAGCCAGGATATTTGGGCCGCATGTGATCTACTATGATGTGAACCGCCTCTCGCCAAAGGAGGAAGAGGAACTTGGGGTAACGTACCGCACCTTTGATGAGCTCACCAGGGAGTCAGATATCATAACCACTCACGTGCCCCTCGCTCCTCAAACAGAGAACATGATAAATGCCGAACGCATCGCCACAATGAAGCGCAACGCAATCATCATCAACGTATCAAGGGGTGCAATTGTCGACGAGGTGGCTTTGGCCCAGGCCTTGAAGGAAGGGCGAATACAGGGTGCTGGATTGGATGTGTTCTCGGAGGAACCCATAAGCTGCAGAAACCCCGTCCTTGATGCTCCAAATGTTATACTCACCCCGCACATTGCCGGAGCCACTAACGAGTCCAGGGTACGTATCATAGATATGACTATTGACAACGTGGCGCGCGTCCTCAGAGGGCAGGAGCCGATAAATGTCGTGAACGAGGCTAGGCCAAGGATATCGCTTTAGTCAGTCCAAATACCCAAACGAGGAAGGCGGGTATCAGAGATGTTGGAGCAGATGAGCGGAGCCCAGTTGCTGGCAAAGGCCTTGGTCAGGATGGGCGCGACGCGGATATACGGAATCATTGGCACCTCAAATGCGGCCTTCGTCGATGCTCTCTATGACTTGCGCAATCGCATAGACTACGTCTCCTGTCGTCACGAGCAAGTGGCCGCCAGCATGGCCGATGCGGAGGGAAGGCTCACCGGGAGGCCAGGGGTGGTCCTGGTGCACTCTGGCCCAGGGGCGCTGAATACCATGATCTCGGTGGGGAATGCTTACAAGGACTGCTCACCGATGATGATCATCACAGGGGCGGTTAAGCGCCGCTTGGTGAAGTGCGACGGAATGCTGGAGGTTGACCATCGGCGACTCTTTGCACCGTTGTGCAAGGGCACCTTTCGTGTGGAAGCGGCATCTCGCGTACCCGAGGTCTTTTCTGCAGCCTATCGCGCTGCCATGAGCGGTGCCCGGGGGCCAATTCTGATAGAGGTACCTGAGGACGTCTGGACGGAAATGACTGAGGTTGACGTCGAGGGGATGGAACTTGTCGCTGATGCTCCTCCACTGGTTGGGGAGGCAGATGCGAAAGACACTCTACGTATGATCGATTCTGCGAGACTGCCGCTCATCCTTTCGGGAGGGGGAGTGGCCTATTCCCGCTCATCGGCCAAATTGGTGAAGTTTGCGGAGGCGCTCTCGATTCCTGTGATTACCACCGGTAATGGTCGGGGAACCATGCCCGAAACCCATCCACTGTGCCTTGGCCGTGTCGGTTTTGGGGGTGGAAACTTGGTGGCGGACAAGGCCCTGGAAAAGTGCGACGTGCTTCTGTGCCTCGGCGCCTGCATCAGCGATATGACCACTTATGAATACACCAGCCCTTTTGTGGCCCAGAACGTGATGGTAGTGAACATATCGCCGGGCTCCATCCAGTCGCAGTCCCCAAAAAGCAGACTCGTTGTATGTGACGTGGCAGATTTTCTCAACAGGCTGGTTGAGGAAGCGGGCAACCGCAGGGAACCAGCCCGTGCTTCATGGGACGAAGAGCTGGTCAAAGCAAGGGAGTTGTGGGGGTTGATTCTTTGGTCATGCGTTAATCGCGAAGGGCGATTGCCCTGCCCTGGACATGTCGTGAAGGAACTCGCAGGCAGGCTGCCGGACGATACGATAGTCAGCGTCGGGGCGGGAATGCACCTGCTCTACCCGATGGCCTTCATGCCCTGCAACCATCCCCTCACCTTTCTATCCGCCGTAAATTTCGCGTCGATGGGATTTGGGCTGGCAGCGGCGATGGCGGCCAGCATGGTATATCCTGAGCGCGCGGTGCTTGCAGTACTGGGGGACGGAGACTTCATGATGACAATGCAGGATCTGGAGACAGCAGTCCGCGAAGGTATGAACATCAAGGTACTGATCCTCAACGACTTCCGGTACCGGGTGCTGAACTTCAGGCAGAGAATCCAGTTTGGAGGTCGCATCCTGGGCACGGAGCATGGCAACCCCGACTTCGCCGAACTTGCCAGGTGTTTCGGGGCTTCGGGCTTCAGGTTAGATTCACCGGGGAAAGTAGACGAGGTCCTGGACGCCGCGGTGTCACGGAAGGGTCCGGTATTGATAGATGTCATCATCGATCCTGACGATGTGCCGCCGATGAACGCAGAGGCAATTCTCCGTATGTCGGCTGGCACTTAGCAAAACCACCAAGATGTCTGACATTAAGAGTTGAGAGGCATTGTGGAACGAGCTATCAATAAGCCTTCGACGATGGCTAGTCAGGCATCTTTCTTTCGCCATCCCAGCGACGGAAATCGCCAATCACCCTATCGAGCTCTCCGCTCACCCTACATCCGTGAGCTTCTGCCAGCAGTCGATACATCTGTATGGCAGATTCTCCCAGCTTGTCTTGGGCCCGGATGATAAACACCGGCTCGTCCTCTTTGACGCCGGGAACCTTCACTCTGCCGTACTTCTCAGATAAGGCCATATTATGCTAATGTCGTAGCAACTTCAGATCGATCAGCCGATTTGCCATTTCTTGATTAGCTTGCCTTCGCTGTCCTTCATTTGGCCAGAAATCACTGCAATCGCATCAACCAGAATCCAAACAGCGAGGACGAGAAGGAAGAGCCGCCCCAATGGATACCACAAAGTCAACCACGAGGGGACAGCCAGTGCAAGCATTGACAGAGCAGTCTCTGCCTTGCCTGCGTAGAACCGATGTGCCCCGAATTGGCCGAGAAACAGAACAAACAGAGTTGTAGCCAGCCGCGACTTGTCTGAGATTTCATTGCGGGTTTCTTCCAGCCACTCGTCGTCAGCAAGGCAGTAGGCTTCAGCTATACACCCGTCATAGTCTGCCCCATACATTGCTGTTGTTCCCCCAATCCGGTACCTGGAAAGTGCACTGTGCTCCCGGGAATGTCCAGTGATTCCTTATGTTCTACTGTTGGTGCACTGTCTCGTCAGATATGTGTATATCACAACTTCCTCACATGCGTGTCTCAAAATGTCTAAGTCTCATCACAATCGTGGTTTTGTCGCGGCATTTGGGGGTCCACAGCAGAAGCCCACAACACGCCGAATCGGCTAACAGAGACCGGATGCGAACTAAGCCAGTTCTTGTGCTACAATAATCAGACACTGGATCTGGCTTTGTCGGTGAGAATGATAATGGAATGCACATTTGGTATAGTTGATGGTGCTCGGGCCATGACAGGCATTGATGTCAGGAGGGCCGACAGATGAGCGATGTGCAATTGAACAAAGACCTGGGATTCTTGCGTATCGGTGCGGCAGTACCCGAACTCCGCGTTGCTGACGTTGATTTTAACGCAGGAGCCATTATCGAAGTATTGAGAAAAGCTAAAGACGAGGGTGTCCAGGTGCTGACCTTCCCGGAGATGGCCCTGACCGGCTATACCATCGGGGATCTGGTGTACCAACGAGCGCTGCTTGCCAAAGCGGAAAGAGGATTGGGTGATATCCTTAACGAGAGCGCTGGTAATGGCAGGCTGGTGGTGGTTGGAATGCCGCTATCTGTTGACCAGAAGATATTCAACTGCGCTGTCGTGTTGAACTCCGGGCGCATCCTCGGGGTAATACCAAAGACTCTTTTGGCCTCCTATAAGGAATTCTACGAAGACCGGTGGTTCTCACCGAGTAGAGATGCCAGCTCGGATACGGTTGAGCTGGTGGGGCAGCGAGTTCCCTTTGGCTCAGACCTCCTTTTTGGACTGGAGGGGATTCCTGCAGCCGTCATAGGCGTAGAGATATGCGAGGACATGTGGATGCCACTCTCGCCCCATGAATACCAGGCCTTGGCAGGTGCAACGGTTCTCCTCAATCTTTCGGCGAGCAACGAAGTACTTGCAAAGTCGGACTGGCGGAGGACAATGGTATCCTCTGAATCAGGCAGGTGCATTGCGGCATACTGTTATGCATCATCAGGTATCGGAGAATCGTCCAATGATGTTGTCTACGGTGGGCATGTGCTCATTGCAGAGAACGGGGTCATACTCCAAGAATCGAACCGTTTCTCGTCAGGTTCCCAGCTCATCGTCTCTGATATCGACCTTGACCGGCTGAATCATGACCGCCGCGTCATGACCAGTTTCCATGACGTCTCCAGGCAAGCGAGGAGTTTCAGGGTTGTGAAAACGGAGGTTGATGACCCGGCTGTCGGCAAGCTGCGGCGAGAGATCGATCCCCATCCTTTCGTCCCGGCCGACCCCGCGCGAAGGGCAGAAAGGTGCAGGGATATCTTCTCTATGCAGGTAGCTGCCATGGCCAAGAAGCTGTCAGGCGCCAACAGAAGCCGCATGGTGCTGGGGATCTCCGGAGGGATTGACTCGACACTGACCCTCCTGGTTGCGGTGAAGACTGCGGACTTCCTCGGCCTGCCGCGGAGCAATGTCCATACGTACACCCTCCCTGGTTTTGGCACTACGCGAAGGACTAGGGACAACGCCACGAAGCTGTGCCGCGCCCTTGGCGTGAGCTTCGAGCGGGTGAACATAACGAAGACCTGCATGTCACACTTAAGAGATCTGAGACATGGTGGTCAGGAAGATGTGGTCTTTGAAAACGTGCAGGCCCGATATCGCACCGAGTTCCTCTTCAACAAAGCCAATGAGTTCGACGGCATAGTACTGGGCACAGGCGACCTCACTGAGGTTGCCCTTGGATGGTGTACGTTTGCGGGGGACCATATGTCGCACTACCACGTCAGCATATCCGTACCTAAGACACTAGTCCGCTTTCTGGTGCGGTGGGTGGCTGACGAAGAAATGGCTGATTCCCCGGCGCAGAAGGTGCTGCGCGATATTCTTGAGACTCCGATTTCCCCGGAGTTGCTGCGGCCGGAGAATGGCGAGATTGCCCAAAGGAGCGAGGAAGTCATCGGACCGGTTGAGTTGGCTGATTTCTATCTCTACCCCTTTGTTCGCTTCGGAACACGGCCGGGGAAGATACTCTTTCTGGCCGATGAGGTGAGAAAACGGGGGCTCTTTGAAGGCCAGTACGCCTTTGAAGACCTGCACCAGTGGCTGAAGAGCTTCATCCAGAGGTTCTTTGCCAACCAGTTCAAGAGGACATGCCTTCCCGAAGGACCGAAGGTTGGATCGGTGAGCCTTTCTCCGCGAGGGGACTGGCGGATGCCTTCGGATGCCGAGGCTAAGCTCTGGCTTGAAGACCTGGAGGCAATGTATGCGAAGCTGCGTGTGCGGGAATAATGGGTAATATCCGTTGCTCTTGACAGCGGGAGAGTGGGGAAACTAACATAGCCACAGGACATTCCTGACACCAAGGAGGACCATTGCTTATTGTCACCCAGCGTGCAGCGCAGGAAATGAGAGCCATACTGGCGGCCAATAGCACCGATGCAAGCCATGTTCTGAGGATAGACACTGAGTGCGATGGCTTCTCGGTATGGCTCGGCCCGGAGATGGAGGGGGACTGTCTTATGGGGAGCGAGGATACCCTCTTAGTGCGCGTTTCTCCGGAGCTGAGCGTTTTCCTGGGTGAGGTAAGCGTGATCATAGACTGCATGGAGAGTCCTGATGGGCCGCGCCTAGTGGTCTACAGGGAGGATGAGCCTCAACTTCAGGCAACCCCGCCAAAACCGCGTCGTCGTCCCAGCACAAGCCGCAAGACGAAGCAGCAGCGGCCAAAGCCACACGACTAACTCTGCCCCCACAATGGCTCCTGAGTCAGCAGGCGGTTTCTCCTTTTCCTGCGAAAAGCAGCGACGATTCTGCGGAACATTGATGTTGAAAGACTGTGGCCTGTGACTCATCACTTTGCTTGACACCCTACATCCAGGGAGCTTAACATAGCGCCACTATTTGATATGGCAGAGAGGAGTTTGCTTTTCTTGCAGAGTCTGAGCCCTGACTTTCGTGCCGTGAGTCCAGTGAACCATCCTAACAGAGAAAGGGAAAGAATGCTGATAGTGACTGATCGTGCAGGGCAGGAGATGAGAAAGCTTGTGGCAGCCATTGCCAACTGCCTTATAAGGGATAGCCTCGTAAGTTCGCAGTAGAGTACAAGCTGGAAACTGTGTGTTTCCACATCGGTCTACCTGGTGGATAACATCCCTTCATGTGCTTGCGTGGGGAGTTGGGGTGATCCAGGATCGTCACAGATTTCTTGAGCCGGCACCTGTGATTTACAGATCGGATGGCTTCAAACAACAGACGGGGGTGATGCCGTATGAGCGAAGGAAGGTTTTTGTGGAACAAAGATCGCACGGAGATGGTAAGGGTTGGTGCGATCAAGTATATTGCCATTGCTGAGATCGGTGGCGGTGTCCATGCAGCAGTGCCGCCAGAGCGTATGCCGAAGAAGAAGCTGGCGAGTGCAGAGAAGAGCAGTTGGGTTGTAAGAGCCCACTTCATTCATAGCGTGGAAACCATGGTTCTGGGCATCTTTGACTCGCTGGAGGAAGCACGCCGGTTTGTGGAAGGGCTTCAGCGGCACGTAGAGGGGGAAGATGACCATGAGCTATTGCTTTAGCAGGATGGTGGTGCCTTCGTCTGGTGAAGCTATCTGCGGGGGAACAAAAGATCTGAAGAGACTGAGCATCAACGTGTGGTTCCACAAAGGGAGTCTCGATCGCGCCATCACGTTGAATTGATGCTGGCTCGTCCTGCTATCAGTCGTGGGATGATAATGAGAACCAGGATGGCCGCAAAGAGAGCTATCCCTAGTCCTATGACAATCCATATCCACAAGGGCAGACCCGTATCTATGGTGAAGGTATCCGAGGCTACTGCGGACTCATTTCCCGCCCTGTCGATGGCCTTCGCCCTGACTTCGTAGGTAGCGTTGTCCAGTGATGGCAAGGCATAGCTCCAGGAATCGGTGCCCGAGGCGCTGATCCATGTCGAGGCTGGTGCCCAGGAGGATCCATCCCAGTAGGTGTTCTGGCTGATGTTCTTGATCTGAACCTCAACCCTGTCCAACTGTCCTGGCGGGGCGTCGGCGGCTGTCCCACCGATTGAGGAGAGCGAACTTACGGGATCGGATATGTCATTCATGGTGACTGTGGGGATGGCGGTATCGAAGGTGAAGGTGTCTGCGGCTACTGCGGACTCATTCCCTACCGTATCGATGGCCATTGCCTTGACTTCGTAGGTAGAGCCATCGTCCAGTGATGGCAGGTCATAGCTCCAGGAATCCGTGCCGGAGGCTG
>MGMW01000107.1:21262-21378 GCA_001795035.1 Chloroflexi bacterium RBG_13_53_26
CCTGTCCAACTGTCCTGGCGAGGTATCAGCGGCTGTTCCGCCGATTGAGGAAAGCGAGTTCACGGGATTCGATATGTCATTGATGGTGACTGTGGGGATGGCACTGTCGAAGGTGA
>MGMW01000107.1:21392-27262 GCA_001795035.1 Chloroflexi bacterium RBG_13_53_26
TGCCCCGGCGGGGCGTCAGCGGCTGTTCCGCCGATTGAGGAAAGCGAGTTCACGGGATTCGATATGTCATTGATGGTGATCGTGGGGATGGACGGATCGAAGGTGAAGGTATCCGAGACCACTGCGGACTCATTCCCTGCTCTGTCAACTGCCCTTGCACTGACCACATAGGTAGCGTTGTGCAGCGATGGCAGGGCATAGCTCCATGATTCAGTCCCTGAGGCGCTGATCCATGTCGGGGTTATCGTCCACCAGTAGGATCCGTCCCAGTAAGTGCCCTGGCTGAGGTTCCTGATCTGAATCTCGACTCTGTCCAACTGCCCCGGCGGGGCGTCGGCGGCTGTTCCATCTATCGAGGAAAGCGAACTTACGGGATCGGATATGTCATTCATGGTGACTGTGGGGATGGACGGATCGAAGATGAAGGTGTCCGAGACCACTGCGGACTCATTCTGGGCACTGTCGATGGCGATTGCGCCGATCTCGTAGACAGATCCGTTTTTCAGCGATGGCAGGACATAGCTCCAGGAATCGGTGCCGGAGGCTGTGATCCATGTTGAGGCTGGCGCCCAGGAAGCCCCATCCCAGTAGGCGTTCTGGCTGACGTCCCTGATCTGGATATCAACTCTGTCCAACTGCCCAGGTGGGGCATCTGTGGCCGTTCCACTGATCCAGGACAGTGCGCTGACAAAGTCCGGCAGACTAATCATCGTCACCGTTGGGCTGGTCAAGTCATCGAAAGTGAAGATATCCGAGGCTTCTGTGGATGCATTCCCCGCCCTGTCGATGGCCATTGCCTTGACCTCGTAGGTGTATCCATTGGTGAGGGATGGCAGGGCACGACTCCACGCATTCGTGCCCGAGGCGTTGATCCATGTCGGGGCCGGTACCCAGTTGGCTTCGTCCCAGTAGGTATTCTGGGTGACGTTTCTGATCTGAACCTCAACCCTGTCCACCTGTCCCGGCGGGACGTCGTCGGCTGTTCCGCCTATCGAGGAAAGCGAATCCACGGGGTCGGATATGTCATGCATCGTGATTGTGGGGACGGTTGTATCTATGGTGAAGGTATCCGAGGTTGTTGCGGACTCATTTCCTGCCCTGTCGATGGCCATTGCCTTGACCTCGTAGGTAGACCTATTGTTCAGCGGTGGCAGGGCATAGCTCCAGGAATCGGTGCCCGAAGCCACGATCCATGTCAAGGCTGGCACCCAGGAGGTTCCGTCCCAGTAGGTATCCTGACCGACGTCCCTGATCTGGATCTCAACTCTGTCCAACTGTCCGGGTGGGGCATCGTTGGCTATTCCACCGATCCAGGATAGCGCGCTGACGAAATCCTGAATGTCGTTCATATCCACGATTGGGTCGGTTGTATCGACGACAACGCTATGCTGAACGTAGGATGTCTCCCAGTTACCTGCCGAGTTCTGGGCTCTGGCTTCAATTGTGTGTGGGCCGGGTGACAGAGAAGGGGTTGTGAACGTGAATGTTTCGACGCCCTCATCGAATTCACCATCTGCGGCGGTAGCGCCCAGCCAATCGCCATCGTCTACCCGGTATTGAACATCTGTTATGGTGTTGATGCTGATGTCATTCCCCGACGACCACCACTGAGGGTTATTGTTGGCCAGGGGCACTTCCTCAGCCTTTCCTGTGTATACAAGGACAGTGTCGCTGGTGAAATCTGGAGGAGCCGGATCGAAGATAGTGTCTGGGGTAGTATCCACTGAGTCCAGAATGTTGTCGCTATCTGTGTCTCTCCAGCCAATTTGCCCCCTGCTCGCCGGGCAGAGGTTCCAGTTGTAGGGGTAACTCATGATGCAGTCGGCGCCCTCGTCATCAAGGACGTTCAGATAGCCGCTTTCTTCCGGGATGCCATCATACTCATCAGTGGCCCAGAATATGTGGCCTGTCTCATGGGCGCAGACCCAGTCCATGCTATCTATTCCATAGTCGTTGTTGTCGTAGGTCAGGACTGTGAAGGGGCCCCCGGTCCAGGAATAGGCAAACCAGCCATCGCTAAAGCTGCCGTCGACATCGTTCAGGCTGTCCACCACAAAGATGGTGAACGCCCAGTCTGTCCCCTGCTGGCTCATTTCATAGGCATTGAGTGTTGCCACCTGGTCGAGATATGTGCCATTGTCCGAGGGATACCCCAGTCCTTCCATGATTTCGGCGATCCAGAGTCCCTCGTCGTCATGAGGTCGGGTTATCGGCTCATAGCCTGTTGCCTGGGTGCCGTAAGAATTGATGTGGAAACTCAGATTCGCCAGCGGTTCCTCGAGCTCCCACCAGAGCAAACCCTCTGTTATCTCCGCTATGCAAGCATCTATCCTGGTGTCGTCCCACGTTTCGCTTTCAGTATCTGTAGTATTGTCGCTCTCGGCGAAAATGACTGTTACCGCCACATCGCCGATCATGTACTCAGACTGTCCAAAGAGCCCCGGAGCTGACGACTGTAGGGATGACAGGGGCGGGCTTTGAGATACAGACGAGGGTAACAGGGCATCCTCGTAGCCAAGTGCGAGAGACATCACACTGGCCCGTATCGTGGGACTATACGCGGAAATCTGGCAGAAGCCCCATTCCCCTTCAGTCGCTAGAGGTTTGACGGGATCCAGACTTCCCTCGTGGAGTGCTACGCGAAGTGTGGACCTGCGACCGCTATCGCTGTCGCTGTCGCCATTCAGTGCCAGGGGGAGAGTTAGCCCCAGCAGGACGAATACCAGAAGCAGCAGGAGGATAGCGGAGATCGGCAAGCGGAACAGATGTTTGATCGTCGTTGTTCTCTCCTTGGTCTTGCTGGTTTGATTCGGAGCTCAATATATCGCAGGGGTGTGTTCTGCCTGTACCACCGATGCTATCTTCTCCGACTGTAGCACAGTACGCAGGTGGCGTCAAACGATCGGTGGGAACTTGCGGGGGGATATTAGTACTCTCTGTCTGAGATCTGCCCTACTTCAGAGGAGGCGCTAAACTGCCGGATGCCTCCGCAGATCCTCCAGCCACTGGTTGAGGGCATTGTAGAAGGTGACTCGTGCTTCGTCGGGCTGAGCCCGGAGGGAGGCGGCCTCCGAGTGATGGTACAGTTCTTCCTCCCCGGAAGGGTGCATCGGTAGTTGGGTATCTGAGAGGCCGTCCCAGTCTTTGTTCACTGGCAACCCCATCTGCTCCAGTGCCGGATCCAACGTGGCGTCGACCAGAACCAGCCTGCCTTCGATTTCCACTCTGCACGCCAGATGATAGCTCATGGGCAGAGCCTCGGCCAACCTCCGCAGCCTGGGTGGATAGGGCAGTTCCACCTCGGCCCAGCGGAAGGGATAGACTGCGTAGAGCACTGACAGGCCAAGTCGTTGGTACATGCTGCAGAGGAGGAAATGCTTAGGGGTGCAGGAGCCTTTCCCGAGAGTAAGTATCTCCACATATCTATGAGCGTCGTTCAGTTCAGGGACGACGGCATACGGCATGTCTCTGATCTTCTCAAAGATGGCTACCCGGGACTGCAGTCCATCCTGCCCCGCGGTCCATTCCCGAAATCTCTCTGCTACAACTCCTTCCATGGCCTGCTGCTCAGTCACTATCGAGGGCGTATGTTCCCTTCGGAATCACCATGCACGAACGGAGTGCCGACCTGACGCTGGTGTCAGTGCCGGGTGTATTTCACTCCTTAAGAAGCAGTTTGGCTTCGGCAGTGCAGCCGCCGTCCACTGCGATGGCTGCGCCGGTTATATATGCCGAGTCATCCGAAGCAAGGAAGAGCGCCACTCTGGCGATGTCATCGGGCGTCGCTGCTCTGGCTATAGGTATTGTGTCTATCCGAAAGACCTCGAAATAGGGCTCTATCAATGGCGTCCGTACCAGACCGGGACAGATGCAGTTGGCCCGAATGTTGAATCTGGAATACTCGCTGGCTACCTGTTTGGTCAGCTGGATGATGCCTGCCTTGGAGACGCAGTATGGAGTACCACCTGCCATGGCTGCCTGCCCCAGGATTGATGCAGTATTGATGACTACGCCTCCACCCTGCTTCAGCATCAGCGGAATGGCGTATTTGCAGCCGAAGAAGACTCCCTTGAGGTTGGTATTCAAGACGAGGTCGAGATCTTCCTCGGAGATGTCTGCTGTGGGGAGACCTATGGCACCCTGTATTCCTGCATGATTGAAGATGACGTCCAAACGACCGTATTTCCTCGCAGTTGTTTGAACCATCTGCTCCACGCTGGCGGCTTTGGAGACATCTGCCTCAACGAAGATGGCCTCGCCGTGGGCGGCCCGAATCATGTTGACCGTCTCCTGACCTCCGGCCGGAACACGATCAACGACAGCCACCATGGCACCTTCTCTGGAGAAAAGCACGGCCGAGGCCCGGCCTATCCCTGATCCGGCGCCAGTGATCAAAGCTATCTTGCCGTCGAGCTTACCCATCCTTTCCTCTCCGTTTCCTGATTTCGTCCACTATTCTGGGCAGGATATCGCCGGTTTTTCCCTGAATTATGTAATCTGACACTCTTTCGTAGGTTAGCGGGGTGGCCTCGGCGTTCACCTCGATAATAGTCACCTTGGGCGACTTGCCTGCTGTGTGGGTGGTTCGTTCATTCCCGCTTCCTCCGCTGGTGCTCTTCTCCCTGGCTATTCTGGGCAACTGGGCAAAAGGGTAGACAACGGCGGAGGTGCCGCAGATGAGCATCAGGTCGCATTTCCAGGCAGCTTCCAGACTGGCTTGGGCCACATCCGAGGGGATGGCTTCCCCGAAGTAGACCCCGTCATGCTTGATGACCCCATTGCATTTCTTGCAGCGGGGGGGCAACTGTTTTTCCATCCTCAGCTTCTCCAGATCGTACTCCTCCCGTTTGAACCTTGTGTTGCAGGACATGCAGCGGAGCTTGGAAACACCGCCATGGTACTCGATGACGTTCAGGTTGCCTGCCTTCTCGTGGAGGCTGTCCACATTCTGAGTGATGATCAGCTTCAGGATGCCCATGTTCTCTAACTCGGCCAGAGCGTGGTGACCTCGATTCGGAAGGGCATTCATGAGTTCATCAAACAGGCTAAAGAAACTGCCGGGAGTGAGAATCTGCTCCCAGTGATCTTTCGGATCCCGGAGCAGCTTGTCATAGGCCTGGTATGCTTCCATTTCAGCTTCGGGATGCTTGGTCCAGATGCCATCAGGGCCTCTGAAATCGTGGATTCCGGATTCGGTCGATATGCCAGCCCCGGTCAGAGCGATGGCGTATTTTGCATTGATAAGTTCTTCGGTTGCTCTCTGTATCAACTCTTCCATACCTACCTCCAGCTTTCAAGGAACATTGGATGTGAAGGTGAGGCTTTCCACAGCACAGTCAGTATGAGGGACTGCCCCGATCTCTGATGGTATCTTAGGCCACGCCAGTCTCGAAATGCAAGGCGGGCAATTACTTGCACAGACCGACCGGACGATACGTCGGTTACTCCTCGCTCTTCCTGTTTGCCAGCACCACACCGATCACGAAGGCTATGATGGCATAGGCCACCATCACCACTATTCCCTTCCCAAAAGTGGGAGCATATTCTGTTGTGGCGACATGCTCTCCTGGCCCCATCCCCCCAAAGCTGCTTGAGACACCTAACACATCGGTGATCAGACCCGCTGAGTAAGTAACGATGAACCAGGGTTCCTGGTTCACTTGCGTCAGAATCATGGATATGATCGGCAGTATCATCATGAGAGACAGGAAACCGACAATCGTGGCAGGCATGGAGCGCTTCAGAATGGCGCTGAAAAGAAACACTGCGCCCACCGCGCTGGCAGAGTAGATCAAGGCTGTGAGGAAGGATTTCCCCAGCTCTGTCGGAATCTCTCCCCATCCGTAGTGTTGCCCGATCTGCAGCGTCAT
>MGMW01000108.1 GCA_001795035.1 Chloroflexi bacterium RBG_13_53_26
AGCCCTGATGAAGGCTCTACAGGCCAGGTCTTTCCCCATCAACATGTCCGCCATCTTGACGTGGCTCATCATCTTGGCGTCGAGTGGATTCAGGATCGCAGCATCAAGTCCCACCGCGACAGCCATCGTTAGAAACGCTCTGTTTACCATGTCACGGTTAGGCAGTCCGTAAGAAATATTGCTCAGTCCGACAATAGTTTTGGCTGCTGGAAAGCGGGACTTTATGCCCTGTATCGTTTTCAATGTGACGATAGCCTGACTCGTGTCCACAGATATGGGAATCACCAGTGGGTCAAAGAACACTTGCTCCTCGCTGATGCCCATCTGCTTCAGAGTAGACATTATGGCCACGCACGCAGCTAATCGGTCCTCGACTCGCTTCGGAATGGCTCCCTCTCCCGTGGCTAGTGCCACTAGCAGAGCCCGGTGTTCTGCAGCCAAACGGCCGACAGAATGCAGCCTCGAGACCTCGGCATTGACTGAGTTTATCATGACTGTACCTCCCTGGTACTTGCCAAGGCCAGCACCGATGACACTGGGCATATCGCTATCAATAATCAGAGGTCTATCCGTAACTGATTGCACGACCTCTACCAGCCACTCCATGGCAGCTTCAGGATTTTCCCAAGAGCCTTGAGCCAAGCCGGCATTCACGTCAATGAAATCAACTCCAGCCGCCTCCTGTTTTCTGGCTAAATCGGCAATCAACTCGGCGTCCCTATTGGCAATCGCCTGCCCCACTGTTTTGTTCGAAGCATTGATGTTCTCACCGACGACCAGCATATAGACCTACCTTATTTCCCATATCTCAGTTTTCCGAACAATAGTGTGAAGACCAGCACTGCCCCAATGGCATTCCAGAGAATGACTGGGAATAGACTCTTGGAGATGCCGTATCCCAGCCACATCAATATGCCCACCAACATCAGTCCGGTGAATAGGATGCTTATTTCACGTGCGCTCTTGAGCTTGAAGACACGGATGATCTGCGGTACCAGGCTGCAGGTAACAAATGCTCCTGCCACAAACCCCATGATATCTTGTCCAGTCAAAGTTTGTCTCCTTTCCTCGCCTGATCATTCTGGGCATCGCAGCCAATTGGCCCTTCATGGGATTGCAGTCAACTGCTTAACAGTAGATCAGTGCCACCAGCAGATTATTCGAAATTCTAGCACAGCGGGCCTTGGCTCGGAAGAGCAACAGCTTGTTGCACCCCCACAATCGTGGGAAGTATGCCAGTGGTGCTGCACTGAGCACCTAATGAAGCGCGTGCGTCTCTATGGCCACACGACGGCCCTGATGCCGAGAACATCCCGCCCTACAACGAGTTTCTGCATCTGAGTAGTCCCGTCAGGGATGGTCAAGGTTCTGGCATCTCTGAAGTATCGTTCGACAGGATATTCATCGGAGAGCCCCATGGCACCATGAATCTGGATGGCCTTCGAGGTTGTTCTCACCGCTGCCTCGGTAGCGTATGCCTTGGCCAAGGATGCCTGCCAGCGGGACTTCTGCCCCTTATCCAAGAGGTCAAGGGCACGGAAGGAAAGAAGCCGTCCTGCCTCTGTCTCTGCGATCATATCCACCAGCATCTCCTGAATCATCTGGAAACTGCCGATAGGGCGGCCAAATTGCATCCTATCCTGCGCATACTTGATCGAAGCATCTATGGCCGCCTGTGAGATACCTGAGCACATTGCTCCCACCATAGCCCGGGAGACATCGAAGAAGGCCATTGTTCTCTTGTAGCCTGTGCCAGGATCCAACAGGCTAGTCTTGGGGATTCGGCAGTCTTCGAAAGACAGCTCCGCTGTCGGGAATGAGCGGAGACCCAGCTTGTGGAGTTCTCTGGCGGAGAAAGGCGATGTATTTCTCTCCACCAGGAAGAAGGACATCCCCAGGGGGCCCAATGACTTGTCTGTGGTGGCCAGAACAAAGGCGGCATCAGCTATGCTGCCGTTCGAAATCCATGTCTTTGTCCCGTTGACCATATAGTTGTCCCCATTGAGGATGGCGGTGGTCTTCACGGCGGATACATCCGAACCGACATCAGGTTCCGTAATGGCCAAGCATCCGATATGCTCACCGGAGGCAGCCAGCGGCAGCAGTCGCTCTTTCTGATCAGGATTGCCTGCCTCATTCAAGAGCCACCAGAATCCTGCAGTGATGAAAAGGGTCCCTGCCAAGCTGGCCCAAACCCTGCCTAACTCCTCGACAAGGATTCCGTTGGTCTTGGCTTCGAGTTGAGATCCGCCATACGTCTCAGGGAGGAAGCCCAGCACATAGCCAAATGGCATTAGCTGTCGAATAAAGCCAACTGTTGCCTCTTTTGTTAATGGGCCGTTCTTCTCGTACTCATCGACGACGGGCGCTATCTCCTTCTCCAGGAAACTGCGGACATTGGTCTTCAGCATTTGCTGCTCTTCAGTGAAAGAGAAATCCATATCTTTCTCCTTTTGCTAGATCGGATAAGCCGATGATTATCAGGGCAATGCCAAACCTAAAGCCCGACTATGCAGACGCTCACCACATTCACCGGAGGGATGCCTCCCATGTTATGGGTCAGACCAAGCCTGGGATTCTTGATCTGCCGTGGGCCGGCTTTGCCCTGGAATTGCTTGTACATTTCGTACATCATCCGCAGCCCTGACGCACCGATGGGATGGCCAAAGCACTTCAGCCCTCCGTCGGGCTGACAGGGAAGCTTTCCGTCCAAATCAAAGAATCCGGCCTCGACATCCTCTTTGGCCCTCCCTCGAGGCGATATCCCCAGGTCTTCGTAGGTTACAAGCTCAGTAATAGAGAAACAGTCGTGCACCTCCATCATGCTTATCTCTTCACGGGGATTCTTGATCCCTGCTTCGCGGTAAGCTCTTTGTGAGGCTCGAGCTGTTGTCTCCACATGGGCGTAATCCCACTCTGTGTATGCCATCTCTTCCCCGGAACTGGCGGCGATCTGGAGGGATTTCACATAGACGGGATCGGGTCTGAATTTCCTGGCCATATCTGCTCTGACTACAATAGCGGCTGCAGCGCCATCGCTCACGCCGCAGCAGTCAAACAGTCCCAGAGGCCAGGCGACGATGGGAGCATTCATTACCTCTTCGATAGTCACTTCACGGCGGAGGTGAGCTTTGGGGTTCTTAGCCCCATTGCGGTGACTCTTCACCGTTATCCTGGCCAATGCATGTTTGCCGTCCTGGGGATTGATACCGTGTTGGGCAAAATATCTGGTACCCATCATGGCAAATGCGCCGGGAGGGGTGAGATTGGGAAAGACAAGCCTGAACCTGGTCCCCCACTGAACCTCGTTCTGAGGCAGGCCACCGTAGCCAATATCCTTGAGCTTTTCGACACCTAGCGCCAAACAGATATCATAGGCACCCGAGGCCACAGCATAACAGGCGCCTCTCAAGGCCTCGGAACCAGTAGCACAGAAATTCTCCACCCTGGTAGCTGGAATGAACGGCAGTTTCAGAGTCGCGGCCATGGGAATGGCCGATTTGCCTACAGAGACCTCATCATAGCAGGTGCCGCACCAGGCCGCACCGATGTCCTTCTTCTCTATGCCAGCATCCTCAATAGCCTCCTGAAAGGCCTCTACCATCAGGTTCTCCGGGCCTTTGTCCCACAACTCGCCGAACTTGGTGCATCCCATGCCGATAATGGCGACCTTGTCCTTTATTCCTTCTGCCATCTCAGTAACTCCTTTCACAGAAACGCTAGGCCCGGACAGGTATTGCCTTCCAATAATAGCCGTGTATGCCCCGCGCTACGTCATGGTATTTCTTGCGGAAGCTCAACTCCACGGGCATGCCGACGCTGAGGGATTCAAGGTCGCAGTCATTCAGATCGAAGAACCATCTCCCGCCGCCCTCGAAGTCGACAAAGCCGTAGATTGCGGGCGGACTGAGGCTGAAGGCCAGGAGATCGCTGGTGTATGTGAATAGAGCCCCACGTCGATCTGCGAAACGGTAGTCATCCATCTCATCTACGGCTCCGCATTTGGGATTTGCGCATATCTGTTGGGGCGGGTATTGTGGGGTGCCACAGCGACGACACTTCGATCCGCATAGCGCCAGAACCATCTTGCGTTCCCTCCAGAGTGTAGACATCTGGGTGCTGGCCACTTCCTCTCCGCGGCCCCCGGTATCTATGCCGAGTATATTGCGGAAGGTAGCGTACTTCTCGTAACTGCCCAGGTCTTTCTTTGACGCCAGGTGTTTCCTAATGCCCCTTCGATCCCTTGCTTTCTGTATCTCTTCCGTCACCTGGAGTACCAAGGCGTCACCGCCATTTCCGTAGCTGGCCACCAGAATCCTGTCTCCGGGCTTGGCATCTTCCAGGGCGGCCACCAGCATCATGAGGGGATAGGCGGTTCCAGTGTGTCCTGTAGCGGTGAACATGTGGTCCTGAATCTGATTCGGCGCAAATCCCAGGTTCTTGCCTATGTCGGCGTGAGCCCGAATATATTGACAGGGATAAACGACTTTGGCGAAGTCCTTGGGAGCGAGCTTGTATTTGCGCAGCAGCCCTGATATGGCCTCTGAGATGAACCGTCCATAGCCTTCGTCTCTGATCCACCTGTCCTCCCAGGCACGATTGTATCTGTCTTCGTCAGCCCTCCAATGATCCACAAAATCGTAGCTGACGGAGTGGGTCCCCTCAACGGAGGCAATCACCCCGCTATCTCCCATGAGGAATGCTGCGCCTCCATCTCCATATACCTCCTCAAGATAGCCAGCGGGCTTGCCCAGACGACAATCGGCGGCACAGACCAGAACATTGTCTGCTGAGCCGGACGTGACAGCATCGTATGCAGAAATGAAGGCACCGGTCCCAGCCTTGGCGGAAGCAGTGAAGTCTGAGGTTCGAATATCTGGTCTGAGATCGAGCACGGTGGCGATTATGCCGGCGTTCTGCCTTTCCCGATACGGTGCTGTGGTAGTGGCAAAGAAAACCCCGCCGATCTTGTTGCGCTCAATTCCTCCGAGGCAGTCCATAGCTGCAGCCACAGCCATGGTCAGGCTGTCCTCATCATAGTTGGCTACGGCCTTCTCACCTGGAAGGAGGGAGGCTGGGTTCAACCACCCCAGCGCTCCATAGATGGTCATCCGGTTCATCCGATAGAAAGGAATGTAGGCGCCGTAAGAAGTAATTCCGATCATAGTTGTCTCTCCTCCCTATAAAGCACCTCTCCCCAAGAGGCAGAGGTTATCCCGTGCAGAGAACTCATCGCCATCACTCTGTGTCTCACATCCTATGAGGTGATAAGGATCTAGAATCTACGACACATCGACTAGTATCTGACGGCCTTGCCGTACTTTTCCCTCAGAGCCGTCTTCAACACCTTTCCCGCGGCGTTACGAGGCAGGGAAGGCATGAATTCTACTGACTTCGGCTTCTTGTAGCTTGCCAGATGCTGCTTGCAATGCTCTATTACATCTTCCTCGGTCAGAGTCTCTCCGCCCTTGCACACTACGACGGCCTTGACGGTTTCGCCCCACTGTTCGTCGTGCACCCCAATTACGGCGCATTCCATAATCTTGGGATGCTTGTATAGTACCTCCTCGATCTCGGCCGGGTAGATATTCTCTCCCCCACTGATGATCATGTCCTTCTTTCGATCGACGACGTAGAGGAATCCGTCCCTATCCTGTCGCATCAGGTCGGTGGAGTGAAACCACCCGCCCCTCATGGCATGTGCTGTAGCCTCGGGGTCCTTGTAGTACTCTTTCATCACTGTTGGTCCCCTGTAGAGTGCCTCACCAACCTCCCCTACGGGTACGTCGTTATCATGGTCATCCACCAGTCGTACCTCGACGAAGGGAATGGCTTTCCCCACCGACATTTCATGCCCTTCTGCGTCACTGGGGCGCAGACCACAGACCACCGGGCTCATCTCCGTCTGACCGAACAAGTCGAAGATATTGACTCTGGGGAAGTGTTGCATGATCTGTTTTCGTGTTTCTGTGGGCAGAATAGCTGCCCCCGATATCCAGCCTCTGAGGGAACTGGTATCGTATTTGTCCAGATCGGGCAACAGAAGGATAAAGAAGGCCATGACGGGCACCAGAATGATGACATCGATCTTTTCTTCTTCAATGGTCTTCATGATGTAGGCCGGGTCGAAAACCTGTGTAGGTAGAAACACAGTCTGGCCATCGAAGAATACGTATTGGCAGAAGCCGAAGGCAGCCAGATGAAATATCGGGGGGGCAGCAAGAGCCCTATATTCAGCAAGATCAGATACGACTCGTTCGGTCCTCATGAATATGCCCATGAGCATCCACTGTGCCATCTCGTTCTTGTGGGTCAGGACTGCTCCCTTGGGCTTTCCAGTGGTTCCTGCAGTGTACATGATGAACACAGGGTCATCTTCTTCCACAAGAATCAACGGCTCAATATCGGGGTACCGGGCAATCCAGGACTCATAATGGATCATTCCTTCTACTGGACTGTCCGAAATGGAAATATAGTTCTTCACCCGGGGAAGATCGTTTTGTATGCCCTTCGCTGTTGGTACAAAAGCCTCCCCCATCATGAAGGCCTCCGCATCGGAGTGATTTATGATGTACTTGATCTCTTCTATATTGAGGCGGAAGTTGAGAGGCACTGCCAGACCACCTATCTTGGCGAGGGCGAAGTACGCCTCCATAAACTGGTTACAGTTGTGGGCCATTATGGCAACCTTGGCCCCCTTCTTGATGCCGAGATCTAAGAGCGCATGGCTCAGTCGATTGATGCGGGCATTGAGCTGCTTGTAGGTCAAGCGGACCTTTCCGTACACCAGCGCTTCTTTGTCGGGGAACTTGCGGCTATTACGAGCCATGATTTCGCCAAGGAGAAGTCGTTTTCCCAGCGCTTCCTCGATTGATCGCCTGTCGTCCATTGCATCCCCCCTTCTGGCTGCTCCGCTCGTCTTGGTGGAGCAGGAAGTTATCTTTGCAGATTCGGCTCTGGCAAAGGCAATATCTGGGCAGGTGTGCGGGGTCGAGATAGTAATGATCATTTACCATTAAGTAGGTATCGATGTCAATTCGGCTCGGAAGTGGGTTCGCCGAGGCCCTATCTGTAGCCTGCCAGCCCCGAATCTCCAATGAGGCACCGCACAATGAGGCATTGCAAAATCAGCCACAAGGCATTACACTGGCGGCGGTCGAGAGTCATGGTAGTGTGCTGCTAAGACAAGGAGGTTGGAAACAGATGGGAGGAAGACTGAAGGGCAAAGTAGCTATTGTCACTGGATCGGGCCGAGGTATTGGCAGAGCTGAGGCGTTGTTGTTAGCCCAGGAGGGCGCCAGAGTGGTGGTCAACGACCTCGGCGGTGGCCGCGATGGGGTTGGCAAGGCTGATTCGCCAGCCGACAACGTAGTCAAGGAGATCAAGGACCGCGGTGGGCAAGCAGTGGCCAACTACGACAGCGTAGCCACTGCAGAGGGCGGCGAAAATATCGTCAAGGCTGCTATTGATGCCTTTGGCAGGCTGGACATCCTGGTGAACAATGCCGGCATCCTCCGTGACCGTATGATCTTCAACATGACGCCAGAGGAATGGGACATCATAATGAAGGTCCATCTCTATGGCCATTTCCATTGCACCAGACCGGCGTGTGTCATCTTCCGGCAGCAGAGAAGCGGTCGCATCATAAACACCTCGTCTCCGGCAGGTCTGGGCAACATGGGGCAGGCGAATTACAGCGCTGCCAAAGAGGGCATAGTGGGATTCACCAGGACGGTAGCCCGGGACATGGGCCGATACGGCGTAACCTGCAACGCTATCAGGCCACTGGCAGCCACGCGATTGACGCTGTCAGCAGAACTGGCGGAGGCCATTGAGAAAGCGAGTGCGGAAGGAAAGCCGCTGCCCGTTGGGCCAGAGGTGACAGGATTGTTGCCTCCGCCCCAAGACATCGCTCCCTTCGTCATTTACCTGGCTACTGATGAAGCTGCCAATATCAATGGGTGCACGTTCCTCGTTGCTGGGAATCAAATCGGCCTATACTCAGAACCACAGCCGATCAGGACTATCTTCAAGACAGGGGCGTGGACGCTTGATGAACTGGTAGCTGCTGTGCCTGTAACTCTGGCCGCTGGACTGGCGAACCCATCTCCGCCACAGCCGCCCAAATAGCAGAATAGGCTCGGACAGCAGCATGGTTTTGGGGTACAATGTGCGAGGCCGGCGGGTCGTCGGCGCTGTCCTCTTGTTCTAACCTCCAGTGCAGGGAGTTTTTGAAGGGGAAAGAAATGCAGGAAGTGATCATGCAGGCAAGGGGTGCATACAGAGATCTGGAACTCCTGAATGATATGGTCAGGATAAAGCGCAGAAGCGCGCTGGGTTTCCTGGGTAGAGGAAGCAAGATTGAGAAGGACATACTGATCTCCAAGATCGTGTCGATACGATTCAAGAAGGCCGGCATACTGGCCGATGGGTACATCCAGTTTATTTTCGAAGAGAAAGGGCCCAGAGATCCAGAATCGGATATTGTGGATGATGAGAACGTGGTGATATTCAGGTCTAGCCAGCAGAGGGATTTTGAGGCCATGCGAGAAGCTATCGAGCAGAAGATGACCGGCACCAGGAGGGAGACCAAAGAAAGTTCGAACTTTGATGAACTGGAGAGACTTGCTGCACTACTGGACAGGAAGATTATCACTGAAGACGAGTTCAATCAGAAGAAGAAACAGCTTCTCGGTCTGTAGAGCATGTCTTTTGAAATTGTGAGGCTGAGACACTATAATGTGTTTGTA
>MGMW01000109.1 GCA_001795035.1 Chloroflexi bacterium RBG_13_53_26
TCGAGGCTGGGCGCAGAGAAGGCCAGGCAATTATAGCTCAGGCGTCGCAGACCGCGGACAGGCTCAAAGAAGAGGCCAGGGCTGAGGCCAGAAAGGAAGCAGAGATCGTCATCGGTAAAGCGAGAGCTGAGATTGCCATGGAGAGGGAGGAGAGTTTCAATCAACTGCGTCGGGAGTTTGCCGATCTGGCAGTTCTGGCTGCAGAGAAGGTGATTGAACAGTCAGTGGATAAGAAGGCGCACCAGCAGTTGATTGAAAAGGTGTTGCAGGAAGGGCTTGCCTCCAAGAAGAGTGAGTTGAACTAGAACGATGGGCAGAGGTATCTCAGGCAGGCGGCATGCCCAGGCAGTGTTTCGAATTGCCTTGGAGTCCGATCAACTGGATAGATGGCAAACTGACCTGGTGACAATGGCCACTGTTTTGCAGGATGCGGAGATAGTCTCCTTTCTGGAGAACCCCAAGGTCAGTATGGAAAGGAAGAGGGATCTGTTACGGCGAGCGCTTGGAGGGATCAAGCCTGCGGCAATGAATCTGGCGTATCTCCTGGTTGCCAAGAAGCGGCTCCGTATGGTCCCAAGCCTCGTGGCGGAGTACAGACGTCTGGTCTATGCTCACAAAGGGATAGTTGAGGCAGATGTGGTCACGGCTATTCCTATCACGGACCAAGAAGAAGAGAGGATTGGAAGAGATCTAGCTGTGATCACAGGCAAGACGGTGATGCTTGCTGCAACGGTTGATGCTGAGATAATGGGAGGATTGGTGGTGAAGGTGGGAGACAAGCTAATGGATGGCAGTGTCCGCACCAGGCTTCAGGAATTGAGGAGAAGCCTGGTGTGATTCATCTGGAGGATATTCTGTGTTTGAGGCGCTGGTCGCCTGCTTGAGGATGTGTTCGGTTGTGCCAACAGAAGTTGTGTTGGAGGTGAGATAGCATGGCCACTCGTGGTGAAGATATCGTCTCTGTCATCAAGCGACAGATAGAGGAGTTTGGTAGCACGGTAGGCATGGTGGATGTAGGCACGGTGGTGGAGGTGGCTGATGGATTAGCTCGCATCCACGGATTGGCGGGTGCCAAAGCTAACGAACTACTCCAGTTTCCCAATAACGTGATGGGACTGGCTCTCAACCTGGAGGAAGACGCAGTAGCTGCGGTGATTCTTGGCGATCCCCTGGCGATCAAAGAGGGTGATGATGTTCGGTGCACTGGAAGAATATTGGAAGTGCCTGTGGGTGCAGGCCTTATTGGCCGGGTGATCGATCCCTTGGGCGTACCGCTTGACGGCAAGGGACCTGTTAAGCATGACAGGGTCAGGCCTCTGGAGAGAGTGGCGCCGAACGTAGTCCGTCGTGCACCAGTGAACGTCTCTGTTCACACTGGAATCAAGGCTATTGATGCCGTTATACCTATTGGGAGAGGGCAGCGCGAGTTGGTCATTGGTGACCGCTTCACCGGCAAGTCAGCCATTTGCCTTGATACGATTGTCAGTCAGAAGGGTGGCAACCTTACCTGCATTTATGCAGCCATCGGTCAGAAGACCTCGAAGGTGGCACAACTGGTAGCTACTCTGGAATCTCATGGTGCAATGGAACATACCATAGTGGTGTCTGCCGGTGCCTCTGACCCGGCCGCCATGCAATACCTCTGTCCTTATGCTGCCTGTGCCATAGGAGAGGAGTTCATGGAGCAGGGGAAGGACGCCTTGGTTATATATGATGACTTGACCAAGCATGCTTGGGCGTACCGCCAGATTTCCCTGCTGCTGCGCCGTCCCCCGGGGCGTGAAGCATACCCTGGGGATGTTTTCTATCTTCACAGTCGTTTGCTGGAGAGAGCAGCCAAGCTTGCCCCGGAATATGGCGGCGGATCTCTTACTGCTCTCCCTATTATCGAGACGCAGTTGGGCGACTTCTCAGGTTATATCCCCACGAACGTGATATCAATCACTGACGGTCAGATCTATCTGGAGACGGACCTGTTCAATGCTGGCATTCGGCCGGCCCTGAATGTTGGCCTGTCGGTGTCAAGGGTGGGTGGGGCAGCACAGACCAAGGCCATGAAGAAAGTGGCTGGAAAACTCAGACTGGAGTTGGCGCAGTATCGCGAACTGGCCTCCTTCGCCCAGTTTGGAGCTGCTGACCTGGACAAAGCAACCAGGGCGCAACTGGAACGAGGTCAGAGAAGCACTCAGATTCTCACGCAGCCTCAGTATAGCCCCTTACCTTTGGAGAAGGAGATCATCACGCTCTATGCTATTACCAGCGGTTATGTAGATGATGTGCCTGTTAGCAGTGTCATGGCTTTCGAGAACGATCTGCAGCACTTCATGGAGACCAGTCATCCTGAGATAGGCAAATCTATCGCCGCTACCAAGGATTTGGCACCAGAAACGGAGGAGGCACTCAAGAAGGCGATTCTTGACTTCAAGCAAGGTTGGAAATACTAAGAGGGGCGACAGGACTTGTGGCCTTGGTTGAGAGCAGGGCTTGATATTGGAGCAGATGAGAGACTATGGCTAACATTCGTTTGATTCGGCGGCGTATTCGGAGCGTTCAATCGACAGCCAAGATCACCAAAGCCATGGAAATGGTGGCTACCTCCAAAATGCGCAGGGCCCAGGAACGTGATCTGGCTGGCAGACCCTATGCTGAGAAGATTCAGCAGGTACTGTCCGATCTGGTTGCACAGCAAGGAGGCAGCGCTCATCCCCTGCTGCAACGCCGAGAAGTGAAGAAGATCGAAATAATCCACATCACACCTGACCGTGGTTTGTGCGGGGGCCTTAACGCCAATATCAACCGAAGCACAGCAGCCTTTGTGTTGGAACAGGGTTCCCCTTCGGTTCTGATCACGGCAGGTCGCAAAGGCAGAGACTTCATGCTGCGCTACGGCCGTGAGGTTCGGGCCGAGTTCACTGGAATCGGGGATCGCCCTTCCCTTGTAGATACCCTGCCGATATCGCGCATTGTCATCGATGACTACAGCAGTGGATTTGCTGATACCGTCTATCTGGCCTATACACGATTTGTGACTACTATGACTCAGAAGCCAGTGCTGCAGCAGTTGCTTCCTGTCGAACCAGCCAAGAGGGAGCGCAGCGGCGAAATAGACTATATCTATGAGCCCGCCAGAAAATCGGTGCTGGCAGACCTTCTCCCCCGGTTTGTGGAGATGGAGGTATACCACGCCATTCTGGAGTCGATTGCCAGCGAACAATCGGCGAGAATGGTAGCCATGCGCAATGCCACTGATAACGCCAACGAACTTGTCCAGGATCTGACCTTGATGTACAACAAGGCCCGTCAGGAGATGATCACCAATGAGCTTCTTGATATCACTGGAGGAGTCGAGGCGCTAGCCTAGGAGGAATTAGTACTATGGCCAAGGGCAGAGTTACTCAAGTAATTGGCACTGTGGTTGACATTGAATTCCCTTCCGGGGAACTACCAGCCCTCTACAATGCTGTTGAAATTCCCCGCGATGGAGAGAAGATGGTGCTCGAAGTTCAGCAGGATATTGGCAACAACCTGGTGAGGTGCTTGTCCATGTCTCCGACTGAGGGTCTGCAGCGGGGCATTGAAGCTGCTGATACAGGTGCTCCCATCTCTGTGCCTGTAGGAAAGGCTACCCTCGGTCGATTGTTCAATGTTTTGGGTGAACCTCTGGATAATCTCGGTGAGGTTAAGGCTGAGCAACGTTGGCCTATTCACCGTATCCCGCCCTCTTACGACCAGCAGGAAACCAGTACCCAGATGCTGGAGACCGGACTCAAGGTGATTGACCTCATCACTCCCTTCACTAAAGGAGGTAAGATAGGCGCCTATGGTGGCGCTGGCGTAGGAAAGACCGTCATTATTCAGGAGCTCATCCATAGTATCGCCACCGTTCATGGGGGTTTCTCCGTTTTTGCCGGAGTGGGGGAGCGCTCCCGAGAAGGGAATGACCTCTGGCTGGAGATGAAGGCGTCGGGTGTCATCAACAAGACATCGCTGGTTTTCGGACAGATGAATGAGCCGCCTGGAGTCAGGGCACGTATTGCGCTGACCGGTCTGACTATGGCGGAATACTTCCGGGATATCGAAGGTCAGGACGTGCTGCTGTTCATCGACAATATCTACCGCTATGTCCTGGCGGGCATGGAGGTGTCGGCACTACTGGGACGTATGCCGTCAGCAGTAGGCTACCAGCCGACTCTGGCTACAGAGGTAGGCGAGTTGGAGGAAAGGATCACTTCGACCAAGAAAGGGTCCATCACCTCATTCCAGGCAATCTATGTTCCTGCTGACGATTATACTGACCCCGGAATAGTCACTACTATGGGCCACCTTGATGCTGTGATTGCCCTGGAACGTTCCATTTCGGAGATGGGGATCTATCCGGCCGTGGATCCTCTGACTTCTACCTCCCGTATTCTTGACCCGAAGATAGTGGGCGAAGATCATTACAGCGTGGCCAGAGGCATTCAGAGGGTGTTGCAGAGGTACAAGGAGCTTCAGGACATCATCGCCATTCTGGGTATTGAAGAGCTTTCAGAAGAAGACAAACTGATCGTGGCCCGCGCGCGGCGTATTCAGAGATTCCTTTCTCAACCCATGTTTGTTGCGGAAGCCTTCACCGGCACAGAAGGGAAATATGTGCCGATCAAAGAGACCGTGCGTGGCTTCAAAGAGATCCTGGAAGGTAAGCATGATGCTTTGCCCGAGCAGGCATTCCTGATGGTAGGGACGATAGAAGAGGCGGTGGAGAAAGCAAGGCGTCTGGGGATGTAGTCATGGCTACGCTGAAGCTGGAGATCGTTACTGCAGAGAGCCCGGTGTACTCCGGAGAAGTGGATATTGTGATTGCCCCGGGGGTGATGGGGCAGTTCACTATCTTGCCTCATCATGCTGCTTTCATGACAATGCTCGAGCCCGGGGAACTCTGCGTGAGGCAGTCTGGTGAAGAGATGTTCATAGCCATAAGCGGTGGCTTTCTCGAAGTGCTGGACAACAAGGTAGTTGTTCTGGCCGATAGTGCTGAGCGCGCCGATGATATCGATGCGGCTCGTGCTCAGGCGGCAAAACAGCGTGCTGAGGAACAGCTCAAACATCCTGGAGTGGGGGCAGACCTTGCCAGCGCAGAGGCTGCGCTACGGAGATCTCTGGCTCGTCTGAAGGTTGCTGAGAAAAGGAGAAGAAAGGAGAGAAGACCTTCTTAGGATTTTCTCGGGCTAGAGGATCTCGAGTTGAACTCTAACCCCTTCTCTTACTGCTGCCACCCTGAGCAAGGTGCGCATTGCCTGGGCAACTCTACCCTGCTTCCCAATGACTCTGCCTCTATCCTCCGGGGCGACCTCCAGCTTCAGGATGACATTGTTGGCGTCAGTCTCTTCCTTCACCAGCACCGCATCAGGCACAGTCACAATCGACTTGGCGATGTATTCCACCAACTCCTTCATCGTGCCATTACCCTCTAGGTAGCTTGACCGCTCTCGGTATGCTGAGGCTGAGGCGTGATCCCTAGCTTCGAAAGCATTCTGGCCACTGCTT
>MGMW01000110.1 GCA_001795035.1 Chloroflexi bacterium RBG_13_53_26
GCAAATGGGAATGGTGTTTGCCAGATATCTTCCCATTGCAATGGGCGTCCTAACGTCTTGTACCCCATGCCAAAGGTGGATTTCCATGGCGATATCCTCAAGGCGGAAGCCCCATGGATGTGCCAGCAATACCATTTCCGATGCTATGCCGCTGATGCCGTTGCGGACAGCCTCAGCATAGTCCTGTATCAGCAGGGACTTTACAGCAGTCTCCTTGAGTAACACTTTCTCCGAGTCGCGAGTGAGGCCTGCTTCGAAATTGAAGAATCGGTCGGGATTCTGATGATAGGCAAGGTTCATCAACCACCATGAGAGGGCAGCAAGCGTTGGGGAGTTGCGTGCCAAGTTAAATAACAGATGGTTTCGCCACATCATGCCCCTGGTGGCTTCTGGAGCAGAGAGCGGTGCTATGCTGCTGATTAGTGCTGCTCGGGTCAAGCGATGAGGAATCTTCAGTGCACATGCTGTGACATAAGATCCTCCCCCCGACATGCCAGCGACTGCAAACCGGTCAATATGTAGCGTATCAGCCAACTGTACTACATCATCCGGCCAATCCAGCAGTGTACGCCCAACCTTGGAGTCGGATAACCCGAAGCCGGGCCGGTCAGGTGCAATTATCCGAATACCCAGTGATAGTGCTATGGATTCGTCCGGATGATGAAACAGCCGTGAACCGGGCGT
The DNA here is from genome assembly GCA_001795035.1 of Chloroflexi bacterium RBG_13_53_26. Lineage (GTDB taxonomy): Bacteria > Chloroflexota > Dehalococcoidia > UBA2247 > RBG-13-53-26 > RBG-13-53-26. The sequence continues at coordinate 685 of MGMW01000110.1, forward strand.
TCCATGGAAGAAAATGACGGGTTTGCCTTGGGGATCACCGTATTCGGCATAGGCGAGCAAACGTCCGTCACTAAGTCGGATATGCTTACAGGTGCTGGGAATCAAATCAACTGCTGCCATTTTATCTGTAACTCATTCTAGAGAGACGATGTTGCACTGGTGTCTCAGAAATGGTTGAGAGATTCACAGGCTCTTTGCTGATACCGAGCATAGTGTCACTAGAAGATCACAAGTGGTTTGAATCCTGGGGATGGAGTAAGGTAAATATTTGGCGGACCTAATGTAATCGGCTTCAGTGAATTCGGAGTAAGGCAAAAATTGTTGTTACCGGTGGCATACGGACGGTGCAGAGACTTGCACCCACAAGAGATGGATACAGGTTATTTTTTTGCCAAGACCATCAAGCAGAAGTTGCCCTGGCTGTACCAGGTCTTCACGTCTCTGAAGGGCAGTCTGGAAAACATCTCCTCTACGGCTTCCTTCCCTAACCAGTCCAGTTTGACGCCCAGAAAGTCTTCGCTGATGCCCTTCCACCATTTCTGTACCGGGTTCTTCGCCCAGTCGCAAAAGTAGTCTGTCAACAGATATCCGTTCTCATCCAGCAGTGAGTGGACATTATGATAGAGCTGCATTCTCCCATCAGAAGACAGGTATTGAGCCAAGCCATTTAGAATGACTATGTCAGCGGACTGAACCGGATAGTCTCCGAGATTCAATGCATCGCCAACGGAGAAAGTCAAATTGGTCAGCCCCTTCTCTTGAGCTCTGGCAGATGCTACTTCGATTGCCTTTTCGTCCAGATCCATTCCGTATGCAGTTATATGTCTGTCCTTGATACCTGCTAGGGTACCAATGAGGCCACGGGCATATCCACAGCCCAAATCCAAGAGCACTATGTCCTTGGCGGTTGACGAGTCTATCAGTTGCTTCAACACCTCTTGTGTTGCTGCCAACCTGCTCCTACAGCCTTTGGCCGTCGGGAAGTTCAGCAGGTATTTGTCGAAGATCTTGCCGACGATAAGTCGTCCTTCTGGCTGGTTCCGGTAGACAAGATCCTGGTATTCAGCACTTCCCTGGTTCAAGGCGAGTTCGCTGCCCACGCGGCTGAGTTTTGCCATGTAGTAGACCGGCAGCAGATATACCTTGCCGTGCTTTAGCAGGTGCATAGGCAGTGATTCTATCTTCCTGGTTTTGCTTGCCAGTTGTCTGTCTGTCATGCTTGTCTCGATGGGCTATTTAGACGTATGCTAGTTTCGATTACGATATGGAGCGAGATGGTATAATAGCGCTCAGGCCACAGTTTGTCAACAGCCCCAGCAGTCGCCCGCTTGTTTTGCAGCAATGGAGGGATACGAATGATCAAACATCTGGTGATGAACAACAGAAGCCGTCGGCGATTCTATCAGGAACATGAGGTAACACTTGGCGTGTTGAGAGAGCTTGTTGATCTAGCGAGGCTCTCTGCATCGGCGGCCAACATGCAGCCGCTGAAATACATGCTGTCCTGTGATCCTAAGAAGAATGGCTTGATATTCCCCTGCATTAGATGGGCTGGCTACCTCGAGGATTGGTCTGGCCCGGTAGAAGGAGAGCGGCCATCAGGATATATTATCGTGCTTGGTGACACCGAGATCAGCCAGACCTTCGGCTGTGATCATGGAATAGCGGCTCAAACCATGCTTCTTGGTGCAACAGAGAAGGGGTTGGGTGGCTGCATTATCGGCAACGTGGACAGGCAGGGAATCCGCAGTGCCCTGAGGATACCACCCCGATATGAGATTCTGCTTGTGTTGGCTCTTGGCAAACCCAGAGAGACTGTAGTACTTGAGACAGTGGGAGCCAGTGGCGATGTGAGGTACTGGCGTGACAGAGAAAGTATACACCATGTGCCGAAACGCCGCCTTGATGACGTCATCATAGGCTAGTACTTGGTTGTGCCAATTGGCGTTATTTGTAGCAGGATCGGTGCACGGTCATCCGAAGCTATAGATTGATGCGCTGAATTACGCAACTAAGCACTAGTCAGGCGTAAACCAACCGTTTGCCGTATGGTGCGTGGTTCTGGCCATGGTTCCATATCTCGATCACTGTCCAATGACATGGACAGCGGTTGCCTTGAAGGAGACATGGGCCTGCTTCCCGATCTGCAGTCCCAGTTCTTCGGCCGACTGTTTGGTGATCAGCGCCACCAGGGTGAAGCCGCAATCGAGCTGTACCCTGGCCAGGGCGCCAGACAGGGCCAGTCCGGTTACCTGGCCCGAGAAGGAGTTCCTGGCGCTTGTTGATGCCCCTCTCAGTGACAGGGTTATGTCCTCAGGTCTGATGCACAGGTGTACCTCATCGCCGGGGAAACGATTGGCTATGGCCTCTACGTCGCGGCCCTGGACGTCTATGTGAACCAGGCTCTCTCGGTTTGAGTTCACCTTCCCCTGCAGGATGTTCTCCACCCCTACGAAGCGGGCTACCCTGAGATCCGTCGGAGTGCTGAAGATCTCACTCGGCTTGCCTGTCTGCACCAGTTCCCCGTCCATCATCACCCCTATTCTGTCCGCTAGGCGCTGTCCCTGAGCCATCTCGTGCGTGGCTATCACCACTGCCATGCCGTATTCGCGGTTGAACTGCACCACCAGCTTCTCAATCATATCCAGGCTCAGCGGGTCGAGGTTTGCCGTTGGCTCATCCAGCAGGAGCACCTGCGGTCTGGTCACCAGGGCTCTGGCCAGGGCCACTTTCTGGGTCTCTCCACCAGATAGCGTGCGGGCATTCCGCTTCGCGTACTCCTCCAGGCCCACGGTCTTGAGTATCTCGTTGACTGTCTCCGCGACGGTCTTCCTATCATGTCCTCTCACCTTGAGCGGGTAGGCCACATTGTCAATAACGCTGGTATTGAAGACCACCGGTTTCTGCAGCACCATGCTCACCTTGCGGCGCACCTGGGTCTGCAGTCGTGGTGAGCCGGTGACCACCCTTCCGTCAAAGAAGATCTTGCCCGAGGTGGGATTCTCAAGCTGGTCCAGCAGGCGCAGGAGAGTTGTCTTCCCTGCGCCGGTCGGGCCGATAAGCCCGAAGACCTCACCCTTCTCCAGGGAGAAGGATACCCATTTCAGCGTGGTCTTGGAGCCGTGGCGTTGGTTCAGGTCGACGACTTGTATCAGGGACATCAGTGCCTCTGTTGTACCAGGTTGACCCCGAGACTGACGATGAGGGCTATGGCTATGAGGATGACGCCGAGAGCCAGCGCCAGCACCAGTTCACCCTTTTGGGCATCCAGAGCGATGGCTGTGGTCAGAAGGCGGGTGAATCCCTTGATGTTGCCGCCTACCATCCATGCAACCCCGACTTCGGAGATGGCCCGGCCGAAGCCGAGAACGATTGCGGCACCAACCGCGAATCTGGCTTCCTTGATGATGGCCCAGATGGCCTGCCGCTCGGAAGCACCCAGCGATAAGGTGGTATCCCTGATCGTCTTATCCACTCCACTTAAAGCGGAGATGGTTAGCCCCAGCATTATGGGCGTGATCAGCAGGGCCTGTCCCAGCACCATGGCTGTCGGCGTAAACAGAAGGCCCAGTCCACCCAGTGGGCCCGCCCGCGAGAGCATCAGGAAGACAAACAGGCCGACGCATACCGTGGGCACGCTGTAGAAGGTCTGGATGATGTTGATCAGCAGGCGTTTGCCGTGGAAACTGCGGAAGCTTATCAGGCCGCCGAGAGGGATGCAGAAGAGAGCGGCTAGGGCAGTGGAGGCCGCTGAGACCCGCAGCGACCTCCACGCTATGCTCACTACTTCATCGTCCAAAGACACGATGAGTCGCAGTGCCTCTACGAATGCATCCCAGAGTTCAGTCAATGTCTCTCGATTCTCCGAGTTCTGCTAGGATGTAGGCTCAGGTTGGCCAGCACAGGGTGTAAACAGCGACTGGCCATAGTCCTTCATGCCATAGTCGCCGATCAGTTCCTGTGTCTCGGCCGACGTAAGGAAGGTTACCAGGTTGTTGGCCATCTCCTGGTTCTTGCCCTTCGTACAGATCAGCACCGTGTAGATGTTGAGCAGGATGCTGCCACTGTCCACAATGGGGACCAACTGCAGGTCACTCTGGTAGGCCAGGAAGGTGCCGATGTCGGTCAGGGTGTAAGCCCCCATCTCGCTGGCCATCACCAGGGTATCCCCCATGCCCTTACCCGCCTCCAGGTACCACCCTGCGGCAGCCCCGGCGTCTGTCAGTGCGTTGTAATCAGCATAGCCGGCAGCCTTCCATATGGCCTTCTCCTTGCTGTGAGTACCGGAATTATCGCCTCGGGAGACGAACTTTCCACCGCTGCTTTCATACAGCGTCTTGAAGGCGTCTTCCGGCGTCATGCCCTTGATGCCAGCAGGATCATCCTCCGGCCCGACAATGAGGAAGTAGTTGTAGGCAAACCAAACGCGCTCTGAGCTGTAGTTGTCGGAGATGAACTTCAGCTCGTCGGTCTTGGAATGGACAGTCAAAACATCCACGTCGCCTCTCCTGCCCCACTCCAGAGCCAGTCCGGAGCCACCCGAGAGGATGTCCAACTCGACGTCATACTGCTTCTCAAACTTCGGTTCCAGATAGCCCCAGAGCCCGGTATCGTACAGGCTGGTAGTGGTGGCCACGCGGAGCCTGTCCACGGGGTTGAGCATTCCTCCGGCGGTTTCCCCGCTGCAACCGGCAGTGCCGATCAACAAGGCCACCAGAACCAGCACAGCGAGCAGGCAATACAATGGCTTTCTTATCATTTGAACTTCTCTCCCTTTCTTTCCCTACACAAACATAGATTCCACCGTGTCTATCACGTCAGTCTATGCGAGGCGGTGCCCGACACTGCGGGACTGAGTTCCCTGCCATACACTCCTTTCCACTTTGGGAGGCATCGCCGTTTCCGTCGATACCCTGCCGGCTGCTGCCCCATAGGCCTTCTGCCTTTAGGGATCAGAGCTCGGAGCGTTCAATTCCTGCTGTACCTGTAGAAGGTGGTATCACCCGTCTGGGAGGTGTCATACCCCCCGACCTCGGTGACTACCTTCCTGAACTCCTCGCTGGCAATGATCTTCAGAAGAGGCTTCAACAACTTGTCACTGTATTTCTTTGCGGGGATAACCAGGTCATACTTCTCTCTGAACAACGGCAAGAAATCGAGGTTACTGGCTCGAGCGGCGGCCTCTATTCCCAGTCCAGCGTCAGCCTCACCCCGGGCTATGCCTCCGGCCACGGCAAGATGTGTATCTGACTCTCTTTCGTAGCCCTTCACTTCTGAAGGCATTATGCCCTGTTGTCGGAGCTTAAGGTCCAGCAAGACGCGGGTTCCGGACCCCTTTTGGCGGTTGATTATCCGAATATCGGGACGTCTCAGGTCCTCAAGTCCTTTGACTTGTTTGGGATTACCTGCAATGAGCATAAGTCCCTGTATCCGATAGGCCAGGTGGACAATAGCTACCTCGCGGTCCATCATGATATGTTTCACATAGGGATAGTTATATTCGCCTGTTTCCTCATCCAGCAGATGGATGCCAGCCAGGTCGGCCCTCTCTTCCTGAAGGGCGATGAGGCCACCGAGGCTGCCGGCATAGGTAAGATGAACGCTGACTCCAGGTTGTTTGTGCTTGAGTTGGCTTACCAGCATATTGAGGGCCAGATCGTGGCTGGCGACTATGGTTATGGTCTTCTGCCTATCGGCACTGGTCTGTTGAGTGGCAGGGGTCTTCGCTCTATCCTTCCTTTCCTCCTGCCAGCGGGCGAGATGCAGGGAGTAAGCTGCGTCGATCTCCTCAGGACTGTACCCGAGGCTCAGGGCCTCCAGAATATTGTCACTGACCATGTTGGAAAGATGCCTTTGCCGTAGTACTGACTGACCTGAATTGGCTGGCCTGGGGGATACAAATGTGCCCCCACCGCGGCGTGATTGGATAATGCCGTCCTGTTCGAGTTCGATGTAGGCTCTGGCCACTGTGCCTGGGCTGACTCCGAGGGAACTGGCCAGTTGTCTGACCGTTGGTAAATGATCACCTGGTTGAAGGCGATCAGTGGCTACGAATTGTCTCACCTGTTCCCCTATCTGCTTATATAGAGAACCTTGAGAAGTATTGCTGAGAGCGATCTCAATCTTGATGTCCATTTGTAATATTTGTATTGTTACAAGTGTAACAATATGCTGGCAGAAAAGCAAACATTCAATTATGCAGGTACGATATCGTTCCAATGCCAACAGAGGCGATTATGCTTGTATGGGGCTGATCAAGAGAGATGGAACAGAGAAGCTAGCCTATGAAACCTGGAAGAGTGTATCGGGACGTTGACATAGGAGAAGAATGTGGTTGATGATAACTACATGTTTGCCTCCGGCTTGGGGCAACCGGAACATCAACACTCACTATTCTACCCTCTCTACCTTAAGAAGGTTGGTGGTGCCCGGGACCGCCAGGGGGATGCCTGCAGTAACCACGATGAGGTCGCCCTTCTGAGCTATGCCTGTCGCCAGGCTCAGACTCACTGCCTGTGCAAAGAGATCGTGCACGGTGGCGGGTTCTTGCACCTCATAGGGATATACTCCCCAAGAGATAAGCAATCTCCTCTTCTGCCTGGGGCTTGGAGTAGCGGCCAGGATTGGTATCCCGGGGCGGTATTTTGAGACCCGCCTGGCGGTACTCCCTGAAGAGGTGAAAGCTACAATCGCTGCTGCCCCCAGTTGGTGGGCAGTGTGAACGGCAGAGTAGGCTATGGCATCATCAGTTTGAGATTCGAGGTCGGCCCCCTTCTCCAGCACCATCTTGCCGTATGGAAGAGCGGCCTCCGTCTCCAGGGCAACTCGGGTCATTACTCTGACTGCTTCCACAGGATAGCGACCAACCGCTGTCTCTCCTGAAAGCATGATGGCATCGGTGCCATCGAAGATGGAGTTGGCTATATCAGTGACCTCGGCTCTTGTGGGAGAGGCTGATCCGATCATGGACTCCAGCATCTGGGTGGCGGTGATCACGGGCTTGCCGGCACGGTTACATTTCCTGATGATCTCCTTCTGAACCAAAGGGACCTTCTCCAGTGCAATCTCGACTCCCAGATCCCCCCGAGCTACCATCAGCCCGTCGGCTGCAGCCAATATCTCGTCGAGGTTCTGGCAGGCTTCCCACTTCTCTATCTTGGCTATGATTGGAGTGTCTACTCCCTTTCCCCTAAGGAATTCTCGTACCTGATGGATGTCGTCAGACTCTCTGACAAAGGAGAGGGCGACGAAGTCTGCTTCCGTCTCTATGCTGAAGACAAGGTCTTCGAGGTTCGTTTCCAGAAATGATGGTGTTTTCAGAGTCACTCCAGGCACATTGATGCCTCTTAGCTGATTGAGGATACCGCCAATGATCACCAAGCATCGTACGTCTGTGGAAGTCCTGGCCAGCACTTCCAGCCTTATCGCTCCGTCGTTCAGAAAGATGGTGTCCCCGGGTCTTACGCTGTCGGGCAGGCCAGGTAGATTAGAGCTTACCTTATGCTCATCGCCGCTCACCATATCGGTGGTGAGGATGAACTCATTTCCTTCTTTGAGCAATACTTCGCTTTCACGGAGCTTGCCGGTGCGTATCTTTGGACCGGGGAGGTCCTGCAGGACGGCTATGGGGACCTTGAGTTTGGAGGCTGTTTGGCGGACGGTGTGGATGTAGCCAGCGTGCTGGTCGTGGGTTCCGTGTGAGAGGTTGAGGCGGGCTATGTTCATCCCTGCTTCGATCAGGCCCTGGATGGTGGGTGCTGAGCTGCTGGAAGGGCCAATAGTGCATACTATCTTGGTTCTTCGATTTAGGTTCATCGTTTGGTCAGTATTATAACATTCTTGGTCTGAGTGTCAGAAGGTGGTGCGTGCTATTGACAACAAGGTTGCTCCTAGTGAATAATGTGCACGATGCTGCTGGTGGAGTATTGT
>MGMW01000111.1 GCA_001795035.1 Chloroflexi bacterium RBG_13_53_26
CCACAACTGCCACCAGCAATGGAGATATCGGCCAAAGACTGGAGGAATTCGCGGAGCGGATAGGAACCCTCCACCTGGCCTCAATAATAATGCAGGAGGTGCGGAAGTGATAGTTGCCGAACAGAAAAAACTGGATGAAATAATACGCATGATTGCCCCTTACGAGAGAGTACTCATCCTCGGCTGCGGCACCTGTATGACGGTATGCGGTGCTGGCGGCGAGCATGAGGTATCCTACCTTCACAACGCACTAAGAGTGGCCCAGGCAAAAGGTGGTAACGGAACACACACCATTTCAGAGTACACGCTGAAGAGGCAGTGCGATCCTGAGTTCCTGGACATGCTCGCGGGCAGAATCAACGACGTCGATGCTGTTCTTTCGCTTGCCTGTGGCATCGGGGTCCAAGCCATATCAGAACGTTTTCGACAACTGCCAGTGTTGCCCGGCGTCAATACATCGTTCATGGGTATGACCAAGGAATGGGGAATTTGGGACGAGCGCTGTGCTGCTTGTGGCGACTGCCGATTGGCAGAAACAGGCGGCATTTGCCCCATCACCAGATGCACCAAGGGCATACTCAATGGCCCATGTGCAGGTACCAAGAACGGCAAATGTGAAGCAAGCAAAGAAATGGATTGCGCCTGGGTTCTGATCTACCAGCGCCTGGAGAACCTGCGTCAACTGGATAGCATGCGTCGGTACTATCCCCCCAGGAACTTCAGGGTCATCCCCAGACCGAGGAGGATCGTGACGAAGGCTGCTGTTGCAGGAGGAAACAATGGCTAAGTCCCTGTTTGAGGAGAAACTCTATTCCCGCGAGTTCCTGGTCACCACAGAGATCGGGCCTGCCAAGGGGGCAGATGTCTCGGAGATGATCCATCACGTGGATTTGCTCAAGGACAAGGTGGATGCCATTAACATCACCGATCACCAGAGCTCTGTGATGCGCTTCCCCTCGATAGGAGGGTGTCTCCTGGTCAAGGAAAGAGGGGGCGAGCCAATTCTCCAGGTTACTTGCCGCGATCGCAATCGCCTGGCTCTCCAGGCAGACCTTCTCTTCGCACATTCGCGAGGTATTCATAACGTCCTCTGCCTCACCGGAGACTCCATTGACGTGGGTGATCACAAGGAGGCCAAGCCGGTCTTCGATTTGGATTCGGTACAGCTACTGAAGATGGCCAGGACCCTGGAATCCGGAACAGACTTTGCAGGGAATCAACTCAAGGGAGCCCCTCAGTTCTGCCTCGGGGCCTCGGTTCACCCGGAGGCCGATTTCATTGAGCCACAGCTTCTCAAATTTGATAAGAAAGTGGCTGCTGGAGCGCAGTTCTTCCAGACACAGGGGATATTCGACCTGTCAAGCCTTCGCCGGTTCATGCAATATGCCTCCCAGTTCAACGTTAAGATACTGGCCGGCATCATCGTGATGGCCTCGGCCCGAATGGCCAAGTACATGAACGAAAACGTTCCCGGGATAACCGTGCCCCAGGCTGTCATCGACGAGCTTGCCACAGCAGAGAAAGGCAAGGGGTTGCAGAAAGGGGTCGAAATAGCCGCCAAGATAATGAGAACGATAGGGGAGGAGAAGCTATGTCACGGTGTTCATATTATGGCAGTGGGTAACGAACGGGTTGTGCCTGATATCCTGGAAGCAGCCGATCTGGTCAGCGTACGTGCTTGAACTGTCGCCGCACCGCGCTGTGGCCAAGATGAAACAGGTCAGGTCAATTACGAGGTAAGGAGGAAGGAGGAACAAGGAATGGCAAACAAGATGAGAATCCTGATTGTGGATGATGAGCCCGATTTCAGAGAAGCGTTCTCCAGAACTCTGGAGGCCAAAGCCTTTCAGGTTGTGACGGCCTCCAGCAAAGCTCAGGCTCAGGAAATGATGAAGCTGGAGCCCGACATTGTCGTCCTGGGCACCCTGGGACCAGCAGGACAGGCGTTTGCACTGCACCAGTGGCTGAAGCAGCACCCTCGTCACAAGGACACACCACTCATGGTGATCGACTCGCACTATGAGGAACGATTCATCAAGGGATGGAGAAGGTTCGAGGGGATGCAGCTTGAATCTGATGACTACGTCACCAAGCCGATTGAGCCATCATCGCTGGTTCCCCGCATCAAGAGCCTCATAGAGCAGGCTACCAGAACGATAAGAGTCCTGGTCGTAGATGATCATACCATGATCAGGGAGGGCATTGGTGCAGTTCTGGCCCTGCACAAAGACATAGAGGTGGTGGGGGAGGCGGTCAATGGACAGGATGCCTACGAAAAGGCCATACGCCTCACGCCCAACGTGGCATTGATGGACATAGTCATGCCGGTGATGAGCGGCCTGGAAGCCACCAAACGGATAGTCAAGGAATGCCCCCAGACCAAGATCCTGGTCCTCACCCAGTATGACGAAGAGGAGAACATGCTCGTCGCCAGGCATGCCGGAGCCTATGGCTTCATCCCCAAGAAAGCTGCCAGTGGAGAACTGGTGACCGGCATCAGATCCGTGAATGCTGGGAAGTACTACCCTGTCGCCTTTGTCGAGGCTAGCGCCAGTTGAGAGGTAAATTGCGGAGAGGTTGCCCAAGGTGTGGGGCAGCCTCTCCGTCGCTGATCTGAACAGGGGATGTTTGCCCCTGTTCAACATCCTTATATGCGACATATACGACTATACGGCGCTGGGGACACTGGAACCAGCCTTGGCAGGGGCACGCCGGCGGATGCGATCCGTCAGGCTGTACAACACTGGGATGACCAGCAGGGTCAGCAGAGTTGAACTGAACAGCCCTCCCAGAACCACGATGGCCAGCTCCGATGCGATCAGAACACTCTCTCCCTGCAACCCCACAGCCAGCGGCACCAGGGCAATCATGGTGGTCAGGGCTGTCATCAGGATGGGGCGGATTCTGGTGCGTCCCCCCTGGACCAGGGCCTCGTAGGTGCTCATGCCGCTCTTGCGCAGTTGATCCACCAGTGCCAGCAGCACAATAGCGTTGGTCAGCACAATGCCCACCAGCATCAGCATGCCCATCATGGCCGAAGCCCCCAGCGGATAGCCGGCGATGAGGAGACCCAACAACGCACCGATTGCAGCCAGAGGAAGGCTAACCATGATGATGACCGCATTGAGCAGGGAGCGGAACGAAATCACCACTATGGCAAAGGAGATACCAATGGCCACCATAATGGCTATGCCCATATTGGCAAAGGTCTCTTCCATTTCCTCTGCCACGCCCCCTATGCGGATGGCGGTCTTGGGGTTGGATTCCTCAACCTCATCGATCTTCTCCTGAGCCGCCACGGTTGCAGCCCCGATGTCCTTCTCAGTGATGACCGCCGTGACGGTGGCAGCCCTCTGCTGGTCGATCCGCTTGATGCTGGTCGGCTGATCCGCGATGACAGCATCAGCGACGTGGGCCAGCTTGATGGGGTAGCTCAGACTGCCATTGTTGATGATCAGCCCACCGAGTTCCTCAGCACTGGTGGCACTCTGTGTCACACCGCTGACGAACAGCTCTCTCCCGTCCAGCGTCGCGCCGGTGCCAGCCCCATTCATCATGCCGGTGAGCTCCGTCATGAACTGGATGGTATCCAGTCCCTGGGATACATGAAAAGCCAGCTTGCTCTGGTCGATCTCAATCACAGGTGTGGGCAGGGTAATGGCAACATCGGCTTTGATGTCACTCAGTCCATCCACTTCTGCCAGGCTGGCAGTCAATTCATCGGCAGCCCGGAGCACATCTGCATAGGCCTCGCTCTTGATATAGGCAACGAAGTCGTTGGAGGAGAAGCCGCCCATGCCGGAGTCCATGGCCTTGACCACAATGCCACCCTGGCCATCCTCCGGTGCTATGCCTGCACCATCGATCCGCTCCTGGAGAGCGGCTGCCTCCCTGTCCGGATCGCTGCCCTTGCTGAGTATTATCTCGACGGTAGCGGTATTCGTGCCGGTGCTGCCTCCCATTACGGCGCTCATGCCACCTATAAATGAACTCGAAGTGCCCACGGTGCTGTAGTAGAGTCCCACGTTGGGGCTGTCGACTTCCTCTATGATGCCCTCCACCCGCCTGACCGTCTCAGAAGTGGTCAGAGTATCGGTGCCCAGGGGCATCTCCACCTCCACCACCATCATGGGATCGCCCATGGATGGTATGAAGGAGGTCCCGATGATGGGGACCAGAAACAGGCTGCCGACAAATAGGATCAACGCCACGGCAACAGCAATGGCGCGATGTCCCAGGGCCCATTTCAGTGCCGGGGTGTAGAGGCGCTGGTACCAGGCGTTCTCCCCCTCCGCCCTGATCTTCTTGGGCACCAGCAATCCTGCCAGAGCCGGCACCACTGTGAGGGACACCAGCAGAGAAGCCAGCAGGGCAAAGGTTATGGTCAGGGCAAATGGCACGAAAAGCTCACCCACGATTCCACCCACGAAGGCCAGGGGAAGGAAGATGGCCACCGTGGCAAAGGTGGCCGAGGCGATGGGCATGGCGATCTCCCTCGAACCTTCGAGGGTCGCCGTCTTGAGGCTCTCCCCCTTGTGTAGACGGCGGTAGATCACCTCGAGCATAACGATGCTGTCATCCACAATACGGCCCACGGCAATACCCATGGCACCGAGGGTGAACAGGTTGATGGTCAGGCCCCAGATACTCATGACAAGGAAGCCGATCAGGATGCTGAGAGGAATGGATATGGCAATGATCAGGGAGCCGCGGACGGTCAACAGGAAGACGAATATCACCAGGACGGCCAGGATACCACCGACTACCGCCTCGTTGGCCAGTTCTCGAATGCTGCTCTCAACGTACTCTGACTGATCGAATACATTGAGCAACTGTACCCCATCATATCCCTGAGCCTCAAGGTTCTCCCGAATCTCCTTCGCCTTGTCGGTCACCTCATTGGCCACCGAGACCGTGTTGGCTTCGGGGTATTTCATGACCACAATGGCCACGCTGGGATCACCGTTGGTGCGGGTTACGGCCGTCCCGGGCGCCGCCCCGATGGCGACAGAAGCCACGTCTCCTACGACAGTGGTTGAGTTCAGAGGCGTTTCCTCGATATCCTCAAGGGAGCCGTACTCATTGGCCTTGACGGCGGCCACTATCTGCGCCACCGATATGCCTCGGGCATTCATCTCTGCGGCGACCGGGCCGATGAGGACCTTCTCTTGACCGCCTTCAGTGGAGACGGAGAAGACGCCCTTCACACCCTTCAGTTCGGGGATGACCATGGTGTTGGCGATCTCGTTGAGCTCATTCGGCTCCAGGTCGCCGGTGAGGGTGAAGATGACCACCGGGATCATGTTCATGTTGAGCGGGTAGACCTGCGGGTTCTTCTCATCGGTCTGGGGCACCACAGCCGGCATGCCGGCGGGGAAGACCACCCTCTCCAGCCCCCGCTCGATGGCAGCGTTGACCTTGTCCATATCGGTACCGTACTGATACTCGGCGAAAACGACAGCCATGTTCTGCAGTGACGTTGAGGTAACCATCTCCAGGCCCGAAGTGCCGGAGACAACTTCATCTATGGGCTTGGCCACTTCATTCATGATTTCGTCGGGCGAGGCACCGGGGTACACTGCTATCACTGTGGTCATCGGCAGCTCGATATCGGGGATCATCTCCTGCTTGAGACGAAGTGTGGCGAAGATGGAAACACCGATGAGAGCAGCAGTGATGAGAATCGTGATCCAGCGTTGGTAAACAGCTAGTCTAGTCAGCAAGTGCATTGTCCACCCTCCTGCGCACCTAAAATAAACAAAGGAATCCCACCATTCCCAGGCTCAGCCTTGAATGGTAGGAAAACACGTTAGCCCTGTAGATTGCGAAGTGTACCCGCCAGTCCCTGTCATGCTCTGGCCTGGTGACCTTATCTTGCCGCGCCACCAGATAGCCAATTCTAGCACAGACAAAAAGGCAATGCACATCAAATTGCCACCCGGATTCTGAACATTGAATGCGTGCCAGCATCAAACGATGGTCAAACATGGATTGCAGGATGGCCCAGAGGATTTGACACAGTGACGCTTACATGAAACCGGCCAATTCGTTACTTGCAGATTGATTTCCACCTATGGTATACTTTGGCTCTGAGCAATTATATGAGTAGTACTAAGTACTAGAACCGAGGAGAGGGGAGCTGCATGGTTACTGGCACAAACAAAGCAAAGCTGGTCCAACATATCCTCGATCTCCAGGAAAAGCTGGAGCAGCTCGAACAGGCATTGCGCCCGATCATACCCAAAGACTGGCTCTCTGTGGATCTCACCATGCCACAGCTAAAAGTCATGCTCACACTCTCCAAGGAAGGACCCGCGCGGATGAGCGATCTTGCCTCCAACCTGGGAGTCACCCTGGCTACCGCCACTGGCATTGTGGACCGCCTCGTAGAGAAGGGTTACCTTACCAGAGAGAGCTTCCCCGGAGATCGCCGAGTGGTCATGTGTCGTCTTTCCAAAGAGGGCGAGGAATTCATGAACCGGCTATGGCAATCAGGTCGGACACAGGTGGAACGTATTCTGGAGGTTATGACGCCAGACCAACTTCGTTATGTGGCTCGGGGCACAGAGATCTTCATCGAAGCCGCCAGGAAGCTGCAGCAAGATTCTGATCAACAGGACAAGGTGACACTGCCATGAGGCTCATGCCTGTCGCGCTCTTCAACACAACAGAAGTAGGTATTGCCGCAACGCCAATGGTTCCGTGCTCACTCCGAGATTGGCTGGGCTTGTCAGAGAATCCTTCGATAGGCAGGCTAACCACAAGACGCCCATCTCCCTTTCCTTGTTTGAAATAACCACAGTCCTTGGGATCTGCCCCTCCAAACAAGACAGGTTCCCTGTCACCCATAATCCCATAGTCACAGCACGTCCTTCGACTGAACGTGCTCTATCAAATACAGTGTGGAGCAGTTAGCAGTATAGACGACCCCGAAGCGAAAGCTGTAAACTGTGGGCTGGTGAGCCATGGTCTCTCTATCCCGATAGGCTTGGGGGGCAGAATGAAAGCAGAGTTAATCACAGCGCAGGCAGAAAGAGCGAAGAGTCCGCCGCAATGCAGATGAAGCTCAGGTTCATGGGTGCCGCTCAGAATGTAACCGGTTCGAGATACCTCCTGGAGGCCAATGGCCTCAGGATCCTCATAGACTGTGGATTGTTCCAGGAAAGGGAGTTTGCGGGAAGAAACTGGGAACCGTTCTCCGTTCCACCCGAAACCATAGATGCTCTCCTGCTGACCCACGCCCATATTGACCATTGTGGCTTGCTGCCCAAGCTTGTTCGCGAGGGCTTCAAGGGGAGGGTCTACTGTACAACGGCCACCGCTGACGTAGCTGAGATCATGCTCCTGGATGCAGCCAAGCTGCAGGAAGAAGATGCTGCCTTCAAGAGGAAGAGACACGAGCGGGAAGGCCGAAAGGGGCCATATCCCGAGGTTCCGCTCTACAACATAGATGATGCTAATGCTTCACTACGGCTGTTCTTGCCTGTGCCCTATGGAGAGGAGGTTGTCATAGGCCATGGCGTGGAGGCCAAGTTCTACGACGCCGGTCATATCCTTGGCTCCTCGATGATAATAGTATCTGTTCGTGGGCAGGGCGAGCCGAGGACAATCCTTTTCTCGGGCGACGTCGGCAGGAGGAATGCGCCGATATTGAGAGACCCGACCACTTTCGCAGGGGCCGACTATGTTCTGGTAGAAGCAACCTACGGTGACAGGTTGCATGAACGGTCATCGGAGGTCGCCGAGCACCTTGCCGCAGTAGTCAACTCAACCCTAAACAATGGAGGCAACATAATAGTGCCAAGCTTTGCCCTGGAAAGAGCCCAGGAGGTGCTCTACTACCTGAACAAGTTGCTCATCGACGGCCGCATACCACGTGTAATGGTGTTCGTCGACAGCCCAATGGCGGTGCGTGTCACTGAGATATTTGAGCGTCACCCGGATTTGTATGACCAAGAGATGATCAGATTGATAAGGGCAAACAGGTCTCCCTTTGACTTCCCAGGACTGAAAATGGTTCACACCGTAGATGAATCAAAGGCAATCAATCAGATCAAAGGCAGTGCCATGATAATAGCCGGTTCGGGCATGTGCACGGGCGGCCGAATAAAACATCACCTCGCAGCCAACATATCAAGGCCAGAAAGCACAGTAATGTTTGTCGGATATCAGGCTGCAGGCACCCTTGGGCGGTACATTGTAGAAGGTGCCAGCGAGGTTAGGATACTGGGGCAGGATTACCCCGTGCGTGCCAGGATAGAGCAGATACAGGGCTTCTCAGCCCACGCCGACAGGGACGGCCTTTTCGAATGGTTGTCACACCTGCAGAGCGCCCCAAGACAGGTATTTATCACCCACGGAGAGCCCGACTCTTGCCACTCTTTCGCTGCTTTCCTGAAGGAGCGAACGGGCTGGGGGATCTCGGTGCCGGCATATCAGAATGAGGTCGTTCTGGAATAATCGAGGTAGATTGGAGGAGGTAGCCCATGGACAGGAACGCAGTAGTCCGAACCGTTTGCAGGACGTCAGATTACTTCGGGTGTGGCCTCTCAGCAGTGGTAGAGGAAGGCGTCATCGTCAAAGTCCGCCCCGCCGATTTCCCCGACCCGGCTGATCGTGGC
>MGMW01000112.1 GCA_001795035.1 Chloroflexi bacterium RBG_13_53_26
TATCTAAAGCGTACATATCCCAAGTCAAGAGTGCTAAGCGGCCACCATCGAAGAAGCTTCTGCAGTGTCTGGGCGAACTGGAACAAGGCACAGGCAGAAGAAACGGCCATCTAAGCCCGTACGAGGTTATTGAGGCCTTTCTCAACTCAAGGCGGGAAGGTGCGTCACTCGGAACACTGGAGTTCTATGGCAAGTACCTGTCCAAGTCAATCCCTGTTCTGGGAGTGACCCCAAGTGCCAGAGCTATCGGCAAGTACCTTGATTCATTGTCCTGCACTATGGGTGGCAAGCACGCCTATTTCAGAGCTATATCCGTCTTCTACAATTGGCTGTACAGCCCAAGGTCAGGTTTTGCTTTCATAGGCAGAGAAAACCCCATCACTCTTGTTGACCCTCCGAGAAGGCCCAAGCGCATAATGCCCAGCCTGACAAGGGAGCAAGTCGAACTACTAATTGAGAAAGCGCCCACAGCAAGGGACAAGGCGATGATTGCTCTCTTTGCCGAGTCGGGACTCAGGTTGTCCGAACTGGCCAACATCAGGACTGGTGATATCGACTGGAGGTCGCACACCGTGAGAGTGATAGGCAAGGGCAACAAAGAGGGCCATGCTCCCTTCGGCAACTTGACTGAGAATCTCTTGAAGGCTTGGCTAAGCGAATACCAGCCAAAGGAAGAAGAACCCATATGGAACATCGGCTATTGGGGCGTCAAGACTATGCTCAACAACCTGAGAGTGCAAACTGGCATTCCCTGCAATCCTCACACCTTCCGCCGTACCTTCGCCTGCCTGCTCAGAAAGGCCGGCGTGGACACCATGACCATCAAGGATTTGGGCAGGTGGGAGTCACTGGAGATGGTGCAGCGGTACACCAGGTCAGTGACTTTCGAGGATAGCCTGAAGTTCTACAAGGCACCGCTAGGGTGAGTCGGTATCTGTACACCCACAGCAGCACTCTCGATGACTGCATGAAGCACTACAGGGCTGTCCTGAACTGAGAGATTGGCCCCAACCGACGAACTGGTGGGGGAGATGTATCTCCCATG
Source organism: Chloroflexi bacterium RBG_13_53_26 (assembly GCA_001795035.1). Taxonomy (GTDB): domain Bacteria; phylum Chloroflexota; class Dehalococcoidia; order UBA2247; family RBG-13-53-26; genus RBG-13-53-26. The sequence goes on from MGMW01000112.1 coordinate 1,046, forward strand.
GCCTATCACCTGTCTAGTGGCCTCTGGTGAGGCCATATGCCTAGCGAACAGGTGAGGGCAGGTTGATGTTGTGTGAGATGCTGGGAGGTGCTGGCTGGGTGAGAACTATGTCCAACGACGAGCTGGGGATTTGCCAAACGACAGGGGAAAGGACTGTAGACAACAGGGTTCTACTCAAGCACATGCTGGCAGAGCCATGACCAGTCTAGCCTTACTCTCTCGGAAGTAGGCCTCGCTCGCCTATTTCCCGCATAAACGCATCAGGGTCTCTTCGTGCAGTCTTAGCGACGTTCTCCCAATCCGCTCTTGCCATCTGGGGAGCCTGCTGGCGCATTTTGGAGGCCTGGTTCCTCACCCTAAATTCTGCTCGCTGCAATTCTTCCTTGGTATGTTCAAGCTCAGCTTTCGTTTCCTGCAGGGTTTTGCGGCACTCCTCCAATTCCTGTTGCAGTCCTTCTTTGGGAGCTTCCGGGGGCAACTCAGTGCTGCCCAATATCTCGTCAACCTTCGATTCGACTTGGACCAGCATCGCTCCCATTTCGTTCTTTTCGCCTTTGGTAATCGTCAATTCAGCAAGTGCCTTGTCCATATCATCCTGGAGCAGCTTGAGAAAGGCTATTGCCTTATCCATTCTCTCCAGCAGTGGTGCCTGTTGGGTCATTGTCGTCTCTCCCTTTCCAAAAGGCTGCTTCGCAGTATTGGCGAGTGAACAGCGGTGACTCTTGCCACCAGAATAAGCCTAACACGGCAGTGTCACCACGTTCTCTCTACAGCAGCCCAGGCACCCACAGAGTGCTCTCAAAAGGGAGCTGGGCCTTCAGACGACTTCAAGCTACTAAACCTCTCAGCCGGCAGGACGCATGTCAGTCAATCCTGAACAAACACGACCAACACAGTCGCCTTCGCCCAGAACCGAAGTGGGATGCCGCACAGGAATGGATATGCGGACGGTATGATGCCCCGGCGAAATCTTGAGCCAAAATCCAGCACATCGGGGGCGGAACAGGGTTCTACGAGGCGCCAATGGGCTCAGATAAACTCCACTTCAGTAGAGTTGTGCGAACACCCGCTTGAGCGGTATCTTCTCGCTCTCCAGTGCCTCTATTCCTCCTGCAAGTCCTGCGAACTTCGGCCTCACGAAGCCCATTACTTTGTCTGATTGTCCTGCTCTTCCAAGTGCCGCAAACATCGCCAGTCTGAAGTCCTTGAGTTGGTCCAGATTGGTGTCTGGTCCAAAGGTTTCATTGGCGTTTCTGATGGCCCTGACCAGCCTGTCCACGACCTTGTTGTGATACACCGCAAGTGAGTGGTACTTCGCCAGCAGAATAGGGTCGGCTTTCTTCCCAGGCTTCGTCTCTACAGCCTTCTCAATCGCCCTTCGGTGTTCGGCAATGTAGTCTGTGGTGATGTAATCGTAGGCTTTGAGAGAATCCTGCCTGAGGACATTTAGTGACCCAGACATGTATTCTACGAGCCAAGCGGTCTCCTTATTCAAAGTGTATGTTGCTTGAAGGTAGTTGAGATACGGCAGTCCATCATCGCCTCGGAGAACCAGCTGTCCTTCCACAAGCCCAGCGAATTCTGGCGCACTGCGCCGCAGACTCTGGAGGACGTCTGGCTTAACCAGCACTCTGGGCCAACCTGCTGAATCCTACAAGTTTACCGCCGCTATCATTGCAGGCCCGAACATGACCTTGCCCTTTTCGTAATGGAGGCCGCCGGCCAGTGCTCCTCTCCACAGGAAGCCTTTCAGCAGGAGTTGTGTCTGCAGAAGCATGAGATTGCCCGTCATCGCTGCGAAGGACCACTTGCCGGTTCCAAGCACGCTGAGGGATATTGAATCAGAGAACATCTGGGTGGTCACTCTCGGTGTTGGAACCCCAGGCACCCGACCTCGCGTTCGTATAGCTCTGGTGTGTGCCTCCACTGACTCCAGGGCGTCCTTGATGGCAGAGAACACCATACTATTGTTCACGGAGTGCTCAACTCTATCTTTGAATCCCAGAAGGTCCAAATAAGCGACTAGACGCGTTCTGTAGCTTGCCATGGCCATCCACCTCGTCGTGACTCTGATTGTGCTAGGTAAGTCCTCATGAGCCGTTTGAACAGTTCCCTACGGTCGGGAACACGCAGACGCAGCAAATCATGAACGATGGATTCAGCTCCCAATCGACTGTGATATTCTACCACACCGACCTCAGCCTGGACTACAAGAGGAAAAGGAAACCGAAGAGGAAGAAGGAGGGAAAGGTCACATGAGAGGTGTTAAGCAAAGTCCCAAAGCTCGTTACATACAAAGAGTTAAGCAAAATGTTAAGCAACTGGAAATCAGTGACGCTCATAGCAGGAATGCCCTCAAGGGAATTCGAATCCCTGTTTTCGGCTTGAAAGGCCAACGTCCTAGTCCACTAGACGATGAGGGCGCCAAAGTGAAGAGTATATAATGGCCTGGAACAAATAACAAGCGTCGTGGCGCTACGGATAGACAGGCAATGCCTCTAACCCCGTGGTCTCAGGAAAGCCCAGCATCAGGTTCATATTCTGGATCGCCTGCCCGGCTCCCCCCTTGACCAGATTGTCAATGCAACTGACTACTATCAGCCTGTTGGTTCTCAGGTCAATGGTGGGATGAAGAAGGCACAGATTGCTCCCCCAGGCTTGCTTGGTCTGCGGTGGGATATCCACAACCTTCACAAAAGGCTCACCTTTGTAGAATTCCCGATAGTGCTGTCTCAATTCGGCTATCCCCTGCTGGCTGACCGCAATCTTCCCCTCCACCAATCGAGCATAGCACGAGCTGAGAATTCCCCGTGTCATCGGCACCAGATGAGGCAGAAAGGTCACCGATACTGGCTTGTCTGGATGGAATGCGCTCAGCTCCTGGACTATCTCGGGGATGTGGCGGTGGCCTTCCAGAGAATAGGCTGACACACTCTCGTTGATCTCCGCATAGTGCGTTCCCAGGCTGGGCGTTCTGCCTGCACCTGACACGCCCGATTTGCTGTCAACGATAACGTCAGGTTGGATAAGCCCCGCCTTGACCGCCGGAGCCAGGGCCAGGATTGCACCGGTCGGATAGCAGCCGGGATTGGCCACCAGAGATGCCGGTGCAACCTCAGAGCGGTGAAGCTCCGTGAGGCCATAGACAGCCTTCGGCAGCAGTTCCACTGCAGGATGGGTGAAATCATACCACCGCGGGTATTCCGCCGCGTCCTTCAGTCTGAAGTCGGCGCTGAGGTCTACCACCTTCACACCCTTCTTGACCAGAGGTGCGATGGCTTCCGCGCTCGCCTTATGGGGTAGCGATGAAAAGATTAGGTCTGCCTCCCTGGGCTCCGCCTCAATGACGAGGTCGATGTCGGAGAGGTAAGGCATGACTTTGCCCAGCTTTTTGCCTGCTTCGCTTCGCCCGGTTACAGAGATAATCTGCACCCCGGGATGGCCATAGAGCAGGCGGGCTACCTCTGCGCCTATGTAACCGGTAATGTTGATGATGGCTATTCTAAACTGCTTCATTCGTTATACCATCTGCATTCTTCTGACAGTTCTGCTGAAAAGGATTTTATCGCTTGAACATCGGCTAAGGCAACTCTGAGCACCAATGCCGTGAATTGGCTATCCGCGGGCTTCTGTAGCACTCGGACAGAGTTCTCGCAAAACACAAAGGTGACAGCGGGGTCGCTGTGCCTTGCATACCTTCCGCCCATGCTCCACCATATTGAGGTGGAACTCATAGACTTGGCCTGCTGGAATCAGATTCTCCAGAATCTCGTGGGCTTGCTCGGCGGAGACCTTGGAGTGAAGTAGGCCCAGTCTCCTGGCCACTCGAAAGACGTGGGTGTCGACAGGCAGAGCAGGTCTCCCCAGAGAAAAGAGCAGTACACACGCCGCAGTTTTCGGTCCCACACCAGGCAGCTTCATCAACCAGGCTTTGGCCTCGGCCAGGCTGAAACTGCCCAGGAAATCCAGGTCAAAGCCACCCCGCTCTTGGCGCACCTCTTGGAGCATGTTCTTTATTCGCCTTGCCTTTATTTCCGCCAGGCCACCCACCCTTATGGACCTGGTTATTTCGCTGGGGCTGGCGTCAGCCACAGCTTCCCAGCCACCAAAGGCAGCCATGAGAGAATCAAAGGCTCGTTCTGAGTTCACATCCGAGGTATTCTGGGAGAGCACAGTTGACACCAGCGTGGACATCGGGGCTCCCTTCGGCTTCCAGCGGCGCGGCCCATACTCCTGCCTCAAGAGGCGGAGGATCTGATCAATCCTCACCCGACATCCCGAAGGTGACAGGTATCGTTCAGCAACAGCATCACTGGAACATCGTTCTCTATCTCGACCAGGCTTATGGCACAAAGCCCCTGCTGTATCTGCCAGAAGTGGGAGTTATCCAGACCGAGAAGGCTGCATAGCAGCACCTTGCAGACTACCTTGTGCGAAACCAGGACAACGGTCTGCCCGGGATGACGCGGCACCAAGATTTCCACCGCGCTGGTTACCCTTTCCCTGACCTGCTCCAGGCCCTCACCGCCGGGGAAGGTGGTCAAATGCGGACGCTGCAGCCAGAGCCTGTACAGCTCAGGGTCATTTGCCTCTGCTTCCTTCAGGCTGAGCCCCTGCCAGCTCCCGTAGTCTATGTCTATGAGCCCTTCAAGCGCTTGAGCTTTCAATCTAAGTGACTCTGCCAGGATTTCTGCTGTGGTCACTGCTCTTTTCAGGGGGCTGGAGTAGACGGCAGTCACTCGCCATAGAGCCATCCTTGTCGCCGCTGCCCTGGCCTGCCGCAGGCCGATTCCATCCAGTTCCAGATCGGCCCGTCCCCGAAGTCTCTCCCCTTCGCCCTCATTCCACGCGGTTTGTCCATGCCTGATTATGATGAGACGGGTCAAGGATAGCACCTCCTTGCCTGACAGATTTCATTGTGACACGGATGAGCGCTCGCTTTTTCAGCCGGCAGCAGCAATTGTACCAGATTCAAGAACAACGCTGGGAGCCACCGGGCGCAACGGCAGTGAGAACCCATTCAGAAATCCTCGCAACAAGAAAGGCTGCATAGTTGCAGCCTCTTGCGTTGGAAGCAGGCGTTTATGGCAAAGCTAACGCATAGTGTGCCGTGACCTTGTCCCCCTAGTCCGAAGAAGGCAGTGGCCTGGGTTGCTGCTCTGCCATTTCTTTGTCACAGCAGACAACCGCGCCCGCACCTTGCTTGGTGCAAAGGACTTCGGTATTACACACTTCGCAGCGATATCTCTTGCCTAGCGTATTGGCCATGTCAGTTCGCAACCTCCTCTACTTCTTGATCTCCATCGGCTTTCCACAGCAGTGAAGAGTACCTTGGCCCCCCCGTGTGACGATGAACTCCGAGCCACACTTGGCGCAGAAGTACCTTTTGCCTATCTGATTTGCCATTCACCCAACTCCTTTTTCTAGAATTTCCTTCCTCTGTTACTCCTCAAGCTTGAATTCCCACTGGCAGGCGATCTCATCCGAACTCTTCCTCGGTGGCAGCTTGAGCGGCGTCACTTTTATCTTTCGATTGACCAGATATCTCTCGATAATCTTCTTCTCGTTTATGTGACAAACGTGATGGATCCTCTCCGGTTCCTTGGCTTCGAAAAATTCCAGCGAGCGGCACCTGGGAATAGTCCAGATAACGTGGTTCGGATTTATGATCTTCGCCTCGGCAGGGAACAGCCCGCCGGTAGTATTATCCAAAGGCAACTGGAGGCATTTCAGAGAGTCGACCACAGTTTTGAGCTCGATGTTGGCCACCTTGGCAAACCTCGGATTCACTCGCTCTCCTATGGTCTCCCAGGCCTGCGTCTCACATTCGTTGGCTACATCAACGCCATACCTTTGCTTGACCGCGTTATACCAGGCTTCTGTCATGTGAAGCCAGCCGTACTGCCAGATGAGCATTAGCTTCAACAGGAATTCTTTGGAGAAGTCGTTGAAGGTCAGGTTAGGAATGAATGGGCCACTATAGTCGTCCATCTCTTTCTTCTTTTTCGGCACGGATGTCTTCTTCACTGGCATTTGTCTTGTTGCCTTAGCCTTCGGTCTCACCGTCTTCTTCTTTGGCGTTTCTTTAGCCATCCTGTAAACCTTCCTTTCCGTTGGGATCACTTTGCGATTTCAGCGCCGCTTTACCGCGACAGCCGCATGCTTGCTCCCAAGTCTGAACCACAACTTTCAGGCGATCTTAATTATTCCAATTCCATTACTGCACTGTCAAGTTTGGCCAATTGCCTCCTGCGTATCAGGATGGTATAACAGTATAATTGCACATATTCCCGAAACGCCGACTAAGGTGATTGAATGAGCACTTCAAGTATGGGTATTACCTGCTGTGGGAACAGGGGCTTCAAGTGGGGTGAGCGTACCTATATCATGGGCGTCATCAACACCACCCCGGACTCCTTCTCAGGAGATGGGTTAGGCCGGGATATTGAGGCTGCCGTTGCACAGGGCAAACGCTTCGCTGCTGAAGGGGCTGACCTCCTCGATATCGGCGGCGAGTCGACCCGGCCGAACGCTGCTCCAGTATCTGATGACGATGAGCTGAGACGGGTGATTCCGGTCATCGAGCGCCTGGCCAGCGAGGTATCACTGCCCCTGAGCATTGATACCTACAAGTGGGAAGTGGCGCGGAAGGCCCTCTCGGCCGGTGCGCGCATGATAAATGATATCTGGGGACTGAAACACGATCCTCGCCTGGCTGATCTTGCCGCTGAATGGGACGTGCCCCTGGTGCTGATGAGCAATCAGCGGGGCAAGGCCTGCCAGAACATCATTCCTGAGGTGGTCTCTGATCTGGGAGCAAGTATGAACTTGGCCATGGAGCGGGGTCTGGCCTGGGAGAATATCATCGTTGATCCCGGCGTGGGCTTCGGCAAAACGCTGGAGCAGAATCTTGAGATCGTCTGCCGATTGGATGAGTTGAGGTGCCTGGAGAGGCCCATCCTGATAGGTACCTCTCGCAAGTCGATGATTGGCCTGGTACTCGATCTGCCGCCCGATCAGCGGATCGAGGGCACAGCAGCCACCGTAGCCATCAGTATTGCCAGGGGCGCCGATATCGTACGGGTACATGACGTAGAGCAAATGGCCAGGGTATGCCAGATGAGTGATGCCATCATTAGAGGAAGACGTCCATCGAAAGACCAGAAGACAGCCCGGTGACGGTTTACTTGGGCCTGGGATCCAATCTGGGCGACAGGGAGCAGAACATCTCCAGAGCAATCGAGATGCTGTCTCATTGGCTGCACGTGGAGAAGATCTCATCCTATTATGAAACCGAACCTGTGGGCTATAGCCAGCAACCTCGATTTCTCAATGCTGTCTGTGAGGCTACCACCACTCTTGCCCCGGAGGAACTGCTCTCCGCCGGAAAAAAAATTGAGTCCGCCCTGGGCAGGGGAAAAAACACTTTCCCCAACACCCCCCGAATAATAGACATAGACATCCTCTTCTATGCTGATAGGACAGTCGAATCCACCCAACTGAATATCCCTCATCCTCGCTTGGAGGAGAGAGCTTTTGTCCTGGTTCCTCTGACAGAGATCGCCTCCGAACTGGTCCATCCGGTGAGCGGCAGAACCGCCACGGAGATGCTGAAAGAACTGGGGATGATAGAAGGGGTGACAAAGTGGAAGGAGGCCAGGAATGTATGAGGTTGCTGTTGAGCAAGAGTTCGATGCCGCCCACTATCTAAGAGGCTATCAGGGCAAGTGTGAGAATGTTCACGGGCATCGTTTTCGGGTGGTGGCCCGAGTAAGAGCGAAGGAAACAGACGATATCGGCATGGCCTATGATTTCACCCGGCTCAGGCAGCAGCTAGGGCAGGTGGTTGGCAGGTTTGATCACGTTTGTCTCAATGACACGCCGCCCTTTGACAAGATCAACCCTTCCTCGGAAAATATCGCCTCCACAATTTTCACAGAACTTCAGCCCATCCTTACAGGAACAGGGTTTTCTCTCTCCAACATCCAGGTATGGGAATCTCCGCATAGCAGCGTGACCTACTTCCCTGAAGGAGAATAGCCTTGGCTAGTCTCTCAGATTCGGTGGGAGGAGATTGGGAATAGCGTCCTCAATGGGGTAGGTCTCCTTACACTTAGCACAGTAAAGCGAGCCGGTAACTATCTCCTTCGTATCCTCTTTGACGACGGTGAGCTGCAAATCTCCTTTGCACAGAGGACAGGCCAGGATATCCATCAATTCCCTCTTCACTTCGCTCGCCTCCCTTTTGTATATTCGGTTAGCATTAGATTACTGGAGCAGGCCGAGTTAATCAAGTCAAGGTTGACCGGGGGCGGTAAACTCCTTATTATTCGTAAATGTCTCGGAGGTGCAGAATATGATCAGAGCCTTGGGGAATAAGGTTCCCAAGATAGCCGAGTCGGCCTTCGTCAGTGAGGCTGCCTACATAATCGGGGATGTGGAGATAGGGGATAGGTGTGCCGCTTTCCCAGGGGCGGTTGTCAGGGGCGATTTTGGGCCTATAAGGATCGGCAGTTATGTTCTGATCGAGGACAATGTGGTGATACACGGCGCTCCGTCCGGGCTGGACATTGGCGATGGTGTGACGCTGGGACATAGTGCAGTGATTAACTCGCGAAGGATTGGGAGTAAAGTGCTCATCGGCATGAATGCCACCGTTCTTCACGATTCAGAGATTGGCGATCATTGCATTATCGCTGCAGGGTCAGTTGTTGGCCAGGGTATGAAGGTTCCCGACGGCTCCTTTGTAGCTGGCGTGCCAGGCAGGATTGTAGGCAAGGCCACCGAGCAGCAACTGAAGTGGGTAGAGCATGATCCGGCGCTCTACTCCTGGTGGCTGGAAATGCTGGAGGAATACAAAAAGGGGCAGCTTTAGGGTTCATCCTCCACCTATATCTTTCGCCCGATCAGAGCAGCTTCTTCAATGGCCTCACAGGCAGTCCTTGCCTTAACGCAATCCCCGACCTGATACACCTCAGTCACCATGCCCTGAAGTGCCTCGAACAGAATGCTCTCGGATTTCGACCCCATCGCAATAACCACGGCATCTGCCTCGGACAGTTCCTCTTTGCCTTCGCGTTCATACACTACACCCGCCCCTGTGATGCGGCGGGCAGTCGCCTTGGTAATGACCTTCACGTTGTGCAAGCGAAGGGCGAATCTCACTGAGGCTCTGGTGGTAGGACCCATGTCCTGACCGATGCGATCCAGCATCTCCAGTATGGTAACCTCGGGGCCTTTGCGTGTCATCTGGACAGCAGTCTCGGCGTCTAAAGCTCCACCCAAGGCCAGGAATACTGCAGATTCTGCCGACATGGGACCCTGCTTGGCAATGAACAACGCTGTCTCCATGCCCACTGCCCCACCCCCGATCACCACCACTCGCTTCCCCAACGCCACCCTTTGCTCCAGGACATCCCAGGCCCAGACCACGTTGCCGCCGTCAATCCCTGGAATATTGGGGTGTAGAGGAGTAGCACCGGTAGCCACCACCACCACGTCAGGCGCTCGCTTCTTCACAGTATCCACATCAATCTCTTTGCCCAACTCCACCTTGACTCCGACTCTGTACAGTTCCTTGGAGAGATAGTTGACGGCGCTGGCAAACTCACCTCGCCCGGGCGGCACAGCAGCCAGGTTTAACTGACCGCCGAGCTTGTGCGACTTCTCGAACAGAGTCACCTTGTGTCCCCTTTGCGCCAGCGTGCGAGCAGCCTCCATGCCGGCTGGCCCACCACCAATGACGAACACCTTCTTGGGTTTGTCAGCATGGATCAGCGCATACTCTCTTTCTCTTCCAGCGGCCGGGTTGAAGGTGCAGGTGATTTCTTTCATCGCGAAGACAGCATCAAGGCAGCGCTGGTTGCACGCAGTACACTGTCGGATCTCATCATAGCGTCCTTCGGCTGCCTTCTTGGGCCATTCAGGATCAGTCAAGAAGGGTCGGCCCATCCCTACCATGTCGGCCTGGTTGTTTATCAGTATCTGCTCGGCTAGGAAGGGATTGTTGATACGGTTGCAGGCGATCACCGGTACTTTGACTACTTGTTTGATTCCCTCAGCCAGGTAAACATAAGCACCCCGGGGAACGTCCATTGAGGCTAAGGGGAGAAAGGATTGATGCCATCCGGCGGTTACATTGACCAGATCGATGCCAGCTTTCTCCAAGGCTTTCGCGATGGTCTTCATTTCCTCCTGCCGATTGCCTCCCTTCATGAACTCATCACCGGAGGCGCGATAGGAGATAGGGAAACCGGGGCCGACTCTGGCCCTTATCTCTTTGACTACTTCCAGGGGGAACCTCATCCGCCTCTCGAAATCTCCGCCATACTCGTCGCTGCGCGTGTTGGTCAGCGGCGAGAGGAACTGATTCATCAAGTAGCCGCCATTGCCCACAAGCTCTACCCCATCGAAGCCGCCCTCTTTGGCTCTCCAGGCTCCTTCACCGAAATGCTGAATAAGCAGCTTGACCTCTGCCGTTGTCATTTCGCGGGGCATTACGCGAGTGAGTGTGTTGCGGATTGCCGAGGGCGCTGCCGGCGGGCCACCGTCTGCAGTGGAAAAGCATGATGATCCCATGTTCATCATTTGCCCAAAGACCATGGCACCGTGCTCATGCATCGCTTCGGTCAGCCTCTTTAGCCCGGGGAGAAACCTGTCATCATCCAGGGCTGGGATATTTGGCAGGTATACACAAAAATCGTTGTATCCGCAGACAACATAGATCAGCCCTGCCCCGCCCTTTGCTCTCTCGATGTAGAAATCGACCATGCCGTCGGTGACTTGGCCATCCTTGGTAGCTCGTCCCAGTCCCATCGGAGACATGGCAATCCGGTTCTTGACCTGCACGTCGGCGATTTTGATGGGCTCAAAAAGCTTCCTGAGTATTCTCATTGTCCATCCTTTCATATTCCCTTCGACAGTCAGCACCGTAGCCAACTATCGTCATTGCCCATGATCCAGACTATGGATGATCTGACATTTGACTGCAATACGGTTCTCGCCATGGCCTTCCCCAAATAGTGTACCATTAGGGCGTCTCTGGGCGCATGGTTTTACACACACCCTGGGTAATGCATCCTTGATCGAGAGCTGTCTCTCTGAACCTTCCCAGCCATCGGCAATTGCTCCGCTTTATCAACCGCCGTCTGATGTGCTGGTGAATCATACATCCTGTATAATTACGAAAATGTCTCCTCACTTGCCGGAATCCTCTGAATGCCTGGGAAGGCATGCCATGAACTCTGATTCTTCAGGTTTCGAACTGTAACCACATCCCTCATGGTACGGAGAGGAGGACAAAAATGATGAATCCCGTTCGGGAATATCGAAAATGTGAGATTGCGGACAAACGTCAACTTGAGGATATCGTTGGGGCAGACAACGTTATCGACGATCCAACCGTACTGGAAGAGCATACTCACGACATGAGCTTCACTGCTGGTCGTCCGCCCGTTCTTGTTGTGAGGCCCAAGCAGGCGCAACAGGTTCAGGAAATCGTCAAGTGGGCCAACCGAACGTTGATGCCTCTGATACCTGTTAGCTCTGGCCCCCCTCATTTCAAGGGTGACACCGTTCCTGCATTGGGTGGATTAATAATAGACCTCTCGGGAATGAAGAATATCTTGCGCATCGATCGCAGGAACCGCGTGGCAATGATCGAGCCCGGCGTTACATTCGGGGCTCTTAGACCTGAGATTGAAAAGCACCATATGCGATTGATGCTCCCACTGGCACCTAGAGTCACCAAATCGATAGTTGGCAGTTATCTGGAGCGTGAACCGATCTTGGTGCCGAAATACCACTGGGACATGTCTGACCCCCTTTGCTGCACAGAGGTGATCTTCGGTACAGGCGACATGTTCAGGACAGGCGCCGCCGCCGGTCCGGGCACACTGGAGGAACAGTGGGAATCGGGCCAAGCCCAGAAGAACCCACTGGGCCCCGGGCCGAGCGATCTGTTCAGAGTGGTGCAGGGTGCGCAGGGCACGCTGGGGATAGTTACATGGGCCACAATCCGACTGGAGCTCTTGCCATCCGTCCAGAAACTGTTCATGGTGGGCTGCGAGAGAGTGGATGAAATCATAGACTTTGTGTACCGGCTGCAGCGGCTCAAATTGGGCGACGAGTGCCTGATCCTTGACCGTCTCAATCTGGCCTCGATTCTTGAGCAGGACGCTCAGTCCATGGAAGAACTCCGATCGGCACTGCCACCGTATATCCTGATCCTGGTCATCGCAGGTTACGATAGATTTCCCGAGGAACGGGTAGACTACCAGACAAAGGACATAGTGGAGATCGCTGAGAGATACGGTGTCCACCCTGTAACGGCACTGCCTGGAGTGGATTCCAGAAAGCTTCTTCAGGCCCTGAGTGAGCCTAGTGCCGAACCATATTGGAAGCTGCGTTACAAAGGCAACAGCGCCGACATATTCTTCCTGACGACCCTGGACCGATGCCCACAATTCGTAGAGACCATGGGCAGGGTTGCCGGCGAAACAGATTTCCCAACAACCAGCATTGGCACATATATCCAGCCGATACAACAGGGCCGTTCCTGTCATGTGGAGTTTGACCTGGCGTTCGATCCGAACAATGTGATGGAAGCAGCCCGGACAAAGAGAACCTTTGAGCAAGCAAGCAGGGTCCTGATGCAAGAAGGGGCTTTCTTCTCCAGACCTTATGGAATGTGGTCGGCAATGATAAGTAGCCAATATGCAGAGAATGTGATTGCGCTGAGAAAGGTGAAGAGGATTTTCGACCCTAACAACGTGATGAACCCAGGGAAGCTCTACTTCTAATGGACTTGAAAGTATGCAGGTCGTCGTCTGCATAAAACAGATACTCGATCCGGAGATGCCCCGTTCTGCCTTCAAGATTGACTCGGAGAAGAAACGGGTGGTTCCGCCACAAGGCATCCCGCCGGTAATTTCACCGTTCGACGAAAATGCGCTTGAGGCAGCATTGCGCATAAAGGATGAGCACAAAGCCAAGGTAATTGCGCTGAGCATGGGGAATAGACTGTCCCGTCCACTGCTCACGAAGGCTTTGGCCGCGGGCGCGGACGAACTGATCTTACTTGAAGATACAGTCTTCGAATACCTGGATAGCTTCGCAAGCGCAAGTGTTCTGGCGGCCGCGATCAGAAAAATCGGTGTTGCCGACATCGTATTCACCGGGCGCCAAGCTGCTGACTGGGACTCGGGTATCACCGGTTGTGCTATCGCGGAAGAGTTAGGGCTACCCTGCGTCACCATAGCCAGAAAGGTCGAGGTAAACAGGGGGCAAATGAGGATAGAGCGAGTGATCGCAGATGGCTTTGAGATCGTTCAGGCACCCCTTCCATGCGTCATTACCGTTGATAGCGACTTAGGGGGATTACGTCACGTCACTCTGCAGGACCTATCGTCTGCACGGAAGAAGCCACTGCAGGTATGGAAGGCAGGAGACTTGAACATGTCCCCACCCCCACCACGGTGCGAGCTTCTCGACTTGTACGTCCCTAAGCGCGAAACAGTCTGCGAAGTGATTAACGGGAAGACTCCTGAAGAGGCGGCAGCAAGACTCGCCGATAGACTACGAGAGGAAGGCTTCCTGTGACTAAAGGGTGAGGGAGAGAGACGATGATACTTGAGCTCAAGGACTACGTAGGTGACATGAAAAGATGTGCCAGGTGCTCGTTGTGCAAATGGCCACCTCTGGCCCAAATGAAGAGCTGGAGATTCTCGAATAACTGCCCCAGCATTGCCAGGTACAATTTTCACTCGTACTCTGGCGGCGGCAGGATGGCCCTGGGACTAGCCCTGGCCGAAGGGCGGCTGGATGAGATAACGGATGAACTGTTGAACATTGTCTACCGATGTACAGCCTGCGGTGCCTGCGATTCATCCTGCAAGTACAATGCCGAACTGGAAGTTCTATGGCCCATCTACTCCACCCGCGCACACCTTGTAGGCATGGGATACTTGCTACCCGAGCACTCGATGATCATTGAGAGTCTCAGGAAAGAAGACAACACCATGATGCAGCCCAAAGCCGATCGCGGCAAATGGGCCGAAGGTCTTGACGTCAAAGATCTCTCCAAAGGCGAGAAAGCAGAGGTTGTATATCATGCCGGATGTCTCTACTGCTACGACCCGGAGCTGTCAGCCATAGCCAGAGATACGGTCACGCTGCTCAAAGAGGCCGGAGTTGATGTGGGTATCAGGGGCAGCCAGGAGACATGCTGCGGTAGTATCGCCTTCCAACTGGGCTTTCAGGGTGAGTTCATTAAGTTCGCCGAGAGCAATATCGATGACTGGAATGCAGCCGGCGTGACAGAAGTCATCACTTCATGTGCCTGCGGATTCGGCATCATGAAGTCCGTGTATCCGCTTCTGGGCAAGGAAATGAAGTTCAAGGTGCTGCATATAACCCAGTATCTTGACGAACTGATCAAGCAGGGCAAGTTGAAGCTTTCCAGAAGTTTGTCCATGCGGGTCACCTATCACGACCCATGCAACCTGGGTCGGAAATCCGAGACATACGTGCCGTGGAAAGGCGAAGAAAAGAAGGTGCTCGGCCAATTCATCCTGAGGGAACCAGAGAAGATTGTACACCGGGGCTGGAACGGCATTTATGAGCCTCCCCGCAATATCATAAGGAGTGTGCCCGGTATCCATCTGGTGGAGATGGAGAGGATCATGGAGTACTCCTGGTGCTGCGGGGCTGGTTCTGGTGTGAAGCAGACGATGAACGATCTCGCGCTCTGGACCGCATCCGAACGCATAGAGGAAGCGAAGTCTGTAGGCAGCGAAGCAATCATAACTGCTTGCCCATGGTGTGAGCGCAATTTCAAGGATGCGATCACGGAGGCTGGAGACAATCTAATGGTCTATGACATTGTAGAACTGGTTAGACAAGCTCTATAACCACTCTTTTGAGAGTGAAGGAGGCAATAATGGCCCTTCGCGGAGATATTTACAGATTGTTTGAAAGTGTTGTCGGCCCTGAGAACATATCAGACGATCCGGCGGTGCTCAGATCATACATGTATCAGCCGTTTGGAGCCAAGGAGGGCGTGTGGGCCGATATCTCGCCTGCGGCCGTTATCATGCCCTCGAGCACTGAGGAGGTCGTTGCCATAGCCAAAATCTGCAATAGATACGGCATTGTGTTCAAGGCCATGAGCACCGGGTGGGGCATGCACAACCTGCCGGGAGTTGAGGGTGCAGTGTCTCTTGACCTGCGCCGCATGAATCGCATCCTCGAGATAGACGAAAAAAACATGTACGCTGTTGTCGAGCCACACGTGATCTGTATGCAACTCCAGGTAGAGGCAATGAAAAAGGGCCTGAACTGCCACATTATCGGCGCAGGATCCAATACATCGGTGCTGGCCAGTGCGACTTCAGTGGTTGGCTACGGACCGGATGGACTGAGTATGGGGTTCAGCGGGCGCAATCTTCTTGGGGTAGAATGGGTACTTCCTACCGGCGATGTTCTCAAGCTAGGATCCCTAGGTGCAGACTCGGGCTGGTTCTGCGGCGATGGTCCAGGCCCCAGCCTGCGAGGCATAATGAGGGGTTGGGAAGGAGCTTGGGGAGGCCTCGGCGTTTTCACCAAAGGTGCTGTTAAGCTGTTCCACTGGAACGGGCCGACTGAACTAGAGATGAAGCGAACACCTCCAAATTACGTACTCAAGGAGCCTCTCAGGTTTTTCAAAGTTTCGCTGTTCAGTTTCTCCACTATCGAGAAACTCGCAGAGGCAGCCCTGAAGTTAGGGGAGGCAGAGATCGGATACTTCATTTCGCGGCTAAGCCCGTCCTTTGTTGGCCTGCAGTTGGCTTCTGGTGCGAATTACGTTGCCACATGGAATACGGGCATGCTTCAGCAAATGCTGAAGTATGCCTTCCTCTTTGTTATCTTCGCTAACTCTGAGAGGGAGTTTGAGTATCAGCAAAAATTGCTGGCGCAGATTCTTGAAGAGACCGACGGTCAGACTTCGCCAATATCTGAGACCAAGGAGATGCAGGAGCAGACTTCAACAGCCGTAATCAAAGTGGATGCAGTTGTACGCTCATGCTTCCGAACTACAGGGGGGTTCAATACATCTTTCGGCTCTATGGATACTGTGGACTTGGCCATGAATCAGATCAAGGCAGGTACGGAACTTAAAGACAAGTACATCAATAAGGGCGTCATCATGGACGACGGAGGAGACAATTCCGCCACATTAGCGTTTGACCAGGGACATCTTGCCTATACTGAAATGTTGATTATGTACGATCACCACGACCGTGATTCTGCAGAAGGTGCCTGTCAGTATCTGGCTGAGTCAAATCAGGCGTGTTTGGACAAGAAGCTCGGACCACCAATATTCCAGATCTCGCAGATCGGCAAGGGGAAGCACGGGGCTTTCGGGCCCGCATGTTTCAATTATGATAGCTGGCTGCGCAAAATCAAAGGAGAATTTGACCCGAACAATACGTCCGATCCTACTGCCTACGCATCGCCGGAATGATGATATTAACTACCTCACCCGGCATTCGACCGCAATCCGTGAATAGTCTCAGTATTCGAAGGAGGTGGCTAGATGAATAGTTATGATCTGATTGTAGTTGGCGGCGGCCCTGGAGGTAGCGCCGCAGCCAAGGAGGCCGCTGACAGCGGACTCAAGGTAATCGTCTTCGAGCGGGGGAGGTTCTGCGGCGAGAAAAATTCATCAGGCTTCGGATTGTCGCCCAAGGCTGCTCGGGATTTTGACTACATCAGGGAACTCGATGTGCCCTCACTGTGGCCCACCAAGTTCGGCATGATGCACATCGTCGAACCCCAACCATCAAATGCAGATCGGATGACCTGGGGGCTGACACCGCCAAGGCGTAGCAGCTACCCACAGGCCAGCGAGTACATGGTGCAGATGATGTACCGGGCTGAGTTCGACCAGTGGATGATGGAGAAGGCCACCTCAGCAGGAGCAGAGTTAAAGCTTACTACCCTGATCACCAACGTTCTTCGGGATGGCGAACAAGTGGTAGGTGTGATAGACAACGAAGGCAACCAATATCAGGCACCGGTGGTGATTGCAGCAGATGGTGCTCACTCCTTGGTAGCCCAAAAGGCGGGGCTGAGAAACAAATGGGACAAGGATCAGGTTACCGTGCTGGCTACTGTCGATTTCGAAGCAGATTCAGAGCGGATTGCCGAATACTGCGGTGACACAAACGTCCACATTTTCATGGGGCCAGACCGAGGAGGGTATGTGTGCGTTTTCCGAAACGGATTCCACGTAGGTTCCCGACCCGCCAAGACCCTGTTGAGTGAAATAGACGCGGGCCGTAACTTGTCCACCACATCTATCACCGACAACACACGACTGGATTTTGTCCAGCGCCTGATCAAGGCTACTAGAGCTGAGCCTCGAGAGTTCCAGCTTCACTTTCTGCCCTGGCTAAAAAGATTCAACGAGAGAATCTATACCGGGGGACTCATGCTCACCGGTGACGCTGCGGGAGTCCCTGAGCCGTTTATGGCAGAAGGAGTGTGGCAGGCGATGTATTCGTCGAGGCTGGCGGCTCAAGTTGCTCTGCGAGCGCACAAAGACAAAGACTTTTCTAAAGCATATCTGAGCCAATATATGGAGGAACTCAAAATGTCGCCCGTGGGAGTTGATTTCATGGCCGGCACGGAGTTAAGGGACTTCTTTTCCGAGTGGACCTCACAGACATTCTACGATCTGTTCGATAACCTGGCGGATGCCATGTTCTATGGAATGCTCACCATGGCCGAACCTCATGCTCAGGGAATGTTGCGCGTGCCCGCAATACTCGTGGATATGATCCCACAACTGCTTTTCCTGACGCGCTACTACTTCCCCATAGCAGAGGAAGCCTCGAGGGAAAAGATTACCAACTTCCTAGCAGGGATGAAGATGATGGCCCCTATACTTAAGAGCATGATGCCACCGGCAGCAGGAGGAAAGTAACCATGGAGAAACATCCAATACAGAAAAGAGAGTTGGTAACAGTGATTGAATCACCTGTCGACTTTATCAGGGTCGATCAAGAGAAGTGCGTCGGCTGCAAGAACTGTGTGATAATCTGTGGCATGGATTTGTGGAGAATGAGTAACGGCAAAGCTTTGTTGGCCTCCGACTACAAGAGGTTCTGTACCGAGTGCGCTTCCTGCTATACCGTTTGCGACTACAATGCAATCGAGTTCACCTTCCCACCGCCAGGGTATGGCATTGTGTACGAGAAAGGCTGATCTGAGGACTTTGGGATCGAACCGACTCATTGATAATGATATAATCTCTGCAACGTGATAGTTGATTTCCATACCCATATCTTCCCGCCGGAGATGAAGAATCGACACCAGGACTATCTGCGCGATGATGTCCTGTTCTCTGAGCTCTATTCCTCTCCCAAGGCCAAAATTGCCACCGCTGAAGACCTTATCTCCAGCATGGATAATTCCGGGGTCGATTTGTCAGTGATACTGAATGCAGGCTGGACAAGTCATGAGGCCTGTGTTCGAACAAACGACTATATTCTCGATGCAGCAGCACGCTACCCAAAGCGTCTGATTCCCTTCTGTGCTATACAGCCGAAGGTCGGGGAGGCAGCAATAGTGGAACTGGAACGCTGTGTCAGGGGTGGGGCGAAGGGGATTGGAGAGATGAGGTCAGATACTCAGGGCTTCGACTTGGCAGACAAAGAGGTGATGGGGCCCGTTGTCGAAGTGGCCAGGAAACACAGCTTGATCTTCCTCACCCATGCCTCAGAGCCTGTAGGACATCAATACCCGGGGAAGGGCAAGATTACGCCGGATGTTCTATATCGCTTTATCTCGACCTTCCCTGAACTTACTGTCGTCTGTGCTCACTGGGGTGGCGGCCTACCCTTCTACGCTTTGATGCCTGAGGTGGCTTCTGCCCTGACCAACACCTTCTTCGATACCGCTGCTACGCCTTTCCTTTACCAGCCTCATATCTTCAAGCACGTCGTGGAGATTTTGGGCGCTGACAAGATACTCCTTGGCAGTGACAATCCCCTGATCTCACCCGAGAGGGTGACGAAGCAGATCGAGTCTACTGGTCTGCCTGCAGAGGCAAAGGCCATGATCCTTGGGGGAAACGCACAGAGGCTGCTGGGATGGAGCTAGTCCGCAGTTTCATCGCTATTGAACTCCCGCAAGAGATAAAGGCCGAGCTTACTGCAATGGAGGAGAACCTCAAGGCAAGACGGCATCCCTTTGTGAAGTGGGTCGATCCAGAGAGCATTCACCTTACCCTCAAGTTCCTGGGCAGTGTAGCCCTGGACACCATACCGCAAATAGTCGAAGCAATGACCAGGATAGCCCAACCAGCATCGCCGTTTTCCCTGCAAGTGAGGGGGGCAGGCGCCTTCCCCAATTGGCAGCGGCCGCAGGTCATCTGGGTGGGGATCGGGGGCGAAATAGGCAGGTTAGCTGCGTTGCAGAAGGAGTTGGAGGCTGCCCTGTCTCCACTGGGTTTTCCACCTGAGTCCCGGGCTTTCAGCCCGCATCTGACTCTGGGAAGGCTCAGGGACCGCGTATCTCCTGAAGATAGGCGAAGATTTGGCCAATGGGCTGAGTCTGTGAAGTTTGAAGTCAGCCCATCCTTCGAGGTTGATGCCCTCAGGTTGATGAAGAGCCAGTTGACCCCTGATGGCCCCATCTACTCCGGGCTTAGCTCTGTACATCTGACGGGCCAGGGCTGATCTCCTCTGCAAAGCCGGCGTCGCGTTTATCTCAGCACCCGTTCGTCGCCAACACGTCGGGTGATCTTCTGCTCATCAAGGTGTTCCATCAGAGCCAGGGCGTACTTGCGGCTGGTTTGAAAGAGATCGCGCACTTCCGCCACCGTTATCTTGCCGTGTGATTTGACGTGGGCGATAACACGTTCCACCATTTCATCATAGGCCGAGGCGGCAAAGATGACATTTTCGGCTACCTTCACTACCTTCCGTTGCTCGATCAGCAGTTCGAGCAGTTCCTGATCCATGGTTGTCTCGCTGGGCGGGGAATAGGGGTTTTGGGTCAAAGGCCTGAGGAAAGCATCTACGGCAGCCTGCTGCCCTTTTTTCAGCTCTATCCGATGAGAAGGCAGATAAACGAGTTTGCCAGCCTCCGCCAGCGCACCGTCCCGCACAAGTTGCTGCACTGCCGCAGGGAATGAGCCAGGGGGGATCGTCAGCTTGCTCTTCAGCTCCTCTTTGGGCATACCTGAACGGAGAGGGAACTGCTGATGGTAACGCCCCACTGCTCGCGTTACTTTGTCTGTCAGACGCCGCCAACCCGTAGACGAAAAGAGCAGCGCATGAGACCCTTTGTCGCCAAGCATCACCAGCTTACTTTCAAAAAGCAGGGATTCTATAGCCTGCTCTACTTCGGATTGAGATAGGCTGGAACGGGTCAGTAGCTCACCCATCGCCAGAGGCTCTTGGGCCTCCAGGGTTGCCAGTAGTATATCATTAGGCCCGCCCTTCTCCCTCGCAGCCAGTCCCTGAATGGTGCTCGCCTGAAAGCGGCGGTGGCGTCTTGGATAGGCATCCACAATCTCGCCGCCACCCAGAGTGTCCTTAGAGGAGCGAATGACGAAGAGGTCACCCTTGACCACAGCCACCGGACGAGAGAGGGCTATCTGTGCCCAACTCCTATCCCCGGGTTCAAGCTTTTCTTTTTCCAGCAATCGCACCTTTCCGATTGCCTCAAGGGCATTGCTGTGGAAAGTGATCTCGGCGTTATGTCTCAGAGGGTGAGTCACCCTGGGAAGTAGCTCTATCTTGACATCCACTACTTTTGTAGGGCGCAACCAGTCAGGGGTGGTCAACACATCGCCACGCTCCAGTTGAGCCGTGGACAGGCCTGACAGGTTAGCTGCCACTCTGCTTCCGGGGGAAGCGGTTTCCACCTTCCTTTTGTGGGTCTGGAGCCCGCGCAGGCGTGCCTTGAAGCGAGACGGGAGTATTTCTACCTCCTGTCCCACCATGAGGTTTCCGTCCACAAGCGTCCCTGTCACTACAGTGCCGAAGCCGGCGATGGTGAATACCCGGTCAATGGGAAGCCTCGGTCTGCCGACGTCCCTTTTGGGTTGGGTGGCGTCCAGAAGACGATCAATGGTAGCCACAAGTTCAGGCAGACCTTCTCCGGTTACCGCAGACACGCCGATGATGGGGGCTGGAGCCAGAGCAGTGCCAGCTATGACCTCTTTGACCTCCATGGTGACCAACTCCAGTAGTTCCTGATCTACCAGGTCCTTCTTGGTGATAACGACAATCCCCTTTTCCAGACGAAGCAGGTCGAGGATGGCCAGATGCTCCCTCGTCTGCGGCATCACACCCTCATCGGCAGCGATGACCAGCAGGGCCAGATCGATACCCCCCACCCCAGCCAGCATATTCTTGATGAACCTCTCATGCCCTGGAACATCGACGATGCTGACTTCCCGACCACTGGGCAACTTCAGCCAGGCAAAGCCGAGGTCGATAGTCATGCCCCGCTCTTTCTCTTCGGTCAGGCGGTCGGGGTCGATACCGGTTAGCGCCTCAACCAGGCGGGATTTGCCATGGTCTACGTGGCCAGCCGTGCCAAGAACAAACATACCCTACCCCTCTATGATGATCATTTCCTTGGGTTGCCCTACTACCTCTCCAACAATTCTAGCCTCAACCACGCCAGCTTTGTGCAATCTGGAAAGCAATAGGTCTGCTTTGGCAGCGCTGACCGCGATGAACAAACCACCGGAAGTTTGTGGATCGAAGAGGACGTCTTGCACATATTCTGGGACTTCAGTTGCCTTCTTCACCATGCTGGAACGGAACTCCTTGTTACGGTATGTGCCTCCAGGGATCATTCCCATCTGGGCAAACTCTATGGCCTCAGCAAACACGGGGACAGAAGCAGCGCGAATCTTCATACCGATCTCACTGTCCTGGATCATTTCACAGGCATGTCCCAGAAGGCCAAAACCTGTGATATCGGTACAGGCATTGACTCCGATTTCCTGCATCGCTTCGGAGGCTACCTTGTTGAGAGTGGCCATATGGCCGGCGACTTTGGTCACGGTTTCTTCACCTGCCACCCTCCCTTTGATAGCGGTGTTGATGATGCCTGTGCCCAACGGTTTCGTCAGTATCAGCTTGTCTCCTGCCTTGGCTCCTGTCTTGGTGATCACTTTGCTTGGGTGCATGACACCAGTGACAGAGAGCCCGTATTTCAACTCCGTATCATCAACACTGTGCCCACCGACTAGCACCACACCAGCCTCCCTCATTTTCTCCAGCCCGCCCCTCAGAATTTCCCTCAATACCGATATGTCCAGAGTCTTGATGGGGAAGCAGACTACATTCATGGCGGTGAGGGGTTTGCCTCCCATGGCATAAACGTCGCTAAGGGCATTGGCCACCGCGATCTGCCCAAAGGTATAGGGATCATCGACAATGGGCGTGAAGAAGTCAATGGTCTGTATGATAGCCAGATCTTCGCTCAGCTTATACACACCAGCGTCGTCAGCCTTCTCCAGCCCCACGATGAGATTGGGGTCATGGATCAAGGGCAAGCCACACAATGCCCTGTCCAGGTCCCCTGGACCCAGCTTGGAAGCTCAACCTGCGCCGCGAACAGTCTCGGTGAGCCTGGGGTGCCCTTTGTCGTTCATTTACTTCTCCTTCGACCGATTCTCACCCATATGAGGTGCTAGATCGGGTGAATCCCCTGAATCTCTATCTGCTTCTTCTCCAGAATAGCCTTGACGCTCGGCTCATCTGGCCGGTCAAAGCGGAGGCAAATGCCACAGT
Source organism: Chloroflexi bacterium RBG_13_53_26 (assembly GCA_001795035.1). GTDB lineage: Bacteria > Chloroflexota > Dehalococcoidia > UBA2247 > RBG-13-53-26 > RBG-13-53-26. The sequence continues at coordinate 23,845 of MGMW01000112.1, forward strand.
CCGAGCTGAGTTGACGGGGTACGGGTATGAGCTTGATGGCCACGCCCGTTTTCTTGAACAGCTTCTCAGCCTGCAGGGCATTGCTCGTTGAGTAAAAGAGGACTACGCTATACTCTGCGGTTTCCATTCAACCATTCTATCATCAAAGAGAAATGATCTTGTCAGCGTCAAGCAATGCTGCGGTAATATCATACATGTTGGAAACGCGTCCTACCTCCACCGCCTCCTTCAGGTTATAGTACCCCAAGCAGGTACCACACGCCAGTATCTCAACCCCCTGCTTCTCCAAAGCCCGAAGGTCACCTATCACCTCGGAGTCCCTGGCCACCAGTTTGACACCGCTGTTCATGAAGATGATTCTGCTGGGCCTGGTTTCCGCCTCAGTCAGAGTATGCATGAAGCTGCGCATCAGCGTATTCCCCAGAATATCATCTCCCCGCCCTATGGTGTTGGATGAGATGAGGAGCACATCCGACTTAGTGGCAGGAGTGACTGAGGACTTCTCCAACCCGCTCACTTTCCTGGTCAGGTGTAGGTAAGTTGCTTCACCCTTCTTCTCCACAGATACCTGGAATCCCCGGCTGTCTGCCAGACGGGAAACATTCTGTTTAGCCGTCTCGTTATCTACGATCACAAACACTTCATCAGCTTTTTCCAACGCCTTTTTGGTCAAGACCACAGGTTGAGGACAGGCCAGACCACGCGCATCCACGTTTTCAGACATTCTAAAACCTCGCTTTGGTGGCAATGATTCTTCGCACTGCCTCCAAGGTTCCCTCTATATCATCGTCTGAAGTGAAGTAGCCGGGACTCAGCCTTATAGTCCCCTGAGGGAACGTTCCTAGCGTCTTGTGTGCTATGGGCGAGCAGTGCAATCCCGGGCGACACATAATCTGATGGTACTCCTCTAGTTGCATGGCCACTTCTGAAGGAATGAGCCCGGAGATATTGAAAGAGACGACCGCTACCCGTTTTCTGGGATCACTGTCTCCGTAAATGGTGACACCCGGGATAGCCTTCAATCCATCGATGATTGATCTTGTCAGCACCTGTTCCCTTTTCTGTATTTCATTTACACCCTGCTCCAGAACGAAGCGCACTCCAGCACCCAGGCCAGCCAGACCCACCGTGTTGGGTGTTCCACTCTCATACTTGTCAGGCAGAAAATCGGGCTGGTACTCATGTTCGGAGCGGCTACCCGTGCCTCCATATTTGAGAGGTTCGATGCTGGATTCAATACCTTTGCGAATGTACAGGCCGCCTGTTCCCTGCGGCCCGTAGAGTCCCTTGTGCCCAGAGAAGGCCAGCAGATCGATATGCATCTCCTCTACATCGACGGGATAGCATCCCATGGTCTGAGCCGCATCAATCATCAGAAGCACTCCGCGACGGCGGGTAATCTGGCCCACTTCGGCTACGGGCAGAAGGGTGCCCACGACATTGGAGGCATGATTGAGAATGACGAGCCTGGTATGCGGACCAACAGCCTGCTCTACGTCATGGGGATTGAGGAACCCTTCGGAAGAGCATTTGACCACGGTTACTTCGACACCCAGTTTCTCCATATGACGCAGTGGTCGCATCACCGAGTTGTGCTCCATGCTGCTGGTGATCACATGGTCACCAGGATGCAGGAGTCCTCGTATCACCACATTCAAGGCTTCGGTGGCATTCGAGGTAAAGACGATACGCATCGGATCACCGATGCCGAAGAGCATGGACAGGGACTCTCTGGTCTCATAGATAATGCGGCCTGCTTCAATGGAAAGCTGATGTGCGGAGCGGCCGGGGTTGGCCCCCGTATGGCGCATGAAATTATCCATCGCCTGATATACCGCTTCTGGTTTAGGCCAGGAAGTAGCCGCATTGTCCAGATAAATCATCTCGCGCCCTATCCTATGCTCTTCGACATGAGATTATAGCCTACTTTGACGATGGGCTCAGCAGCAGGCGAAATCCGTCTTCGATCCTCTCCACCTTGACGGAATAACCCCTGCTTCTGGCCAGGCGAGAGACATTCTCCCTGGAGACCTCGCTCTCCACAAGGACAGACAACGGTGCGCTCGGGTTATTGTCAATCGCTTCTTTGGTCTTGACTACGGGTATAGGGCAGGAGAAACCTCTGGCATCTACCTCCATCATCAGGATTGCCTCCTTTCCTTCATGAGGAAACCAATGACCAGGGCAATGGCCAGTCCGATGCCCACTGCCCAGGCACCAAACGTAGCTACTCCCTTGGTGCTGGCAGCCAGGCCGAAGTTATGAGCCACAGCCGCGCCAGCTATCATACCGAGGACCGTCATGACGGCATCAGTGTCTCCCTCACCAGAGAGGATCATCTGGCGCAGGGGACAGCCACCGAGGAGAGTAGCTGCCAGCCCTACCAGTGACATGCTGAAGAAGTTCCACAGGTGATTGTTATGAGCTATTGGCTGATCACTGAAACCCCAGTGACCCATTTGGCCGAGGATGAGGTTGGTAACCAGTGCCCCGACGAAGAAGGCCGCTATGATGCTAAAAAGGTGAATGTCCTTAATCAGCATCAGATCTCGCCAGCCCCCCACGAAGCACATCCTGGTCCGCTGAGCTAGAAAGCCGACGCCCAGTCCAATGACCAGAGCTACCCACAGCGCAGCGTGGAGCGCCCCGGGGCCCGTGGTGCTGGAGAAGATGAAATATGGGGTGAAGATGGCAAACAGGAGAAGGACTATTGTGAATGCAGGGAAAAGCCATCCCGGTAGGGCTGGCAGCTTGGTGGATCGACCGAGGTTGAAACCTCGCTTGAGGAAGAGGATCCCCAGGAAAGCACCAAAGATCAAGCCAACGAGAGCAGTGATCCCATTAAGATCGCCACCAGCCAATCGCAGCAAAGCTCTTACAGGGCAGCCTAGGAACACCAGGGCACCGATCATCATCAGGGCACCCAGCAAAAAACGAACTAGAGGCGCAGAGCCACCTCTAGTTCGAAATTCCTTGAAGGCAAAAGCAGCGATGAAGCTGCCAAGCACTAGCCCCAGTATTTCAGGGCGGATGTACTGCACCACCTCCGCTCGGTGCAAGCCGAGCGCTCCGGTGATATCTCTCAGGAAGCAGGCGGCGCAGAAGCCCATGTTGGCTGGATTGCCCCACCTGACTAGTAACGAAGCGAGGACTCCGAAGACCAGTCCGGAGAAGATCAACAATATACGCGGATTGAGCGATTGAAAGAATCGCCGCAAAACAGTTACCTCCTTTTCTAACTATTCTGGTAGAGACTTCTCTGACGAAGAGCCACGCCCTTCGGCCCAGATTGGTTCACGTTCGGCGATTCATCGATCTCACCCCCTCTCGGCCAGAATCTACGGGAAGAAATACTATTGTTCCCGCTTCCTGAATTTGTACCATCTCGGGAATCAACTTGTCAAAACATGCTTTTCCTCGCCAGTTTGCCCCTTAATGAGGCCTGTGCTACATTTGTATGGCCAAGGAGAGGATCAGGATGTCGAACGGTTTTCGCAGTCTCCCCAGCGTGGACAGGTTGTTGGCAGATGAGCGCCTCCAGCCGCTTGAGGCAATATATTCTCGCCAATTCATTACCGATGAAGTGCGCCTGATCCTTGAAGAGAGTCGTTCATCGATTGTCAGAGGTCAACCCGCCCCCTCTTTTGATGAATTGTTGGCATCGGTTTGCGCCCGTGTTGAGTCGCTGGGCCAAATCACACTAAGGCCGGTGATCAACGCCACTGGCGTTGTTCTGCACACCAATCTGGGCCGTGCGCCCGTCAGCCAGGAAACCGCAACTGCTATGAAGGCGGTCTCACTGGGCTATGTGAATCTGGAATTCGATCTTGAAAGTGGGGCACGCGGGTCTCGCGAAGTCCACATATCCTCCCTGCTGTGTCGCCTTACGGGGGCCGAAGCAGCCCTGGTGGTGAATAACAACTCCTCTGCAGTTCTCCTCGCCTTGAGTGCCCTGGCGAAGAAGAAAGAGGTGATTGTGTCCCGAGGGCAAGCAGTAGAGATCGGCGGTGGTTTCCGCATCCCCGATGTGATGCGCCAGAGTGGGGCCAAGCTGGTGGAAGTGGGTACCACCAATTGTACCTACCCATCGGACTACGAGCAGGCGATTACCGCCAGAACAGCGGCACTGCTCCGTGTGCACTCAAGCAACTTCAAGATAATCGGGTTCGCCCAAGAAGTATCTGTAAATGAAATCGCCGAACTGGGGGCAAGGCACAATCTGCCCGTGCTGGATGATTTGGGGAGCGGTTGTCTCCTGGATACCACCAGATTTGGATTGGGCCCGGAGCCTATGGTTCAGGACAGCATTGCTGCCGGCGTCGCCTTGGCCTTCTTCTCGGGTGATAAGCTCCTGGGTGGCCCACAAGCCGGCATCATTGTGGGCAAGAAGCACCTCATTGACAAACTCAGGAAACACCCCCTGGCTCGTGCAGCGCGCGTTGACAAAACGAGAATGGCCGGGCTGGCTGCTACCCTTCTCCATTATCTCAAGGGAGAGGCAGAGCAGAAGATACCAGTGTGGCAGATGATATCGATGCCTCTGGAGGAGATAGAGAAGCGGGCCAGGGAGTGGTCAGAGCACTTCAAAGGACTGGCCACCGTGACGGAAGGCGAATCTGTAGTGGGAGGGGGTAGCCTGCCGGGAAGCACTCTGCCTACCAGGCTTCTGGTCATCAAGGGATCAGCCAGGGCAAAAGAGCGGAATACGGTTCAAGCACTGGCGGCCCGGCTAAGGGCTCACCAGCCACCGGTTGTGGGACGGATAGAAGGTAATTCACTGCTTCTCGACCCCCGCACTGTGTTCCCTGATGAAGACCGTATAGTCCTTGAGGCACTTCGCCACGGCCTGGATTCCCTGGGAGTGGGCTGAGGGGTTTGAATGAAGATTGTGGGAAGAGAGGTCTTCTCAAGTTCACTTCGGACCAGGAATCAATAGTGTCTGGACAACAAACAAGCTGAATCGCCCTATGTTACCAGACTCCTGGATTCCTCTGTCTCCCATTCGTTTTGGTGAGGTCGAGGTGCCTTGGGCTGTTTCTCTTTACCTTCATTGACTGGTTGCAGATGGTTACTGAACTCCCTTTGTTGGCCACACAATCTGCACACGCCCTTGCTGGTTTCCTCCTGTGCAAACTCGATTATCCAATGGTGCCTACAGGTTCCTTTTGATTCAGTCTGCAGAGCATTCAATCGCCGTTTCACTGGCATGGCATCAACTCCGTAATGATATTGAAGACTCGATGAGTTCCCTCTCAGGAACATTCCCGCTACTGCCGATATAGTCTACGCTGGCATGCTCTCAAGCGTATCACCGCAAGGGCTGATATCCTCTCGTAACTATCACAACAGGCTGTCATTCCTCTCCACCAGAACGTGACAAAAGTCGCTTACTGTCCGCCATCAGTTAAATACAATTTATGGTGTATTAAGAACACTGTCTCAAAGAAAGCAGAAGGAGGTACAATGATGACAGCTATGATAGTAAGACGCCCAAGTATCATCGAGGAGCTAGAGAATCTGACGGACGGGCTGTGGACAAACTGGGAACGTTGGGGTGGTCATTATATGACCCTGGATGTCCACGAGGCAAATGATGAGTTGGTAGTGAAGGCCGAGCTTCCTGGTGTTGAGAAGGACAGCTTCGATGTGACCATCGACGGGGAGTTGCTTCGGATAGAGGCTGAGAAGAAGGGCGCGGATGAGACACAAGAGGGTAGCTACTACCTGCGCGAGAGGCATTATGGTAAGTTCTCACGAGCTCTATCTCTTCCATTCCCTGTTGACTCTGGCAAGGCATCAGCCACTCTGGAGAATGGAGTCTTGGAGATACGGTTGCCCAAGGCTGAAGAGGCCAAGAGCAAGCGGATTGAAGTGAAATAGAGCGGACCTCGAATAACGGTTGTAGGGGGAGTTGGGGTTTACCCGGCTCCTTCTTTTTGCCCAAGCGGCCCTCGTGACCGTCAATTACCTTGGGGGGCAGTCATATTGGAGGTTTGCTGTCCGTTTGGACCTTGTTGCCGTATCTACGGATCCGATGGACTCTGCCGGGCTGCAAGCTGGGCCTAGAAGGTTCGCTTCACACAGATCGTGGATATTTCGCCCAATTCTATGTCCATTAGGTAACCGCGGTGTTCCGTGTCACCAGGTCGCTCTAGGGTGTTCTGAACGCCTTCAGAAGTCATCACGATGTCTACTTCTTCGTGGGGCTGCAAGTGCATTATCTGCGACAGTAGCTCGCTGATATCAGAGCCCTGCAATGGAGTTTCATCTGAAGCTTTCCCTGACAGCGCATCCGCAGGATGGCCCAACACTGATTGCTGATCGATCGCATAACCCATGCTATCTCCTTTTCCGTCCGTCATTCATCTGTGATCTGATAATGAACGCTGACTATCAGGGCATAGAGGATTCCTGGTATGCCGTCACTATGTCCGGCCTACACTCTCGTGCTGGTAGCGACAGACGTTTGACCAAGCACTTCGTCAACCTTCGATTCTGCGAGTGCCAACAGCTCTTTCAAATCCCTGTTCTCGTGGTCAAGAGTCCTAATACGTTCCAGCGCCCTGTCTCTCTCCTGGTGAAGAGCCTTGGCGAGGCCAGCAGCCTCTTCCATCTTCTGCAGTATCGATTGTTGTTGTGCCATATATTCCCTCGTCGGTCTTGATTGAAGTGTCCGATGCTACCAGGTGTCTCCGAGCCGCTCCTTCAGACGAGCGCAGAACCGCATGACAGTCGTCACTCCTCAACTGGATTCTACGCGAACGGCGTCTCAAACAGACCTCAGGGGTATGACAAAAACTCACCAATAGTTCACACTGGACCAGAGGATCCATGACCCTTCACAAGTCAGGTCTTCGCCTTGACGCTGGCGTATGTCGGCGTTCACTTGCTCCTTCTGACTGCAAGAATGGCGATCAGGACTACCAGACCAAGGAGGGCGAGTCCCACCGGCAATATCACACGCCACGTCGTTACTCTGACCAACAACGCAAAACTGAAGCCCAATCCCAGCACCAGAATCCACGCCAGAAGTCCCAATAACAGTTCCATGGCTGAAGTTCTTACGCTGTGCATATCGCTTCTCCCGCTTGATGTTCTGTATGTTCTGTCACATTTGTATGTGCAAAAGAAAGGCATCTTCTGCCGTCACGATCCCTCTTCCAGGTACTTGCGGTTTTTTTCCGCCGCAGCTTCCATCTCATCCTCCATCATCTTCTTGATCCACTTCTTCCCAAGCTGGCCCAGAACCTTTCCCGCCATTCCCCCAAACTTGATGTCCATTGTATAGGTCACCTTGGTCCCTTCAGATACTGACTCAAAGGTTGTCGTTGATTTCGAGCCTTGCCCCGGACCTGACACTACTTCGGAGTCGATGCGATGCGGCAGATGGAGCACCGTTTTATGCGTGGTCTTCAATCGTCGACGTCCCGCATCCCGTTCTTCCTCAACCAGTATCTCATTCTCACGGCTGCTCACGATCTTGAACGATGCGTCATCGCTTGAATGCATACTGAAGTATAGCTCGGGATTGCCGAAATACTCGACCACCTTCTCTATTGGGACTCGGATGACCTTTCGTAGCTGAACCTTGGCCATGCTTTCACCTCACGATAGACCGCGCAGTATAAAAACTGTTGAAGGTTGTGAACTCCGACTGTTGTTTTCGCCGAAGAGGTTGCCCCTTCCATCGACTGCGCGAAGCCGGAGGAAGATTATACCATCGTAAGCCTCATCCTCCAACTCTCACGCCCGGCATTCAGAATACGCCACTGCAACTCGGATCGGACCGTCCATGGAGGGAATATGTCTGTAACCCTCCAGGCTAGAGGACACTCTTTCGAAGACAGCATGAATCCTACAAGTCGCCACCGGGGTCCATTCAATGCTGACAGGTGAGGGTGCTATGAGGAACACAAGAGACTCACAGGTCCACGGCCAATCCGAATCTATGGAAACAGGAGCACCACAATGCGAGTACAACAGGTGGGGCATCGAATCAGGATCGGTGTAGGTCTCTCCACAATTGCCAGAGAGCATAAAGGGCAACAAGAACACATAGTCCCAGCTCCAACCCTCTGACCCACGCATTAGGTTCGACTGCCTTCACAGCCCCATTTATCCACATCAGGGCAAATACGCCTGACAGGCCTATGAATCCACAACACAACAAGAACAAGGGCAACGCCCGACCGTTCAATACGCGTCTGACTCTGCCCATATTCTTATTCGTCTCCACACGCCATTGGTTTGCCACTTTCGACTTCCATACATTGGTACACCCGCAACAGCTTGTTGCATCTGTTTTCTGGGTTCAGATCGCCTATGAGGCTCCCTGCAGGGAATAAGTAAGATCAGAGACAGAATAACCATGAGCCCTACCTGAATACCTAGTGAGTCCAGGGCATCAACGTCTCTTATATATCTGGGGAATATACCACTCAGATGTATCCATCTTCCTTGAGAGCCTAATATCCATTCAAAGTCCCAGCATAGCCAAGCCCAGAGGCCTGACAGCAAATACCATCTGCCCTTTGTGACTACTGCCGAGACTGCCAGTACATGAACTCCTATAAGAATACCCCAGTACCACCATGGGCCATGAAGCCCATGATAAGCTCCGATTTCGTCCAGTACCCAGTGGGAAACAAACCCACCTGCTAGAGTAAGGCTGACCTTAGCCCAGAGTGGCTTTCTCCTCACCACTTCATATACAGTGGCCCCAGCTAATAAGTGCGCCCCAACCCACATTCCTGCTCTACCCCCTGATAGACATGCTCTATGTCGCTATCTTCCCAGCCAAAAGACCGTGTGCGAGATACACCCCCTACCTCCTAGTAGAATTTGGGCAACCTGCACCAACCAGTTCGGAGTAAGACCAAATGGCGGCATCAGACTATATCAGTGTCTCCAAAAGCGGTCACCAGCCACGCCGGGGGCCATTCCGCTGTCGAGTTCCCCCCCAGAGATTCGGCGGGGGCCTGCTGCAGTTTGCTAATGAGCCATCTGAGAAGCCAGCCATGACCCTGCATTTTTATGGAGAAGAGAGGATTCGCGGTGTCATACCGCCCATGCATGTTCTTGGCGAAAACATCCACCTGGTAAAGATGAAGTCTGTCTCTCACTTCTATGCATACGGCCTCACCCATGAACACTCTCACCGTGTCACCGGGGTTGTTGGTGATATCATCCTCGTACTCCTCGACAGCTAGCGCATCCGCAGCTTGGAGAAGGCTGCTAATCTGTTCACATAGTTCCTTTTGCATTTCACACCCCCCTAACCATAATCCGCTTGCCTGAAGCAAGTGAGAGCCTGGAGCCTTTTGTGCCCAAAAAGAAAACCGACCCCAGTGGGGTCGGTTTCACTACTAGCTCCTCACCGCCCAAGTGACCATCTACGGGCAGTGATTCGTCGCTCCCCTGTGTCTATTTACTAGATTTATTCCAGGTATCTTGTTTCTATCCTATTAGTCGGAGGAAGACGACCAAAACCCTCAATCCCATCTGTGCATACCTTTCCAGCCAAATCAAGGGCAGAAAGAGTAACCAAAATGAGAACGTGCACGTTATTCAGGAGCCCTGCCGCCAGCCTGAAGCGCTCATCTGCCCAACTGCACAATGTCAGAATTCTTGTGTGAGATGGCAGAATGCGGACTTGACGCAACCCGCAGGAAAACGAGGTGGATCTGGACAAAAGCGGCTATCAGTCGAAAGGCCGGCCCGATAGCCGCGGAAGGCAGTGCTACAATGGCGGTGGGAGGAGGCAACTGAATCGGGTCTTCGCTTGGCAGTCCTGGCCCGCGCACTCAGTTCTATTTGACCCTGAATATGGAGAATGTTCCGGTCGCTTTGGCAACAAGACGTCCATCATTTGCGATTTCTGATTCCAGGGTGGCAATCCTCTTGCTCCTGTGAAGGATTCTTGTATCACAGGTCAGCCTACCCGATGCCACCGCCTTGAGGTAGATGATTTGGATTTCTATGGTTGCACACAGCTCATCATCTTCCATACATGAGTAAAGTGCGCCTCCCATGCCGGTGTCGGCCATCGAATAGATGACGCCCCCGTGCAGCACCCTGTGAGGGTTGAGTAACCGTTCGTCTACCTCCAAGACACACTGACTGTGTCCATCCTCACACCTGACGAAATCCAGGCCTATGAGGTCTCCGAACGGATTGAACCCTCCTGACCCCGGAGGTATCTTCTTGGGCATAAAGATTTCCTCAAAATTCCTACCCGAAACTATAGCACGGGCTACCTCTCACGCCGTACACTCACCCCACTAGAGCTGTAGTTCCTCTCTGAGTATAGCGAAGAATTTCTCTTTCGCGTGCTTCTCATACCAGGGATGATGGCCACAGCGCTCCAGTAGTATGAATCGAAAGTTGTCCACGAATCTGGAAAGCGGAGTCTCCACCCCTTCGGCGGGATGGGGGTCGTACTCTCCATGGATTGCTACCACTGGACACTTTGTTTCGTTGCCAATCTTCAGAAGCTCCCCATTGCTTCTCATCTCTTCGGCATCTCTCCAAACACTCTGATAGATATCGTACTGGTATTCAAT
>MGMW01000113.1:0-433 GCA_001795035.1 Chloroflexi bacterium RBG_13_53_26
GACAAGGTCAAAGTCACATAGATGCACTGAGAGAATGAGGAGGGCCGACTCCTGCCTCGGCACTCTCCGGCATTTGCTCATAGGCGCGGACGTACAGTTCGATCATCTCTTGTTTTTCCTGCGGAACGAGCGATTCGATCATAGCATGTAGCAAGGCAGTCTCTCTGTCAAGTTGCGAACCCATTGATAGAAGTGCATGTTTCCTGGTATCTTTGTCTCAGAATCACGATGAGGGGCCATCCAAAGGGTTTCGTCCCGAGGTAATGCCCCTCTTTCCAGCATGTTGCCTGCGTAGGTTAGCACAAGTTTGCCCGTAAGGCCAATCCGCCCTGGCCGCGCATTAAGGGCATGGCATGTGTGAGACTGCACTCATTTACCAACGAATGTCAACAGTTCGCTGTTTCACACACCGTGTGCTTGGCTTCCGGTCATG
>MGMW01000113.1:576-14376 GCA_001795035.1 Chloroflexi bacterium RBG_13_53_26
ATTCCCGTTTGCACGGGAATGACACAGGTGGAGAGGGGAATGGCATAGAGATTGCTTCGTCGGTTGACTGGGTGGATGGGGATGCGGGATGACAGGATTGGGATACGTGGATTCCTGCTTCCGCAGGAATGACAGAGAAAAGGCAGTAACGACATAGAGATTGCTTCGTCATCCGCCTGAGGCGGATCTAAGGCATACCGCCCCATGATCTGCCGCCCCTGGATTCCCGTTTGCACGGGAATGACATGAAAAGGGGGTGCGGGATGATCCGCCGGAGGCGGATTCCGCAGGAATCCCAAGGTCAGGTCGGGGACCTGACACCCACAGAGACAGGAAGCCGTTTGCTTTTTGACCGTGCCTTCCGTAACATGGGCAATTAGCCGAGATGTGAGGCGATCGAGACGGCCAGTGGCTCACTCGTCAGATCTCGAGGTTCAGCCCAGATCGCCCTGCGTATCGGAATACCGTCTGAATGGGGAGGCTATGAATGTACAGGCATAGCGTGCTGAAATCCCTCTGCAAGGAAGAAGACCTCATCCTCCGGGAGCTGGCCAGGGATTTCGTGGACCAGGAAATCATGCCCCAGCGGGAGCACATCGATGACGACGAGCATCACACGATTGTCAAGGAACTGCTGCAGGGTCTGGCCAACCTGGGTTTCATCAGGGCTATCTTTCCGGAGAAACACGGTGGCTCCGACATCCGTTCTGCGGTGACGCTGGGACTGCCCCTGGAGGAGATCGCCCGGGGAGACTCCGGCATCGCCGTGGCTCTGGCATGTACCCTGTGGCCCTTCATGCCAGCCGTATGGGCCAATAACGAAGCTGTGCTGGACCACTTCGGCCCCATATTCTGCAGCGATGAACTGAGACTAGGGTGTTTCAATATGACCGAACCGGGGGGATCGTCGGGAGGAGGGGGATGTGACATCGAGAATCCGGGAATGCAGGGCCGCAAGATCCGTACCACGGCCAATCTCGATGGCGAGCACTGGATCCTGAACGGCCAGAAGATCTGGGCCTCCAACTCCGGTATTGCCGATGCTTATCTGATGGTCTGTACCACCGATGCCAGCCAGGGAGACGGAGGTATTGCGCTGATCTACGTGCCGGGCGATGCCGATGGCCTGTCGTTCGGCAACTTCGAGCGAAAGGCGGGCATGGCCGCTGACCGGAACACTACCACTTATCTGGAAAACGTGCGGGTTCCGAAAGAGTTCCGCGTGTCGGGACCCGGCGACGATGCCAGGTACTTCCACGCCAACCTCACCGTAGGGAGGCTGGCCAGCGCGGCCATGTCGGTAGGCAACGCCCAGGGCGCTTTTGAGACCGTCCTCGATTTCACCGGCGATCGGGTGGCGGGCAAGCCGGGCAAGCCGATTCGCCACCATTCCGTAGCGGCAGCGATGATAGCCGATATGGCCATAGGCATCGAGACGGCCCGGATGACCTACCTGACGGGGGCCTACCGCTTCGACCATCCGGAGGAGTACGGCGCCATCCACTCCCCGGAGCAGCTTTCCTATGCCAGTATGGCCAAGGTCTATGCGGCAGATATGGCGGTGATGGTCACCAACAAGGCCATGGAGCTGATGGGAAGCTATGGCTATGTGAGAGAGTGCCACCTGGAGAAATACTGGCGCGACTGCAAGATCATCCAGTTGTGGGAGGGTGGGGCTCAACTGGGGCGCTTCGACGTGTGCCGGGCTTACTACGACTTGCCTTTGTGAGCCGCTGACCCACCTGCTCTCGAATGCGGTCTCGAGGAGGATGAAGCTATGGGCAAGAGCGAAATCCTGGGCATAATGCACAACGCCATCCAGAAGCCCAGAAACACCTATCTCGACCAATGGGTGGCTGAGGGCAGAAAGGTGGTGGGGTACTACTGCACCTATATTCCCGAAGAGATTTTCACCGCTGCCGGTTTCCTGCCGTATCGGCTGCGTGGGGCGGGCAGCGACAGCAGCTCTGAAGGCGACGCCTATATGAGCGCGCGCGTTTGCACTTTCGTGCGGCACACCATCAGCCTGGCATTGCGGGGGGAGCTGGATTTCCTGGATGGAGTGGTGCTGGCTCAGAATTGCGACCACATCCGTCGTGCCGCAGACCTGTTCAGGAAGAAGGTCAAGCCGGCCTTCTACGGTTTTCTGTCCATTCCCAGAGTCCCCAAAGAGAGACTGTTTGACTGGTATCTGGCTGAACTGAGGCGACTCAAGGCAGAGATGGAGGCGCACTACTCTATAGCCATCACGGAACAGAATCTGGAGGACGCCATCGAGCTGCACAACGCCACCAGGCAGCGGGTCAACAAGCTCTATGAGCTGAGGAAAAGGGAGGCGCCGCCGATCACGGGCCAGGAAGCGCTGACGATCACTGTGGCGGCCCACGTGATGCCGCGGGCGGAGTTCAATTCGCTGATGGATGATCTGCTGGCCGATCTGGAACGTGCCGGCGGCAATGGTGACTACCGGGCGCGGGTGATCGTCACCGGCGGGGTGATGGACGAACCGGAATACCTGGCCGCCATAGAACAGCAGGGGGCCCTGTCTGTGGCGGAGATGGTCTGTTTCGGTCAGCGGTCTTTCGGCGGTCCGGTTGAATCCGGCCCCGGCGATCCGCTGGAACGCATAGCCAGACAGAGGTTCTTTCAGGTGCCGTGTGCGCGGATGGTGGAGTGCTTCGACGAGCAGTTCTCCGAGCTGATGAAGAGAATGAAGGAGTACAAGGCCGACGGCATCATCTTTCAGCGGATGAAGTTCTGCGATCCGTGGGCAGGCGATGCTCACAACCTCTACTGGAGAATGAAGGAGGCGGGGATTCCGTTCTTAAGCCTGGACAGGGAGTACCGGGTGACAGCAGCAGGCCAGGTGAAGACCCGCGTTCAGGCTTTTCTGGAACAGATGGGCAAGTGAGGCTCGTCTGCCGGATGCGGTCTAGGAGGAGACATGTCCATACTGGGCAAGGAACGTAAGACGGACTGGGAAGTGGTCTATGAGGGAGTGAACGGATTGATGGATCTGTATTCCGAAGACCCCGATTCCAGAGGCATGAATGCCATCCTGAAAGGCTTTCGCAGTTTTGTCGATGGCCTGTTTGGGGCAATCGATGAAGGCAGGCCCATCGTGTGGCACAACTGTGGCTGCACCCCTGAGCTCATCAAAGGTCTGGAGGGAGTCCAGTCGATGCCCATAGAGGTATTGACCGTGCTGCAGGATCTGGTGGGCGATGTCCAGTACACCATGGCGCTGATCGATGCAGCGGAGGCGCATGGCCTGGCCAGTGAGGTCTGCTCCATCGACAAAGCGGCTGTGGGCAGCATCCTCGGTGGTCTGTATCCTGAGCCAGCCTGCATGTTGTATCACAACACGCCGTGTGATTCGCAGATAGCGGCCATCAAAACCGCAGCCGCTCTGACAGGAAAGCCGATGCGCATGATGGACGTCCCCTATCTCTATGGCGATCGTGAGGTGGAGTACCTGGCCCGACAGATGGCCGAAGGGATACCCTTCCTTGAAGAGCACACAGGCAGGAGGTTCAGTTGGGACCGATTTCGGCAGGTCTGTGAAGAGTCCAACCGCACGGCCGAGTACCTGCGCGACTGGAATGACCTGCGGCGTCACAAGCCCTGTCCCCAGGTGAGCAAGATTGTGGCGCTTTGCACGGCTCTGCTCGTCGCCTTCTCAGGCGATCCCGAAGGCACAGCCATAGCCAGGGCGTTCAGGGATGAGGCCAGGGAGCGCATCGAGCGGGGCGAGAGCGCGGTGGAAGGCGGGGAGATGTACCGTGCGGTGTGGTACCAGGACCCGGTGTGGTGGGATCTGCAGTTTTACGATTGGATGGAGGCGGAGCTCAAGCTGGTGATACCGATGGATCTCTTCGGGTACTATGCTCCGGAGGCACTGATCGATACTTCCACTCCCGAAACCATGCTTCAGGGTCTGGCACGGAAGAGTCTGAGGACGCTGCCCATGTCCCGGCAGTTCAAGGGTCCCATAGACAACTTCATTGATGACTATCTCAAGATGTGCGCTGAGTATCAGGCAGACTTCGGCATCTTTGCGGGACATGTGGCCTGCAAACATGGTCTGGGAGGCATCGGGCTTTTCCGCGAAGCTTCCAGAGAGGCAGGCGTTCCTCTCCTGTATTTCGAATTTGACATGTTCGACCCCAGAGTCACATCGGCGGAGACAATCCAGGCCCATATCGCCAATTTCATTGAAGATGTGGTGAAGCCTCGAAGGGAAATGTCTTGAGCAGCCCGTTGATCACGGCCGGCGCTTGAAGCATCTCGAGAAAGGAGTAGGGAATGGCATATTTCAGAGACTCGCAGGAGTGCGATGCAATGCTGGGCGGTTTCTTCCGCGCAATGTCTCAGGAGGTGACAAAAGGCGATAAGGAGTTGATGAGGATACAGGAGAAGTTGGCCGAGATCGAACTGATCGTGAAATTCGTGTGGAGGGAGCCAGTATTGACGGTGACGCTGGACTTCACCAAGAACCCGTTCATGGTTTACATAAATGATAGCACCGTCACTCCCACGGCCACCTTCACCCTGACCGCTGACGAGGCGCACAGGTTCTGGCACGGTAAGGTCAACCTGGCCAAGGCCTTGACCACGAAGGCAATTGTGGCCAGGGGGCCAATCCCCAAGATCCTCAAGCTGCTGCCGGTCATCCAACCGATGTACCGTCGCTACCCGCTGTACCTGAAAGAGAAGGGGCGGGACGATCTTGTGCTGGCCAAGTAGCCCATGAGTGTTTTCGATCCCTATGTGGCGCGACTCAGAGAATACGAGTCTGACCTTGTCTCCAAAGGAAGAGACGTACGGGTCTGGTTTGCAGATTCACCTAGTGTCCCGATCCTGACTTCAGGTCAAGCTGCCGCCTCGCTGATCTTGAAAGAGAACACTGCAATTGAGCTGGGCGGGCCCAGGACTGTGGGCACCAGTTTTGCCATGTGTATAGAGGATCCCGATCAATTGTGCGACGGTAGGATTGCGCTGATCGGGCCGGATGTCCCCGACCTCTGCAAAGCGAGCGGCGGTTGTGTTCCCTTCGGACAGGTCATACTGGCCGCCGGGCCCAGGATGACTATTGACATTCAGCCGCGATTGGAACGGGAGCAACACAACGCCATGCGGATTCCCGGTTACATGGTCCGTGGTGCGGGCGATAGAATCTGGGCGCGCATAAGCAGAGAAGCCTGCGACTCCGGCTTTTCATTCCGTGGGTTGGGCGGCGCTGTCATCAGCCGCATTCGTGTGGGAGTGGCTGAGACTACGGCAGTGGAGATCATGTTTGTCACGTCGAATCCTGAGGATGTGGCAGGCCTGGAGAATATCGGTTCTCAGGTGAGGAAGCTCTCCCATGATTTGCGGAGGCAGAGACTCAGGCAGGTGGCTGAGGGAGTGTATGAATGCGAGACAGCCATTTCCTGTGACGTCTGCCCGGACAGCCCGGTATGTGCTGAGATCCGCCAGGTACTGGTGATACGCAAGAAGGCCGATGAACTGCGGCAGATCTGATGGTTGACAGGGGGCCACGCGCAGCCGTGTTGAAATCAATAACGGAAGGTGAGACGTTCTGCGGATCGGCTCACGGCTCTCGGGCCCTTCTGATCTCTTCCTCCCGCAAAGCCCTCTACAGGAGGCCCTTCAGCTTGGCATAGGTCGAAGCCAGGCCCTCCGGCAATACCCTGGCGTCGGCCACCACGGGCATGAAATTAGTGTCGCCGTTCCAGCGGGGGACAATATGAGTGTGAGTGTGGTCAGCGATGCCTGCCCCCGCTGACCGGCCGATGTTGACTCCTATGTTGAACCCCGAGGGGTCGAAGACGCCACGCAGCGCCCTGGTGCTGCTTCTGACGATTTCGAAGTGCTCCTGCAGTTCCTCATCGTCCATGTCTTCCAGGCTGGCTACATGGCGATAGGGAGCTACCATGAGGTGCCCCGGATTGTAGGGGAACTTGTTGAGGATAACGAAGTTCTTCTCGCCGCGGTATAGAATGAGGTTGCACTCGTCATCGTGCTCCGTCGGCTTCTTGCACAGGATGCAGTCTGTCGGTTTCTCGGTGAGGATGAACTCCATCCTCCAGGGGGCCCACATATGTTCCACTTGTCCTCCAGCGGTATTTTAGTCTGAGATCCGGAGATAGTCAAAGAGTGGGTGGAGATTTGATTTGGAATGGCCAGAGAGCCTACAATAAACCGGAAGCAGACTGCTTTCCTTATGCGTTGACTATGCCCACTAACGTTGAGCACCGACCAGGCTGGCTGGACAGATTGAAGCTGCGCGTTAAGAAGGCGCTGGGCATGAAGACCATTCTGTGTGACACCTGCAAGTGGGACTGGCGGAGCGCCTGCCATCATTCGGAACGTCCCAATGCCACCTGGTGCCCCGACTATGAGAAACGGGGGAGCTAGTCAGTTTTGTTTCAGTGAGGAGGAAGAGCAATCATGGATGCAAGACAGCCCGTGATCGTCAGCGCCGTGAGAACGGCCATAGGCACCTTTGGAGGGGCTTTGAAGGATGTGCCAGCCGTCGACCTGGGGAAGACGGTGGTCAGGGAGGTACTGGTGAGGGCCGGGGTGAGGCCGGTGGCGCCTGGAGACGCCAGGGAGATCAGGCCGAGCATTGTCAGAGACATTGAAAAGAGCGAGATCGAAGCCAAGTACATGGACTGGGACCAGGGGCTGCGGCCGGTGTACATTGACGAGGTTATCATAGGCAATGTCCTTCAGGGGGCTCAGGGGCAGAGTCCGGGCAGACAGGCCAGCATCAGGGCCGGCGTGCCGCAGGAGACTAACGTCTTCACCATCAACAAGGTGTGTGCCTCAGGCATCAAGGCAGTGGCTCTGGCGGCGCAGGCCATACGGGTGGGGGACGCCGATGCTATTGTCGCCGGGGGCATGGAAAGCATGTCCACTGTGGCCTATGCTCTGCCCAAGGCGCGCTGGGGATACCGCATGGATATCAGCGGCAAGGCGGAAGCGCTGGATATGATGGTTTTCGATGGCCTGTGGGAGATACTCTATGACTACCACATGGGCGTGACGGCGGAGAACATTGCCAGGGACTACGGTATCTCCAGGCAGGAGCAGGACGAGTTGGGTGCGGAGAGCCATCACCGGGCCATCAAGGCAATCAAAGACGGCATATTCAAGGCAGAGATCGTGCCGGTGCCGATCCCCCAGAAGAAGGGTTCGCCGCTGATGTACGACACCGATGAAAGGCCGATGGAAACCGATGTGGAGAAGATGGGTAAGCTGTCGCCGGCCTTTGTTAAGGGAGGGACGGTCACTGCGGGCAACGCTTCGGGGATAAACGATGGGGCAGCGGCCCTGCTGGTGACATCCCAGGAATACGCTGAGAAGCACGGACTGAAGATCAGGGCGTTCATCAGGGGATATGCCTCCGGTGGGGTGGATCCCAAGTATATGGGCCTTGGCCCCATACCGGCGACACGCAGAATCCTGAAGAAGCTGGATTGCAGCATCAAAGATATCGACCTCATTGAACTGAATGAGGCCTTCGCTTCGCAGACTATTGCCTGCATGAAGGAACTGGGCATACCGCGATATGGTGAAAGCAAGGAGTTCTGCGAGCCAGGGTGTGAGAAGGTCAACCCCAATGGCTCAGGGATATCGCTGGGGCATCCGCTGGGATGCACCGGCGCCAGGATACTGGTGACCTTGCTGTACGAGATGGAGAGACGGAACGCTCACCGCGGGCTGGCCAACCTCTGCATCGGCGGCGGACAGGGCATGGCCATGGTCCTTGAGCGATAAAGGTATTCCGACAGGCCGGAGCCAGGAAAGACCTCATGCTGCCTGGCCTGTATCCTGCTATCGGTATCTCACAAAGATTCCGGCGGACCTGAAATGCGATGTTCAGCATCCGCCGGATAGTAGTCTGTCTTGAGTCAGACGCCTTCCGCAGGCGCGGCTCTATTTACTATAGTCGTAGAAGCCCTTTCCGCTCTTGCGTCCCAGTTGCCCGGCAATGACCATCTTCTTCAGGAGCACAGGCGGGAGATAGGCCGGGTCTTTCAGCTCCTCGTACATAGCACAGGCTATGAAGTAGAGCGTGTCCAGCCCGATGAAGTCCGCCAGCTCCAGTGGGCCCATGGGGTGATTCAGCCCGAGCTTCATGGTGAGGTCGATGTCTTCCTTGGTGGCCAGACCTTGCTCATAGGCGCGGATGGTGGCTATGACGACTATGATGGCCAGGCGGTTGGCGATAAAGCCCGGCGTGTCTTTGCACAGAACCGACTTCTTGTCTATGGAATTACAGAAGGCTCTGCCGGTTTCGATAACCTCGTCCGAGGTGAGGATGGTTTTGACGATCTCCACGATCTTCATCACCGGCACAGGGTTGAAGAAATGCAACCCCAATACCTGGGGTTGTCTCTTGGTGGCCATGGCCATGTCGAGGACTGACAGGCACGAGGTGTTGCTGGCCAGAATGGCATGGGGCGGGCAGGCCTTATCCAGAGCGCCGAAAACCCTTTTCTTTTCGTCCATGTTCTCGATGACTGCTTCTATTACCAGATCGCAATCCTTGAAATCCTCGAATCTGGTGGTGCCCTTGATACGGCTCAGGATATTGCTCTTTTCCTCCTCTGTTATGCGGCCCTTCTTGGCTGCCCTGTCGAGTGACGCGGCAATGTTTCCCATGCCCTTGTCCAGGAATGCCTGGTTAACCTCGAGCACTACCACATGGTAGCCGGCGCGCGCACTGACCTCGACAATCCCGCCTCCCATCTGGCCGCAACCCACCACCCCAACATTCTTGATATTCATCCTGATCTTGCTCCTTTCTTTTCGCAGTTTCTACCAGGGCCCTCGGATACTACTTGCCCTTCAGCGTGGGCTTCCTTTTCTCCAACCAGGCGTCTCTGGCCTCCTTGTGATCTTCGCTGGCAACAACGACATCCATGAGCCTTGACTCCAGCATCAGGCCATCGTCCAGGTTCATCCCGGTCCCTCTTATCATGGCTTCTTTGGCTGCCCTTACTGCCAGGGGAGGCATTTCGCACAGCTTCTGGGCCCATTCCTCAACCGTGGGCATAAGCTGTTCCTGGGGGACCACCTTGTTGACCAGCCCGATACGGTAGGCCTCTTGAGCATCGATGCGCTGTCCGAAGAAGATCATCTCGGCTGCTTTGGCAAATGGAACAGCCCGGGGCAGCCTCTGCGTGCCGCCCCAGCCGGGGATGATGCCCAGGGTTACCTCGGGGGCTCCAAAAGTTGCGTGTTCGGCAGCGATCCTCAGATCACATGCCAGTGCCAGCTCCATGCCGCCACCAAGTGCATGTCCATTGACGGCAGCTATGATCGGCTTCCACAACTCCAGCCCACGCAGTATGGTGGGAGGCATGCGCCACCATTCATTACGGATATCGTTCAGCATCGGCAGCATGTCCTTGATATCGGCACCGACGCAGAAGGCTCGATTACCACTGCCGGTCAGGATGGCCACCCATGTGTCATGGTCATCTCTGAAGTCTATCAATGCATCGCTAAGCTCTTTGAATGTCTGCGGGTCGAGGGAGTTCAAGGCGCGAGGCCGGTCTATGGTGATGCAGGCGATCCTTCCCCTCTTTTCGTACAAAAGTGCCATTATCTGACCCTCCTTTTGATGTCGAAGCCTTATTCAGCTATTTCCTACAGCCGGTCATCTGCTGCCCCAATCGTTATGGCGATGGGATGAAGTGACCCTGATGATGCCCAGCCTGTCCTGCCTTAGTTCTTTGCCTTTTCAGAGGCGGCGACAAAGCCGTGACGCAGAGAGCGCAGAGTGACCTGGCTATCCAGATTTGCCTCCCTGGCATAGGTCTTGACGATCTGCCAGAATCCCTGCCTGGTGAGCCTTTGCCCGAGCCTATTGAGGAACAGAGCCTGCTCACTTCTATGATGCATCAATTGAGGGCGGACTTCATCCATATACTTCTTCAATGTGGGAACGTGACTCCGGCTTATGGATGTATGCCGATCCTTGGAACTTGTTATCAAAACAGAGTCATCCTGCAGGTTCAGGCTATCCATATTCAGTGAGGTGAGTTCGGTCACCTGCATGCCGCTGACGTAGAGCAGTTCCAGCATGGCTTTGTCTCGCTTAGCTTCCGGAGTAGGGTATTTGTCTGGCTGCTTCAACAATTCCCTCACATGATGCTCTGAGAGCGGTCGCGGCTGGCTTTTCTTCACCCTGGGGGAGCCAATATTATCGGTAAGCTTGTCCCGCATGGCCCCTTCATTTTCGAGGTATTTGAACAGGGTCCTGGCGGAGGCCGTCTTGCGCGCGATCGTAGCCAGGGCATAGCCCCTCCGCTTCAGATCAATAAAGTAGCTCATTACCAGTTGGATGTCTA
Organism: Chloroflexi bacterium RBG_13_53_26; assembly: GCA_001795035.1. Taxonomy (GTDB): domain Bacteria; phylum Chloroflexota; class Dehalococcoidia; order UBA2247; family RBG-13-53-26; genus RBG-13-53-26. The sequence continues at coordinate 10,944 of MGMW01000113.1, forward strand.
CCTCGGACCATTGCTTCGCCCCTTTACTCTGGAAGAAGTCGGCCATCTGCAGAAGGTCGTTATTGTAAGCAGCGATTGTATTTGCAGAAAATCTCTTTTCGGTGGCAAGATGCCGCAAAAAGTTATCTATTCCCTGTTTCATCGGAGTCTCCTTTAGGGTGTGTTACTTTGAAGGTGGTGATTATTTTAACATAATAGGGGTCAAAGATGTAAAATTGCTTCGTGGACATGAAACGGGAACGTCTTGAGCAGCAGTGGAAAGCGATTCCAGCGAAGCCCGGCGTATACCTGATGAAGGATGAGAAGGACAATATCCTGTATGTAGGCAAGGCGGCCAGCCTGTATCATCGGGTTGGCTCTTACCTCGGCTCTCCGGACAAGCTTTCCCCGAAGACATGGCGAATGATAACCCAGACTGCTGACATTGATTTCTATGTCACTGATTCAGAGCAGGAGGCTCTGCTCCTTGAGTGCAGTCTCATCAAGAAATACCGTCCTCGGTACAACTTACGTCTCAAGGATGACAAGAGCTATCCTTACCTCAAGATAAGCCTTAACGAGGATTGGCCCAGAGCATGCATTACCCGGCGAGTGGAGAATGACGGTGCCAGGTATTTTGGCCCTTACGCCAGCGCTGGATCGCTACGTACAACCCTGGCCTTGATAAGAAGGCTGTTCCCACTCCGTCAATGCAGAGAGTCGATCATCGGCAAGGCGTCGCGTCCTTGCCTTGAATATCACATCCAGCGTTGCCTTGGACCATGCATCGGGGCTGTAAGTAACGAGGAGTATCGCCAGCTAATGAGACGGGTTATCCTTTTCATGGAAGGCAAGCATGAAACGATAGTGAGAGAGTTGCATGCCAGAATGGCGCTGGCATCAGAAAACCTGGAGTTTGAAAAGGCTGCCGTCCTGCGGAACCAGATCCAGGCTATCGAGAGGGTTACGGAAGAACAGAAGATCGTGTTGGCGGAGGGAGAAGCGGATGTGATTGCCTTTGCCCAGGCAGGGGATCAGGCCTATGTGCTGGTTTTCTTCATCCGTCGGGGCAAGCTCATCGGAAGGGAGCATTTCATCTTGACTGGAACAAAGGACGAGGAGTTGTCTCAGATTATGACCAGCTTTGTGCAGCAGTTCTACAGCTCTGCTTCTCACATACCGAAGCGGATACTGCTTCAGCATCCGTTGAAGGAGATGACTCTCATGACGAAGTGGCTGGAGGGCAGGAGGGGAATGAGAACAGAGCTCCGGGTGCCCCAACGGGGATCCGGGAAGCGGCTCATGGATATGGTGGCGGAGAATGCCCGTCAGGGCCTGGAGCAGACGAGGATAAAATCGCTGGCGGCCCCCGATGTCCTGAAGGGTGCTCTCGAAGAGCTGCAGGAATTGCTTTCCTTGCCTGCACTTCCACAGCGGGTGGAAGGCTACGATGTCTCCAATATCCAGGGGACCTCTGCGGTGGGGAGCATGGTGGTGTTCGAGCGAGGGTTGCCTAAGAAATCAGCCTATCGACTCTTCAGAATCAAATCGGTCGCCGGAGCCAACGATTATGCCATGCTCCAGGAGGTATTGAGGAGGCGTTTCGGGAGAGCTTCCAGTGAATCTCGAGAAGGTGCCTGGGCGGCTATGCCTGACCTGGTACTTATTGATGGTGGCAGGGGGCAGCTCAATAGTGCCCTAGAGGTGATGCAGGGGATGGGAATCGACCATATTCCCTGTGCCGGTATTGCCAAGGAGAATGAAGCCATCTTCCTGCCCCGGATAGCTGAGCCAATCATGCTGCCCCGTCAATCGCCGGCTCTCTACTTCGTGCAGAGGGTAAGAGATGAGGCACACCGATTTGCCGTCGGCTACCATCATAAGGTGCACAGGAGACGTTCATTCGGTTCCTCGCTGGATGACATACCGGGGATCGGGCCCAAACGCAAGCGAGCCTTACTCAGGAGGTTCGGATCAATCAAAAGGATCAGGGAAGCAACCGTTGATGAACTGGCGTCGGTAGAAGGGATGACCAGATTCGTGGCAGGCAAGGTGAAGGAACACATCTGATGATTAACATCACTAATGGATATGATCGTATAGACTATACGTGGCAGACATAGAATCCCAGATGCTTTGCCTGTATCCTGAGCGCTTCTGAATGTGCTCATTTGTGCTGGCGTTGCATTGTTATCTCAATTGTGATACATTAGGGCCAAACCTGCCTTGTGTGTGGAGTGGGTGTTTCCCCACTCTTTTTGGTTGGAGAACGTATACGAGGACAGAGAGACAAATGGGAGGGTTGCTCAGGAGATGAAGACCGAGTTCGTCATTGCTCTTACCCAACTCGCGGCCGAGAGGAACCTGCCCAAAGAGGTTATCCTGAAGACTGTGGAATCGGCCTTAGTGCCGATATTCAAGAAGACCAGCTTTGCACCTGATCAGGAGATAACTGTCAAGATTCTGACCCAGACAGGTGATGTCAAGGTGTTCGCTCCCAAGAAAGTGGTGAAGAGGCGTACGGATCCACGCAAGGAGATGCTGCTTTCTGAGGCGAGGAAACTGAAGGCGGAGGCTCAGGTTGGCGATGTGATCGAGGTAGAGTGTACTCCGGAGAATGCCGGCCGCATTGCTGCTCAGACTGCCAAGCAGGTGATATTACAGCGTTTGCGGGAGGCTGAACGGGATGCCATATTTGGCGAGTATGCTGACAAAGAAGGAGACGTCGTCAGCGGTGTCGTCAATGGAATAGAACCGAAGCATATCAGGGTTGATCTGGGGAAGGCGGAGGCGATACTTCCTCTGGCCGAGCAAATGGCCACAGACCGTTATCGGATGGGGCAGAGGCTCAAGTACTACCTGCTGAAGGTATTGCGTACTGCCAGGGGGACCCAACTCGTGGTATCGCGGACGCATCAGAACCTTCTTCGCCGCCTGTTTGAAATTGAGATTCCCGAGGTGTACAACGGCACAGTTGAGATCAAGGCTGTAGCCCGCGAGCCAGGCTATCGGAGCAAGGTTGCTGTTGCCGCCCGTCAGGAAGGGGTTGATGCGGTTGGGTCATGTCTCGGGTTGCGCAGCATCAGAATGCAGAACATCACCAAAGAACTCGGTGGGGAAAAAATCGATATTATTCAATGGCACCCCGACCCGACGGTTTTCATTGGCAATGCACTGAGTCCGGCTTCAATCGTCAAGGTGGAAATCAACGGCAATGAGAAGAATGCCAGTGTTGTTGTCCCTGATAAGCAGCTTTCTCTGGCTATCGGCAAGGGAGGGCAGAATGCTCGACTAGCCGCCAGGCTGACCGGTTGGCGAATTGATATCAAAAGCACCTCTATGCTTGAGGGAGGGGCTGCTCCCAGGGTGGGGGAGGTTTCCAAAGCTGAGAAGGCAGTACCGAGCGAGGCTGTGGCGGTGCTTGAACCTGTGGAACAGGTTGTTGAGGCAGAGG
>MGMW01000114.1 GCA_001795035.1 Chloroflexi bacterium RBG_13_53_26
CCGAGAGGGCATGCAGACACTGGATATGGCAATGGCCGATTTGGTGCGAAACGGCATCGTTTCTCTGGAAAACGCCATGCTCAAAAGCAGCAATCCGGCAAGGCTAAATGAACTGCTGGTTCGCTATGAACGGCAGCCTTCCCGAGTCTAAGTCTTCCATCGGGTCCACCTCTGAAGCCATTTCAGTAAATCCCTGAGCGCTCCGGCTACATCATCCTCACTTCTGGATACTATCGATGACATCCATTCCAGTCGCCATGGATGATTGAACGAGAACCAGGTTTTCAAAGTGGAACTGGAACGCTTTTGCTCGGGCTGCAACTTCTGAACAACAAGCGCAACTTGAGCATCATTGGGGAGTAGAGTGCAGAGGTTCAAGAAGGAGAATCGCAGGAGATGACACAGAGTTACTCAGAGGACATCGGCTTCCATGACATCTGGATTTCCACAAGGCACTGCTGTCCTGCACCTTCGCCAAGTCGGATTGGACGAGCGGTTGTCACTATTTGGGTTCAAGGGCATCATCTTCTCTGCAAATCCAGGCACTCTGTATTGCGAGAGCCAGTGCAGGACAGCCCACCCTGTGACTTGTGGCTACAATGTCGCCCATGATCCGGTTGTGCGACTGCCACTAGCCGTCGACAATCCTCTCCTACTTCTTCTTGGCTTTGGGTTTAGCGGTCTTTGCCTTCGTGGTCTTTGCCTTTGACGTCTTGGCTTTCGCCTTTACCATACTGCTCACCCCCTTTCCTGCTTCAAACATACCTGGCATTGACTGCCAGTTCGATCATGATTACGAGTTTACCACTCATATGCTCATTGTCAATAGGTTCTCAACTTGACATTCAACTGCTGGTCAAGTCATACTTTGCCCCGAATGGGGGGAGAGCCCTGGCTATCCTGCCCTGCATCGCCCATCGCTCATGATGGCTGCAGGATGACGTAACCCGGCGAAGATAAATCAAGGGAGGCACACATGAAAAGCGTCGCAATAACGGGGATCTCGGGCTATCTGGGTGGCCAGATACTCAAAGTGCTGGATCAGGAAAAAGAGGTGGAAACTGTTGTTGGCATAGACATCAGACCACCCGGTTACACCACCGGCAAGCTCAAGTTCTATTCCCGTGATGTGCGCGAATCTATGGTTGACATCTTCACCCAGAACAAGGTGGACACAGCATTGCACCTGGCTTTCATTGTTCCACCGACAACCCACGTTGATGCCCACGGCATCAACATAGGCGGTACCCAGAGCTTTCTGAAGGCTTGCGAGGCAGCATCTGTAGAAGCCCTTTTCTATCAAAGCAGCCACACTGTTTATGGTGCGCACCGCGACAATCCACCGCTGATCACTGAAGACCAGCCACTCAGGCCCGTTCCCGCCTTTCCCTATGGTCAGGACAAGGCCGAGGTTGATCTGATGTTTCAAGAGCACGCAAAGACACACCCGAAGCAGTGTGTGACCATCGTGCGCGTCGTAGCGGTGGTGGGGCCTGAGGCCGCCCCCTCGGGTCTCAATGTGCTGTTCATGCCAGTAACGATGTACTGTTCTGGGTACGATCCGGCGTGGCAATTCATCTACGAGCAAGACCTGGCCAGGCTGGTGGTGACTTTGCTCAAGAAAAGGCATGCAGGGATCTTCAACGCTGGCGCTGACGGGGCTGTGACCTACAGGGACATGCTGAGGGCCACAGGTAAACCGTCTCTCGGTCTTCCCTCGTGGATCTGGTCGCCGTTGATAAGCCTCAGTTGGGCACTGCGTATCCAGAAGAAATCGCCGGTCGGTGGCCTCGAGTTCATGAAATATCCAATAGTGGTCAGCACGGAGAAGCTCACCAAGGCGATCGGATTCAAGTTCACCTATAACTCCCAGGAAGCTCTCAAGACTTTCATGGATGCCAAGCTGGCTGGTGCCAAAGCTGTCAAGAAGGCCTGAAGCCTGTTAACGCATTACGTTCCGATATCAGGACACCAGGGCTATTCGTGCTGTTCATAGTCTGCACGAGACACGTCTTCTTGAATTCCGACTCGCTTACTCCTTCGTCGAGTGATTTGGAATACCCTTGCCTCCATCCTTCCTTGTTCGCAGCCGATGAAGCAAAACGAACCCGAATACTTTTCAGGACCAGCCCCGGTCAGGCAAAATGAGAGACGGCAGAATCCCGGGGTGTCGAGAGGCTACGAGGCAGACCTGAGGAGCTACCCTGCTTACTCGATCTCCTTTTTCGGGGGGCGCTTCAAAGCCGGTGAGCCGCGTGGGTTCAGCAGACAGAACTCCGGGGTTCACGTTCAAGGCTACCTTTGATTTCCCCTGCGTCAGCGGCTAACGCAGAACATATCGTGAAGGTTCGGAGGTCGGCATCCGCTCACTTACGCCACAGTCATGCCGAAAACCTCGATCCCTTCCAGTGCAGCTCTTACAGACCCGGCTCCCCTCTTCTTCACCAGCTAAAGCCCTCCGTATGCTCTCTCTCCGTGCTGGGATATGTCCAGGCCCACCATTTCCTCCTCATCCTTCACCCGAAGTCCAAACACGGCTTTTACGATCTTGGCCAGAACCCAGGTTCCAACGAAGGAAAAGATCCATACCACCGCCACAGCGGCTGCCTGCTTGGCCAGGAGGATGGCGCCACCGTAGGCCAGGCCATCGGCCCCCGCTGCGTTCACCGCAACGCTGGCGAAGATGCCGGTGGCCAGTGCCCCCCAGGTCCCTCCCATGGCGTGGCAAGCCCAGACATCGAGGGACTCATCCACGTTCTGCTTGGATCTCAGGATCATGACGTAGTATGAAATCAGCGCCGCTACCACCGCTATCGGTATGGACGCCATAGGAGTAATAAATCCAGCGGCTGGCGTAACAGCCGCCAAGCCAACCACGGCTCCCGTGGCAGCGCCCAGTAGAGAGGGTCGTCTGTAGATCCACCCCAACAGCATCCAAGTGAATGCTGCGGTGCAGGCAGCGGTGTTGGTAGCTACAAAAGCATTGGCGGCTAGTCCACCGGATGTCAGGGCACTGCCGGCATTGAATCCGAACCAGCCGAACCAGAGCAGCGCCGCGCCCAGCGCTACCATGGGGATGTTAGCGGGCTCCATGGTCTGCTTCTGAGCGAAACCTTTGCGGGGCCCCAGAATCAGCGCCAAGGCCACAGCCGATACTCCGGCGGTAATGTGGACCACTATTCCGCCGGCAAAGTCCAGAGCGCCCAGCTCAGCCAGCCATCCCCCGCTACCCCATACCCAATGTGCTACCGGACAATAGATGAGTGTAAACCATAGAACCGAAAAGATCAGCAGACTGCTGAACTTGATCCGCTCCACCACGGCACCGGTTATGAGGGCGACCGTTATGATGGCGAACATACCCTGGTACATCATGAAGGCCAGATGGGGAACAGTCGTAGCGTATGTGGATGAGGGGTCTTGCCCCACATTCCTCAGCCCGATCCAGTCGAGCCCTCCGATGATGCCGCCCTTGTCAGGCCCGAAGGCCAAGGTGTAGCCGAAAAGCACCCAAAGTACACCTATTACAGCGAGGACGCCGAAGCTCATCATCATGGTAGAGAGGATGTTCTTTTTCCTCACCATGCCGCCGTAGAAAAGCGCCAGTCCCGGTGTCATCAACATAACCAGGGCAGTGGAGATCAGTATCCAGGCAGTATCACCAGCTATCATCTAACCCTCCTTAACTTTAAGCATCGCCCATGATTTAGTTCTCTGTTTGACCCACCTTATGGATTTGTCGTGGCTACAGCCTCATACTAAGATCCATAAACGCAACGCATGATTGTCCACCACACAGATACCGGATGTAGACCGTCACTAGGATGTTTCCATTATGTATCCAAAATGTTTCCAGAATATTTCATGTTCCAACGTGGAGTGAAAATCCTTCAGCCTGCCCGTTGTGAGCCTTAACAGCCAAAGGGGTGTCTGCAGGATACGGGAAGACCGATGTGTTTTCTCAGACCACGTTCTTGTCTTTCATTGAACCAGACAAGCGAATATTCAAGCGACATGGACTACGGTCTGGACGGGGAGTCTGAGCAGAATCGAAATCCACCCGAATGCATACTTGGCTGTATGTGTGGTGTCTGCCTGGGGCAAGGTACCAACGCGACGATGGAGTAGGTAGATATGTCTATCGCCACCTGCATACTCCCCCTTCTTTGTATCCAAGGTCAGGGTGCAGTGAGACGGGCTACTGACTCTGTGAGTAAGTTGACACCGTTGGTCCTTTCACGCTATTCTCTGAGACGAAATCCACCTACATGCATCATGCATCATGAGACACAACCGGTGTCCGAACCGGACTAGGACATAACTACTAACGGATGGTGAATGATGGCTTGGCTTCGAAGTTGGAACGGACCGTGCTTCGGCCATCGCAATAGAGACAACCTCTGGACGTGTGATCGGACACACGTTGGCCGCTTCTGGGGAGATACAGGCTATCTTCCGAAGAGCACTCCCGATGCGGAGACTGTGAGACATGCAGTCCAGGTACACCTGCACTGCATGACAGCGAATATGAAACAGCTGCTGAACCATACATAGTGCCCTGCTAAATGGCTTGTATCTCCCAGCGACGCTGACAGGAGCGAAAAAGGAGGAAACATGAATAGGGGCCGTATCATTTGGCACAAGGTGATCGGAGTTGCATTCACCATGGTGTTGATCACATGTCTCGCGGTTCCGATGACTGGCGTCTTAGCTGAAAGCTCGGCAACGCAGCAAGAGGCACGCGAGGGAGTTGGTGTCGAGCCGACCGACTCCCCCGAGTATGTCGAGGGTGAGGTCTTGGTGAAGTTCAAGCATAGCACTTCGCCCGAAAGGGCGACAAGTGCGATCAAGGTACTTGGCGCCGAGTCAATCAACTCCTATGATCGGATCGGCGTGCAGCGCCTCAAGCTCCGTGAAGGAACGAAGGTAGAAGAAGCTATTGCCTTTCTGAGCAAGGATGAGAGCGTTGAGTATGCGGAGCCAAACTACGTGTACAGAACCTGTGACACCTACCCAAATGATCCTGGGTTCGACGAGCTGTGGGGGCTCGACAACAGGGGGCAGAACGGAGGTACTCGTGATGCCGACATAGACGCCCCTGGCGCCTGGGATATTACTACCGGCAGTTCCGATGTCGTCGTCGCCGTGATTGATACGGGCGTAGACTATACCCATGAGGATCTCGCGGCGAACATGTGGCAGAACCCAGGGGAGATTCCTGGAAACGGCGAGGATGATGACCTGAATGGTCATGTGGATGATATCTACGGGATAGACACCTGCACCTACGAAGGTCACATCCCTGACTCCGATCCTATGGACGATGAGGGACACGGGACGCATTGTGCCGGAACCATCGGCGCTGTTGGCGACAACGGGATTGGTGTCGTGGGCGTCAACTGGAACGTGAGACTGATGGCTCTGAAGTTCCTTGACAGTACTGGGTATGGGAACACTACGGACGCCGTTGCCGCCATCGAATATATCATCGATATGAAGGAGAACCATGGCGTGAAGGTCAAGGTGATTTCCAACAGCTGGGGCGGACTCGGCTATAATCAGAGCCTCTACAATGAGATTGCGGCGGCAGGAGCTGCCGACATACTATTCGTTGCGGCAGCAGGGAACTCCGGCACGGACAACGATGTATCCCCATTCTATCCTGCCAGCCACGACCTGGACTGCATAATCGCCGTGGCCGCTACGGATCACAATGACAATCTCGCAGACGAAGTCTTCTGGGCCTCCAACTATGGGGTAACTTCGGTTGATCTGGGAGCACCAGGGGTAGATATCCTCAGCACCACTCCAGGCGACAACTATGATTCTTGGAGTGGTACGTCCATGGCAACCCCCCATGTATCAGGAGTGGCAGCTCTTGTCTTGGCCACAAACCCTGATTACCACTGTTCTGACGTCAAGACCACCATACTGGACACCGTCGACCCCATCTCCGGCTTGGCCCATAAGGTCCTGACCGGTGGGCGACTGAATGCCAAGAACTTCCTCTTTCTCAGTCAGGTCTGGGTAGATGACGACTGGGCAGGTGCTTCGCCTGGTGACCCGGTGGGTGATGGACACATCTTTGGCACTGATGCCTTCGCCAGGATCCAGGACGGTATTGATGCCCTGGAGTCTTCGGGCATAGTGAACGTGCTCGCTGGCCAGTACATGGAAAACATCACCCTGGCAAGCGGAGTTAAGGTTATGGGGGCGGGAGCCCAGGTCACCACCATCGCTGGCAATCCTGGCCACGCTGTAGTGACCGCTGTCGATGTGGATTCTGCTGCCACCCTTGATGGGTTCACCATCACCGGCGGGAGCGAGGCAAACATAGGCGGCATGTACAACAAAAACTCCTCCCTGACTGTGTCCAACTGCATCTTCTGGGACAACTATGGCTCTGCCAGTGGGGGGATGTACAACTACTCCTCCTCGCCAACGGTGATCAACTGCATCTTCTGGGACAACCATGGGTCATATGCCGGAGGGATGTGCAACGTACTGAGTTCGTCGCCTCATGTAGCCAATTGTACCTTCTCGGGTAATTCCGCCACGGACTTCGGAGGGATGTACAATTTCTACTCCTCGCCGACGGTCACCAACTGCATCTTCTGGGGGGACACTGGAGGTTGGGAGATAGGTGACTATTCCAGTTCGGCGACAGTCACCTACTGCGATGTTCAGGGTGGTTACCCAGGGGAAAGCAACATGGATCGAGACCCGTTGTTCGTTGACCCTGGGAACGGAGATTTCTGCCTCCAGTTCGGCTCCTGGTGTATTGATGCTGGAGATGACGCAGCTGTGCCTTCGGACATCACCAACGATCTGGAGGGCAACCCTCGCTTTGTAGACGGTGATGGCTATGCCGGAGCGGTGGTGGATATGGGTGTGAACGAGCATATCGAATACGTGCCATACCTATTGGAAGTCTGGGTCGATGATGACTGGGAAGGTCGTTCGCATGGCGCTCCGGTGGGCGATGGACACACCTTTGGCATCGACGCCTTCGCCACGATTCAGGACGGTATCAACATCGCGGCAACATCAGGCACGGTTCACGTGGCCGCTGGGACCTACTTCGAGCGTCTGACCTGGCGGTACAAGAACCTGGTAATTCAGGGTGCAGGGGCAGACATCACTACGATTCTTCCTGACATGGAGGCCCCCTACAGCAGCGTAGTAGAATGCTGGGGTCTCGACCCTTCGTCAAAGCTCGACGGGTTTACCCTTACCAGCCAGGAATTGTGCTACTACGGGATCGACAACTTCAATTCCTCACTTGAGGTGGCCAATTGCGCCTTCTCGGGAAACGGTACCATCCTTGTTGGGATGCATAACTTTGTTGGAGACAACGGCACATACCAAGCAACGGTGACCAACTGCGCCTTCGAGTATCACGGCAGCACCGGCATGGACAACGGGGCCTACTTTGGCACCTTGGAAGCGATGGTGACCAACTGCACCTTCTCGGGCCACAGCCACCTGAGTGGCGCGTTGTACAACCATGCGTCGGCCTTTGGCAGATGCGAAGCGACGGTGACCAACTGCACCTTCTCGGGCAACTTGTATGGGATGTACAACCGTGACTACTTTGGCACATGCGAAGCGACAGTGACTAACTGCACCTTCTCGGGCAACTCGTATGGGATGTACAACTGGGAAGCGGCGTCGCCCATCGTGACCAACTGCATCCTCTGGGGAAATGCAGTCGATGAGATATACAACGAGCAAGGTAGCTCGCCGGTAGTCACCTACTGTGATGTTCAGGGTGGTTACCCAGGGGAAGGCAACATCGATCAAGACCCGTTGCTGACAGCTGACCTTCACCTGCAGAGAGGTTCGCCCTGTATTGATGCCGGAGACAATGATACGCCCTCCTTGCCTGAGACCGACTTTGAGGGCGATCCTCGCATCTGGCCTCCGCCCGGCACCGTGGATATGGGGGTGGATGAATTGGTGGATGAATTCCTGAAAGTGATATATGTTGATTCCAGCACTACTGGCAGCGGAAACGACAATGGCACTTCGTGGGCAGATGCCTTTGATGACCTGCAAGAGGCACTGACCACTGCTTCCTCCAGCGACACAATCTGGGTGGCCAGCGGTACGTACTACCCTGATGAGAACGCGGCCAATCCCAATGGCACTGGCAATAGAAGCGCCACCTTCCGGATGGTAGATGGCGTGGCCCTCTATGGTGGATTCCCATCGGGTGGCGGTACATGGGAAGATCGGGATCCTGCTATCCACGTAACCACCCTCAGCGGCGATATCGATGGCGACGGAGTACCGGACACGCAGAATGCCTACACCGTGGTGTCTTCCCTGAATTGCTATGACACCGTCATCGATGGTTTCACCATCAGTGGCGGCTACGCGGATAAGGCACCATACGTAGGCGGGATGTACAACAAGAACTCGTCCCTGACCGTGTCCAATTGTATCTTCTCGGGCAACTATGGGACGGCCCATGGTGGGATGTACAACTACTCCTCCTCGCCGATGGTGATCAACTGCATCTTCTGGGACAACCATGGGATATATGTCGGAGGGATGTGCAACGCAAACGGTTCGTCGCCTCGGGTAACCAATTGTACCTTCTCGGGTAACCCGGGCGTGTACGTCGGAGCGATGTACAATATCAACTCCTCTCCGGTGGTGACCAACTGCATCCTCTGGGGGAACTCTGGAGGTTCGGAGATATATAACAATGGCGGCTCGGCGACCTTCACCTACTGTGATATACGGATGACCTCAGGTACTTACCCGGGAACAGGCAATATCAATGCAGATCCGTTGTTTGAGAATCCGGGCGGCGGCGACTTCCACCTGGAGCTGGGCTCACCGTGCATCGATTCCGGGAGCAACTCTGCGGCAGCCGGGATCAGCACGGACTTCGAGGGAGACCCTCGCATCATAGATGGCGATGGCTATGGCGGAGCGGTAGTGGATAGGGGAGCGGATGAGTATCTGCCCTAGCTGACGGAAGGCAACTTGGCATCAAGGGCAAAGGCCCCTGGCTCGCGCTGGGGCCTTTGCTCGTTTCGTGGGCAGTCGCATCGCCCGATTGATGATCGATTCACCTCGGCGCTACAAAGAGAGGTCTCGCTGGTCGGATGACTTCCAGCTATGCTGCTCCAAAAGGGTGGTGTGACCTGCCCAGTTTGCTCTGGACCAATGTATAACATCAGGGATTTCATGGGGACGGCTTTCGGGTTGTTCATGCTTGACCCAGTGTCAAGACACCCTGATTCTTTCGCGAATTGGGGATAGCGAGTGGTTTTATGAAGCTGGTGAGCCGCGTGGGACTCGAACCCACGACACCCTGATT
>MGMW01000115.1 GCA_001795035.1 Chloroflexi bacterium RBG_13_53_26
TGGCTATCAATATGGCGGTCATGGGCGATGTCACTACCTATGCCATTGAGATGTCCAATGCGAAGTGTGTGGTCTACTGGGGGGCTGATCCTTCAGAATCGAGCCAGCGAAACTGGGCCGGGATTCTGAAGAAGAAACGAAAGGGTGATGTTAAGGTGATCGTGGTTGATCCCCGGCAGACGAAAACTGCCGACATCGCTGACATCTGGCTGCGCCTGCGGCCGGGCACTGACACTGCCCTGGCTTTGGCCTGGCTGAATGTCATTATCAATGAGGAACTGTACGATAAGGAATTTGTGGCTCGATGGACAGTCGGTTTTGACAAGCTGAAGGCCCGTGTGCAGGAATATTCTCCGCAGCGGGTGGCTGACATCACCGGCGTTCCGTCGGAGAAGATTGTGGAGTCAGCCAGGATGTATGCCACCAATGGGCCTGCCTGCATGCCCTATGGTGTAGCCATTGATCAACTGGGACTGAATGGCACCCGCACGGAGCAGTGCAAGATCATCATGCGTGCCATAACCGGCAACCTCGGTGTCTTTGGCGGTCACCTGATCACTCGTCCTGGAGAGCCTGTCAACGGCGGCAATTTTGTTACCGAAGCGGAAATGTCCATGATGCACCTCCTATCAATGGAGCAGCGGAGAAAGCAGATGGGCTTCGATCTCTGCCGCCTTGTTTCGTTGAATGGCTGGAGTCTCATGGCCCCGCACCTGGAACGGGTCTATGGTGTCCCGGCCCCGGTTACTGTTCAAATACAGGCGCATACCACCCTTCTCTGGCGTTCCATCCTCAGCGGCAAACCCTATCCCGTAAAAGCGCTGATTGCCTGGGGGTCAAATCCGCTGGCCTGGGCAGGCAACACCAGGCTTGTCTTTGAGGCGCTGAAGAGCGACAACTTGGAACTTCATGTGGTGCAGGAGCTTTTCATGACGCCATCTGCCCAGTTGGCGGATTACGTTCTGCCGGCGGCCAGTTGGATGGAAAGAGATCTCTGCACCAATATGATGGACTTCGGCAGCCTGCTGCTTGGTGGCGAGAAGGCCATATCACCGCTTGGTGAGCGGCGGGACATCTACCAGTTCTTTCGCGGGCTGGCTCTTGCTGTGGGACAGGAGGAATACTGGCCCTGGAAGACTACAGAAGAGGTGAGCAACTACAGGCTCAAGTCCACGGGCCTGACCTTCAGAGATGTGGTGAACCGGTCCGCTGTGTTTCCCGATACTTTTGAACTTCAGCCGTGGAAGAATACTGGTTTTCCCACGCCATCGGGCAAGATTGAGCTTTGCTCCAGCATTCTGGAAAAGCTGGGCTACGATCCCCTGCCCTACTATGAAGAGCCTCCGGAGAGTCCTCTTCGATTGCCGCAAGTTGCCAAAGAGTATCCGCTTATTCTGAATACCGGCGGCAATTTCATGCCCATGTTCCATTCGGAATTCATGCAGAAAGACATCGGTTCTCGGGAGAAACACCCGGACCCGCTAATGGATATCCATCCCGATACCGCTCGCCAAATGGGGATAGCCGAGGGAGACTGGGCCTATATTGAGACCCGCCGTGGTAGGATCAAGCAGAGGGCACATTACAACTCTGGCATGCTGCCGAACGTGGTCAACTGCCAGGCGAGCTGGTGGTTTCCCGAGAAAGCGCCCTATGAGCCCGACTTCAGCGGCGTCTTCGAATCAAACGCCAATGTGCTCACGCTGGATGAACCTGAATGGTGTGATGAGCTATCCGGTGGCTGGTGCAATCGCGCCCTGCTGTGCAAGGTTTCTAAGGCCTAGCTTTCCTTCTCGTACTTGAAGGAGACCTTGACCTTTGTCCGATAGGCGCGGACCTTTCCTTTCTCGAGTTGCATATCCATCTCCACAACCTCGGCAATGCGGAGGTCGCGCAACGACTTAGCAGCCGTCTCCACAGCGCTGGCAGCCGCCTTCTCCCAGGAATCAGGGCTGGTCCCGATGAGGGTGATTACCTTATACACACTATCCGCCATGTTGTCCCTCCTTTGCTTTTATCCGATTGCTTCTGTATTGTTAATTATTACCATAATCAGCACTGTGTCTGTATCTTAGATGACATGGTCACAATGTGTCAAGGCATGATCAGTCTGGGTGGCGGTTATATGAGCGGCACCTGCTGTTGGGTGGCAGGTCCGCTAGTTTAGCGCTCCTCTGGCACAGAGAACGCGCATGGCTAATCCAAAGTCTCTAATTTGAAAATAACGCTGACGCTCAACTGGGCTAGTACGAAGATGCAGCAGCGAAGCACTCTCATTCCCTAGCCCTAGCTGCAGAGACTGCTTCGCTGCCCCTTCGGCTCGCATTGACGAACAACATCAATTACTCTGCAGGAGAACCGGCCCTCGCAGACTATGGAAGCAGGGAAATAGTTCTCCAGCGAGTGTCTGGGACGAAGTATGCGAGAAGTCCCTATGCCTTCCCGATTCTGAATACCTTCGTCTTGCAGACTGGGCAGGTGCCACTCACGGCAGGTCTCTTGTTCTTAAGAACGACTGCCTTTGGATTCTGGATCTCTCTCTTCTTCTTGCACTTCACACAGTACGCTTGGGGCATTCTTGTACCTCCTCCTTTTATTTACTTGTGTCCTGCTAGCATTTTCGTGCTTGCTAGGTACACTGTGCGAATGATATGCACATGATACGTGAATTGTCAAGAGGGGTGACGCTGAATTTCACCATATTGTTCAAATTCGTTATATTTTTGTGTGCTTTGCGGACGAAGATGCCGAGTCGCCAGGCTATCTTGAGATGCTCTGGCCAACCGAGAGACCTGGCCCCACTGCAATGAAGCCAACCTTTTTTGATGTACCTATTTCCTGCTGACGTCACTGTGATGGCGAGATATTCAGGCCAGTTCCTTGCCGATACTGAATGCCTTGGCTACGGGTTCTCCTAAAGCCTGGTATCGTGCGGCAGGGCTGGTAACATATGTGAGGGGTTTGATTTTGGTGACATCTGGTTTCCCCGCAGTGAGGCAGTCCTCTGAGACATGCGTCTCCTCAATTCTGCCGATGACCAGGGAATGGCTTCCCAGATCCATAATGTGGACTACCCTGCATTCCAGATTGACTGGGCATTGCTCAATGAGAGGGGCATTGCCCAATTTCCCGTAGAATACCTTGAAATGGCAGATCTCTGCTTTGCTAGCTTTGGAGCCGGACACAATACCGCAGTAGTCCACTTCCTTCGTCTGATCAACGGAGGGTATGTTGGCTGAGAAGGTCATGTTTTGACGGATGCCCTTGAGAGTGTATCGCTGGTGGCGGATGGCTACGGAGAGCATCGGTGGCTCACCGCAGGCAATGCCGCCCCAGCCGACGGCCATGAAGTTCGGCTTACCATCGACATTGGCTCCCACCAGCATGGCGGGCATGGGGTAAACCAGCGTTTGAGGACCCATTTGTATCTTTCCCATAAGCTATCCTCCCTTCGATGGTGTGATGGTTCTTGGCAACCACGTTGATCTGCAACGTTCAACACGCTATCCAGTATGGAGCAAATTGGCCAGTTCTCTCTCAACGGCCTCTCTCATTGAAAATGCCGGTCCCTTTTGACTGAACCTAGTCTTTGAGAAGCCCCTCCTGCGCCAGTTCTTGAGCCACATCATCTAAATCCAATTCCTTCAATCTGTCCCTGGTCTGCAGACCTGTGGCTGTGTCCCATTGCCTGATCCGGTAATACTCCTCTCTTGTACTTTCGAATTCCGCCTTGTCAACAACGGAACCCCTTCGGGATATCGGTTGGCTATCCTTGCCGGGTACCAGGCAATCTGGGTTGATTGGGTCTCCCTTGAGGGGCGTGGTAAACCAGACATCCGGAATCTTATCATCCTCTTTGCCCCGGTGGCCTTCCTGAATCAAGATGGCCCGCTGTAGGTTGAAGGTCCTCTCGCCTATTCTGTAGAGCCCTTCTTCGTCTATGTCGCTACCGGTGACAGCGGATAGTATCTGGCTCTCCAGCGAGGGGTCTCCCACATGGTGATCGGAGTTGGCGATGTCGAGAACAGGCCACAGAAAGCTGCATAGAACAAGGCATTCCTTGGCGTACTCGCGGTCCTGAATCATCTTGGCTGCCAGGGCCTTCCCTTCGTGGGTGGAGAAATCGGCGGCAGCCTCGCTTCCCCAGAAGCGCTGTGCTATTTGACGCACTGTGTCTGTGGAGACGTGGATTCCCGGAGTCCCCTTGAGCCATGCCAACCATCGAGTAACCACAACACTTATTTCTCGCAGTTGCACTTGGGGTGGTCTTGGCTCCATGGCATGGAGCATCTCGGTAGTGACGTAGAGTCTGGGGTCGGTTATGTTGGGCATCCCCGCTTTTGAGAGAAACCTGATGATCTGTTCCTTGGCCTTTCCTCCTACATGATCCGCAGCTTCGAGCAATCCCCTGGCTATGATATCCCCGAAGCCTTCTCTCAGAGAGATATTCCTTGCCAGCGCATCTATGAACTCCAGGCTGCCCAGCTTGGATGTGGGAATGCCTGTGTCTTCATCGGTCAGTATGCCTGCTTTGAGACATCTGTAGAGCCAGAGCACTATCATGGAAACGGTCATAGTATCCAGCCCGTATTCGTCACACAGCTTTGCAGCATGAAAGGGTATGTCCAGCCCCGGCCCATAATAGCCTTCAGCCATCGGCCGGTAGAAGGTGGCTGGCTGGCACATGAACTTCCCCTTTTGACCGTTGGCAGCCTGGTAGTTCCTTCTCAGACAATTGCCCAGGCAGCCATAGCATGGCGCTTTCTCTGTCTGGGGTCCTGTGATGCGGAACTCCATGGTTCCCACCACGGACATCAACTCCGTGCCAAAGCTGCTGAAGCGACTGGTCAGTTCCCTCAGCCTCTCAGGCTGGGCCACTGCCATCTTCTTGTTAGTCATGCCTCTCACTGCCACGGCCTTGAGATTCTTTGACCCCATGACGGCTCCCACACCAGCCGAGCCGACAGCGTCATTATCGGCTACGATGGTGGCGAAGGTGACCATATTCTCGCCGGCAGGACCAATGGCTACCACGCTAGTTGATTCCCCCAATTCAGCCTTGAGAGCTTCCCTCGTCTTTATGGCACCCTTGCCCCGAATGGCGGAGGCGTCCTCGAATTGGACAGTGTCATCATGAATGAAGAGATAGATCGGCCGGTCCGCCTTGCCCTGAATGAATAGGGCATCATAGCCGGCGGATTTCAGTGCTATGCCCCAGTTGCCACCCAGATTGGCAGAGCTGAAGTGCTCGGGTGATGTGGCAGGGGATTTGGCACAGACTACCCATCGCGAACCGCCTATTACAGGGATTCCAGCCAGGGGACCGGTGGCGAAGATGAGGGCATTGTCGGGGTTGAAGCAGGAAACTTTCGGCGGCACGTGGTCCCAGTAGAGCTTGGCAGCTATACCCCTGCCGCCTAGAAACCTGTCGGCATAGTCCATGGTGGACAGCTTGGAGATACTCCTGGAACTTAAGTCCACCTTCAAGATGTTGCCGGCATATCCGAACATGTGCACTGGCTCTTGCTCGCTTCCTTTTCTCTCCGGAGTAACCTTTTTGATCCCTAAGCTTCGAGACTTTGTTCTGACCGGTTATTCATGTTATTTTACCACTAGTGACCCAAGGTGGGTGTGTGCCAGAATCCGCGATATGATCATCTCAGGCAACTGAGTCCATCTGGCTTGACAGCAAATCATAAACCTGACATAGACTAACCGTTGAGAGGAAGGTGCAATTATGAAGAAGATGAGAGCTGCGATACTCTATCGGCCCAATACACCTCTGCGAGTGGAGGAGGTCACCATTGATGATCCGCAGGACCGTGAAATCATGGTCAAGCTGGTGGCTACGGGGATTTGCCACAGCGATCTTCTTCCCATTAAAGGTGAAGTGCCCAGCCCACTGCCGATTGTCCTGGGGCATGAGGGGGCCGGGATTGTGGAGAGGGTTGGACCCGGCGTGACCACTGTTCAGCCTGGCGACCATGTGGTGCTGCCAGTGATCTTCACCTGTGGGGAATGCCGCTATTGCGTTGAGGGCCAGCCGGCCCTATGCGCGGAAGTACTGCCGGCGCATCTAATGGGCACCCTACCTGGCGGCGGAAGGCGTTTGCATAAGGGAGACCAGGACTTGCATTTGTTCTACAGCCAGGGATCCTTTGCGGAATATGTTGTAGTGCATGAGCGCACCGCAGTCAAGGTGCCCAAGGATGCACGACTTGATGTGTTGTGTCTACTTAGCTGCCGTGTGACCACTGGTGTCGGCAGTGTCATCAACAGGGCTGGACTGCGAGCTGGCGAAAGCATTGTCATCTATGGCTGTGGTGGGGTAGGGTTGAGTGCGGTCATGGGGGCCAAACTGGCGGGAGCCGGTAAGATCGTAGCCGTCGATCTGCTGGATAGAAGACTGGGCTTGGCCAAGGAACTGGGCGCTGACTATGTCATCAACGCATCACGCGAAAATCCGCAGCAGCGGGTGGTGGAGATTACAGGGGGAGGAGCTGACTATTCCATCGAGTCCATTGGAAACGTGAATGTTATGGCCCAGGCTTTCGCCTCCATTCACAGCGCAGGGACGTGTGTCTTGGTGGGGGCAGCCCCTATGGCCGATGTGCTCAGCCTGTTCCCGTTTGAGTTCCTGCTCGGCAAGACCCTTAAGGGTAGTCTGCTGGGCAATGTAAGGACAATGATTGACGTGCCTAAGTACGTCGATCTGTATATGCAAGGCAAACTGCCGATCGACAAACTCGCCGCAAAATACTACACTCTGGACGAAATCAACGAAGCTATTGCGGCCGTTGACAGAGGAGAAGTGATACGGGCGGTGATTCATTTTGATTGAGTGTGGCGAGAGGTTGCAGGGTGAACATCGTATGAAATGATGGGGGAACATGGATCTAGCGCGAAGACTGGAGGTGCTTTGTGACCGAGAGCAACACTCTACTGGGTAGTTGTCGTGTTCTTGATCTGGCCGATGAAAAAGGGCTTTTCTGCGGTAAGGTACTGGGCGACTTTGGGGCAGATGTTATCAAGATCGAAAGACCGGGAGGCGACCCGGCCCGGAATATCGGCCCATTCTACAAGGATATCGCTGACCCGGAGAAAAGCCTGTTCTGGTTTGCCACCAACACCAGTAAGAGGGGTATCACCTTGGACATTGGTACTCCCGACGGTAAGGAGTTGTTCAGAAGATTAGTGAAAACTGCGGACATTGTAGTCGAGTCCTTCGAGCCAGACTACATGGACTATGTAGGGCTGGGGTACTCCGATCTCAAGAAGGTCAAATCTGACATCATAGTTACATCAATCACTCCCTTTGGTCAGACCGGTCCCTATGCCCATTATCAGGCCACCGATCTCATTGGCGCTGCCATGGGTGGAATGGCACGGATACTGGGCGACCTGGGACGCCCTCCGGTGCGCATGAGCGCCGACCCTCAGTCCTATTTCCACTCTGGCCTGCAAGGGGCTCTCGGTTCGATGATGGCCTACTATCACAAGGAGATGAGTGGCGTGGGGCAGCACGTGGACGTCTCCATGCAGGATGCCGTGGAACTGACACTGATGAATGCAGTCGAGATCTACGAGATACTCAAGGCGAACCTGGTGGGACTGGGGCAGTTCTTCGTTTCAGTCAGACCTCAGGCGGGTCCGCTTTTCACTCGTACCGTTGTCCCATGCAAGGATGGCTATGTCACTCTCATGTTTGGTGGTGGTGCCTTTGCCGGATCATCGCAGTCATCCAGGGCATTGGTTGACTGGGCCAACTCTGAGGGGTATGCCCTGGAACTGAAGGACTTCGATTTCCCCACCATGTGGGACAATGCCACCTTGACCCAGGAGGAGAGCGACACACGGAACTCCTACATCGGCAAGTTCCTGATGACCAGGACCAAGGTGGAACTGTACGAGGAGGCGGTGAAGAGAGGCATACTCTTGGCCCCCTGCGCTACATTCGAGGATGTGCTCAACAATGTTCAGTTGGAAGCCCGGGGCTTCTGGGAGACGGTGGAGCATCCAGAATTGGGTGAGACCATGAAGTACCCTGGAGCCCCCGTCAGGATGAAAGAGACGCCCTGGAGGATCCATAGGCGGGCTCCTCTCATCGGAGAGCACAACGAGGAAGTTTACCGAAAAGAGTTGGGGCTCTCCAGAGAGAAGATGACCATCCTCAAGGCAAACGGTATTATCTGATCTTGGGAATCAGCTTGAGGGAGTGTGAAATGGCAAACAAGATATTCGAAGGATTGAAAGTGGCTGA
>MGMW01000116.1 GCA_001795035.1 Chloroflexi bacterium RBG_13_53_26
GTCTTGTCGTCGGGTAGTAGAAGGAATAGGTCCGACTGGTGATGTTCCTGCTGCGCAATTTCTCGGAGTCGAATTTCTCTGCCACGGAGGTGAAGTAGAGGTCACCGACGAAATCAATTGCTTCACCTTTCTTGATGCCGATGTAGACCTGGCAACTGCTGTTGTTGATGCGCACCTTTCTGGCCTCTTCAGCGAAGCCGCTGTCGAAATGCTCGTCGCCAACAAGGTTGCACACTGTTGATTTGGCATTGGCGTTGGAGACCACTGACCTGGCCTTGATCGTTTTCCCGTTTGCTACTACGCCGGTGACTTGTCTGCCTTCCACAACTATCCTTTCTACCAGGGAGTGGGTGCGGATGTCGACCCCGTTCTTGATAAGCTCGGCCTGCATCATGGAGATGATCTTGTCGGTCCCTCCCTGGAAGGTGTAGACGCCTTTGCTCATGAAGTTGGAGAAGACGATTCCATAGCTTATCGCCGGATCGTCCAGGGTGGATCCATTAGCATAGGTTATTGGCTCCATCAGCAGACGAACCACATCGTCTCGGCCGGGAAAGAATTTCTCGAAGAGCTGTCTGGTGGTCATCTGCTGGTCGTCATAGAAATTCATTCCTCTGGCAGTATCGAAGAAGGCATCAATGGATTCCTTGGGCACTCTGAACTTCTCCTCTAGAATCCTTGTGAAGTCGTCCCTGTCGAAGGTGGTAGTGAGCGAGAACTGCGGATTGTCGAACCTGATCGCTTTGAGCTGGACAATTGAGTCGGCGATTTCACGATTCCAGTATTTGCGGCAGGTCTTGATCATACCCACGGGGAACCCGTGCAGGGAGATGTCAAAGATATGCCCGCCCTTTCTGTGGAACCATGTGGCTAGGCCGCCCAGCTTATGGTGGTGCTCCAGTAGCAGGACGGAGTAGCCGTCCTTGGCCAGCATGTTGGCTGCCGTCAGGCCGCCCAGCCCGCTGCCGATGACAATGACATCATATTGTGGTCTTGTGCCTTCCAACCAGTCGCCAGCCATTTCTATCATTTGTCCCTCAACAGGTGTAGATTTGCTATTGAAATGCCGCTCAGCATCGCCCCCACAATCCCCAGGAATCCCTGATCTGTACCACAGATGAAAAGGTTTTTTATGTGTGTCCTGCCGTCTCTGATCTTTTGAGGCGAGCCGTACACCGCCCCATTCAGGTGTCCGGTGAATTTGTAGATTGTCTTCGGAGTGAACATATCGGTGAATATAATCGAATCCCGAAAATCTGGGACAATCTTCACTGCTGCCTCGAGGGCAGCCTTCAAACAAGCCTCTTTCTGCATCTTGTATTCTTCTTCGCCTAAGCTGTTCCAGCGGTCGAAGTTGGCCAGATTGGTGAGCCTGATCATATTATCGGGCAACGGTTCCCTGAAAAAAAAATTGTTCGGACAGCATATCACCCCGCTGGAGACGTCTATCAGACTGTCGGGCTTTCGGTAGCTGAACCTGTCTGAGTCGTTGAAGAAGATGATGGTGGTCTCTAAGCCCAGGTCAGAGGGTTGCTTATCCACCATCAGAATGGATTCCGTGAAGGAAAGCTGCCCCACTTCGTGTTTGGAGACTGTTGCATCAGAGTTGGGCAACAGGTTCATAGTCTCAACATGGCCGACGGTGGACAAAACCTTGTCGGATGTCAGAACATCACCGCTATTGAGAAGGAGCGATTCAGCTTTGCCATCTGAAACCCGAATGCTCTGTACGCCTGATCTCATTCTCAGTTCACCGCCGCAATCCCTGTATTTATTCACTAGAAGATTGAGGATATGGCGTACTCCATTTTGGGGCCTTGCAAATCCCTCGCAGAAGATGCTCTTGAACATGATAACAAATTGACCAAATTCCATGTCATGTTCCTGCGCGTTCCCATAGTACATAAGTGGGCAGAAAAGCATGTCAACCAGCAGTGGATCGGAGATTATGCTGCTGACCGCCTGGCGTGCTGAAAGTGGCTTTGCGTCCAGTGACAGTTCGTCATGTTCGGATATGGTCTTGAGCAGTTTCTGAAAGTTGTCAGTCTGAGACGGGAAGTTCTCAGCGACCTCACTGAGAAAGAACTCGAAGTTGTTGGTGAATCGAATTTTTTTTTCGGGGAACTTGATGACCGACATATGTTGTTGACATAAATCAAGGTCCTCGAATCTCAGCCTCAGTTGTCGCAGCAGCTTTGGCAATGGTGTCGACTTAACATCTTTAGAAACATAGTTGGTCATGGCATGCAAGCCAACATCGAGCTTGTATCCGTCCTTGCTGTAGAAAGAGTTCAGTCCCCCGACGCGGTGGTGTTTCTCAAGTATGCAGACCTTCTTATCGAAGTAGGCTAGCCTGATGCCGGCGGCGAGTCCGGACATTCCTGCGCCAATAATCAAAACGTCGTAGTCCATGGCTCAAGTAATATGATCAGCAGCCTTCGTATCCCTATAGCCCAGCGGCTGAAGCAATATGGATGGTTGCCTTCACCCCCAGTAGCCCGACAGTATGACGGGGCTCTGGTGGTACGGTGAAGAAAGAAACTGTACTCAGTCTCTTTGCTTGTCTGGGGCTAGAGGTGTGCCATGCGCGGTTCGAGGTATGCCACTGCGCCATCGAGCGTAGCCATCTGAATGTAGTCGTCTTCTGGGACCTCGATTCCGTAGCGTTTTCGCAACTCCATGATTATGTCCAGGAAGTCCATGGAATCCAACTCAATCTGGTCACGGATACGGATGTCACCCCTCAGATTGCTCAGATCTTCATCTGGCACAATTTGGGCAATCACTTCCACAATGACAGATCTGATTTGTTCACCAAGCATAAGCTGTCCCCCCCTCTAGAATAGCTGTAACTACTATTTCTTCAGCGTTGCCCATCAAATCTCTTGACGATAACTACCGAATTGATGCCAAGCATGCCGAAGGAATTATTCACGATGTAGTCGATCTTGTCAACTTCTACAGGCTTGTTGATCACCATGTTCGGAATGGCGCATTGAGGATCCAGGTTGGCCACATTTATTGTTGGATGAACAATATGGTCGTTGAAAGAGGGCAGGTTCCCTGCCAACTCCAGAGCTCCGGCAGCTCCCATGGTGTGGCCGATGAAGCTCTTGGTGTTGTTGACGTAGGTATGAGAGGACTCCTTGAAGACCTCTCTAATTGCATGGCATTCCTGCGGGTCACCCTGTTGAGTCCCTGTGGCGTGGCTACTGATGATATCAATATCACTGGCGGAAAGGCCGGCCTTTTTCAATGCCAGCCTCATGCACTCGGCCTGTCGAGGCGCATGTGGAAGGATAAAATCAAAAGCATCCGAGTTTATGGCGTAGCCTACGATTTCACCATAAATCGTAGCCGATCTCCTGAGGGCATCGCTCAGTCTTTCCAGAATGCAGATACACCCTCCTTCGGAGACAACGATACCGTTCCGATCCCGGTCGAATGGACGGCATGCCCTGTGAGGCTCAGGGTGAGAGGCCAGTGCCCCCTCGTTCTTGAAACTGGCGAATACGCCGAAGGTATGAATGCTCTCTGAGACTCCGCCCCCCATGGCCAAGTCTATCTCGCCTAGCAGCAACATCTGCAGACCATGTATGAGACCAATGTTGCCAGCGGCGCAGGCGGCTCCCAGAGTGTAGTGAGGTCCGGTGATTCCCATGTTCAAGGTGACTTCGCCAGCCGGATTGTTAGCTACTGTTCTGGGATTGTGATGATGTGACCAGTACTTGACATCGTAGTTGTACTGTTTGAGGGCGTAGACTTCATTCTCGGTCTCTACGTTGCCATGCTCCGTGATCCCCAAGTACACGCCGATTCTGGATTTATCCAATGTAGTGAGATCCAATCCTGAATGAGCGATAGCCTCATTGGCGCAGTAGATGGCGATGGAGCCTGCTCGTGTACCGCGCCGCAACTCCTTCTTTTTCTGGTACTTCAGCGGGTCGAAGTGGCATACACCTGCCAGCACCTCACCCATGTAATGGGTTTCGATTCTCTCTATGCCAGCCTTCCCGTTGAGCAGGTTCTGTCTGAATTCCGAGAGGTTATTGCCATTCGGGGCGGTCAGGCCGACGCCTGTAATCACAATACGCTGTTCATTGGCCATTTCGATCTTAGAGTCCTTGATTCTTGCTAGAGATACCATGTTCAACACTCATTGTCAAATTAGTGGTGTGCGGTGTGATGTGTGTTTTGACAATCTATCCATCCCGCTCTATCATCAGGGATCGATTCAGGCAGAGCAATAATCCGGAGAATAGCCGGTGGAAGATTTCGTCAAGACCTTCGTACCCCTCTTCATAGTGATAGATGCCTTTGGCAATCTGCCGTTTGTTCTCTCTTTGAGCGAAGGGGCGACCAGGAGCGAGCGGCACCGGATGATCAACATTGCTGTCCTAACTGCAGCTGTGCTCGGCCTGGCGTTCTTGTTCCTGGGCAAGGCCATTCTGGACGTGATGGGCATTTCTGTAGGTGCCTTTGCTGTTGCAGGGGGGCTCATTCTCCTTGTCCTTTCAATCAGGTATATACTGACAGGACAAATTGTCGAGGTTATCAAAGAAGAAATGGTGGCAGTCGTTCCTATTGGCACTCCTCTGACAGTTGGTCCGGCCACGATAACGACACTACTGCTCCTGGCAACTCAGTTCCCGCTATATATGGTGCTGATGTCTTTCGCTTTGAATATTGCCGTGGCGTGGATGTTCTTCATGTTAAGCGGTTGGTTTGTGCGCGTCTTGGGACAAGGTGGTATCAAGGCAGTCTCAAAGGTGTTCAGCCTGTTGCTGGCGGCTATCGCTGTGACCATGGTTATCGACGGTCTGGATAGGCTGGGCATACTTACTATTGAAATGTAGTTTGGACGCGAGATACATATGAGGCCAAATAGATGGTCCATGTCTCTGACCATGTGGTGTAAGGCTTGCTTTTCATAGGCTGCTGCCTGAGGTACCGACATGGATTTCGATCAAATCGACATGCGGAACCTGCTGGAGAAGGTCAAACATGAGAACTCACTGGATCTGCTGGGCATAGCAGATGTACGGGGATCAAGAGAAGGATTTCTCGAACTGCCCAAAGATGTCAGAGAGATATTCCCTTTGGCAATTGTGATTGCCGTACGTGTTTCTCGAAGTGTGCTCAATACCCTGGAAGATGGCCCGAATCTCCTCTACTATCATCACTATCGACAGCTCAACTTCCAACTGGATCGAGCAGCGTCGAGGATGGCTCAGGAGATCGAGAGGAAAGGCTATGCGGCTCTACCCATACCTGCTTCACAAATCGTGAACTGGGCGACCATGAAGGGGCACTTGCCGCACAAAGATGTTGCCTACCTGGCTGGATTGGGCTGGCGAGGTAGAAACAATCTGCTGATTACTGAAGAATGGGGAGCCCAGGTGCGCCTGGCCACTGTGCTGACGAACTTACCTCTGGATACTGGCTATCCGCTGGGAGTGGATTGTGGCTCCTGCCGTCGCTGTTTGGCTGTTTGCCCGGCGGGGGCGATAAAAGAGGAGCCTGGTGCGTTTGATCACACGGCATGCTACCAGCAATTGAAGGAGTTCAGCAAAACGCGACAGATTGGACAATACGTGTGTGGGCTTTGTGTGAAAGCCTGCCAAGGTTTGGCTGGCAATCGAGAGGGATCAATCACGGGAAGTGTCAGGTAGCCAATGGGAAGAGCCAAGGAACCACAACTGGTGAAGACCTTTGTGGGCATGCTTACGGCTCGGTTATCCCTCCTGCCCCAAGTAAACAGCTTGCTTCAGGAGAGATTGGGGCCGATTGATATCGAGAGTGACACACTGGACTTCAGTTACACGCGGTACTACGAGGAAGAGATGGGGACGGGATTGAAGAGACGCTTTCTGGGATTTCATCATCTGGCACCTCCCGATAGACTGGTGGAGGTAAAGCTCTTTACCAATGAGTTGGAACAGATCCTCGCTGAAGAAGGGAAACGGCTGGTGAATCTGGACCCGGGATACCTGACCGCGGCCAAGGTGGTACTGGCCAGCACCAAGGATTATGCACATCGTCTCTATTTGGGCAGTGGAATATATGGTGAGGTTGCCCTAGTCTACCAGGGCAGGCGGTTCCAGGTACTGCCGTGGACCTATCCCGACTATCGGAGTGAGGTATACCATAGATTCTTCAAGCAACTGCGGACAGCGTATCTAACGCAAATAGCGATCAAAGGTACTTGACATTTGACCGCTCGTATGCATATTATTCGCACAGTGTAGCTGTAAGCATGATAGTGTGTGCAGTTACGCGAGAAAAAGAAAAAGGAGGGTGAATCATGCCGCAAGCCTACTGTGTGAAGTGCCGCAAGAAGAGAGAGATTCAGAATCCAAAACAGGTTACCTTGAAGAACAAGCGGCCTGCTGTAAGTGGCACCTGCCCAGTCTGTAAAACCAAGGTTTTCAGGATCGGCAAGGGCTAGAGCCTGCCTGAAGCTGGTCCAAGTCGTGGTCTGAACAAGGCTTGTACTGCTAGCCCAAGCTATGTAGTAAGGTCACTCAGGATATGGTGTTATTGCGTTCCTGAGTGACCAAGAGCCTAGTGGTATTGGTGTTTGTTCCTTATGAACATATATCAGAGATAGTCCCTCTGGATTGATTTCTATATCAGAGGGGTTGGGTTTGTTCTGAAAGCCTTCACCGAAGAAGAGTGCTGCAACCTCTGTCTCGCCAGGAGTGAAGTTTTGTCTCTCCTCCTCCTCGGTTTGTGACCGATGGCAATAGTCTTCCCCGATCCATGTTTATTCTTGCTCATATGGAGTCGTTGACCTTCGTCTCTTTGGTGTGTTCCTCTGCCCTGCTTCGAGTCTGATATTGATATGAATTGTTGCCAAGTTATTGGAGGGTGTGGCTATTCGCCTGTGGCAGAGTTCTCTAGTGGCATATGTTGCGGCTGGTATCATACTCGGATCTGTCCTGGGTTTAATAGGATCGACCGACAACAATTCCCCTGAGCTGCTTATCTTCTTTGGCATCGGGGTGATCTTCATGTTCTTCCTCATCGGCGTTGACGAGATGGGGAAGATGAGAGCACTTGTTCAGATGAACAAGCTCTGCAGGCGGAATAGAGAAAGAGAAGTAGTCGAAGAAACTACAAAACTCGATTTTGGGGGATAAGATTGGAGCATCTTTTGGTAGACTGGCAACAGGTTGCAGCGCGTGTTACGAGTGCGAGACATATTCTGATCGTCAGCGATTTTGATGGCACACTCGTCCCGATCGCAGGGAGACCGGGTGAAGCGATACTGCCTGAAAGAACAAAAGAACTCCTACAGGCTCTGGCCAAGAAGCCCAATATCGTCATAGGAATCGTCAGTGGTCGGGCTTTGGATGATCTGAGGAACAAGGTCGGTATTGAAGGGATAACCTATGCTGGTAATCATGGGCTGGAAATAGAGGGACCAGAGGTTGTCTTTGTGAATCCATTAGCAGAGCAGACCAGATTCACCATGCAAAGGCTGTACAGAGTGTTGAGTCGTGCTCTAAGTGGGATCGGAGGTGTGGTCATAGAGGATAAACGTCTTACTCTGAGTGTGCACTACCGTTTGGTGGACGAAGAGAAGGCCGGCCTGGTGGAAAATCTGTTCAGTCAGATTGTAGACAAAATGCAAGCCGCCGGCAGAATAAGGACTACTTACGGGAAGAAGGTGCTGGAGGTGAGACCTGCTGTGGACTGGGACAAGGGCAAAGCCATATCCCTGATCTTGGACAGTCAGGTGAATGTCAGTGGCGAAGGAGGATTCCTGCCGATCTTCATGGGTGATGATGTTACGGATGAGGATGGCTTTGCTGCCATAGAGGATCGCGGTGGTATCTCGGTCTTTGTTGGAAACGAGAAAGACAACAGCGCTGCTCAGTACTTCGTAGAGTCACCGGCAGAGGTTCAGCAATTGCTGGGCCAATTGCTGAACCTTATTGAAGCCGGTCATGCCTAGTATCCTGACAGGTGATTGTCTTGCCATAATGCCGGGAGTCTGCTATGCTGTATGGCATGAGCAGACGAGCTGTTCCCATCGTGTTGACTGCCCAAGAGCGTAACTTACTGGAACTCAGACTGAGGGCTCGTACAGCCACCCAGCGTGAGGTGATGAGGGC
>MGMW01000117.1 GCA_001795035.1 Chloroflexi bacterium RBG_13_53_26
GTCAAAAATGTCGTCAACAGGGGCAACGGGTACCTTCTTCAGCATGCCGACTATGGCATCCTTAGATGGAGCTTCCCAGAGACATGCCATCTTGCCGGTGTAGAAACCTCGCATGCCTATCCAACTGGCAATGCAGTGGCAGTCTGCCGTGAACAATTCCAGAAGCTTGTCCGTACCAGACCACATGTAGCCGGTGGGGTCTTTGGGCACCTTTGCAATTTCCAGAGTATGAAGCACCAGATATTTTGGCATATCAGCAAAACCTCCTTCGTCTTTTCCCCTATTGCCTCACACGGGATAGTATCACGAATCAGACCCTTTGGTCAATCTGACATACCCGCACCAGGAGAAAGGTCTATCGGCCTGGACAGCCCCCGCTGGCATGCTCCTCCGAGCAAGTGGGCCTATCACTTCCAATAGACATCGTCGATCGGTTTGCAGTAAGCTATCCTCAGTTTTATGCGATAATATTTCAGGGGTTACCAGATGACAAAGCTGAAAGACGATGAAATGCTCATCATCACCAGGGACCTGGTCGAGTCACTCAGAATAAGGTTGCTGGACCCCGCCGAAGCCAGCCAGTGCCGGGAGGAACTGGAGAGGATGCTGGGGATCAAAGAGACGCTCTTCTGGCGGGCTGATGTGGGGCCATGCTGCGTCGGCCGTGCTATGTCAGCTAACCTCTTCGGGGAAGTACGGCTTCTGGAAGCAACCCTGGAGGCATTCGACACAGGAGACTACCGCAAAGCAGCATCATCACTGGGAGAGTTCGTTCACCAGGCGGAGCGCAATGGCTCACTCCAGTGATGGAAGCCCAATTGGAGGAAGTCACAAGGGGTATCGAAGGACTGAAGAAAGGATAGAGTGCCTCTGGAAGCAATAGATCTGGCCAAGAAGGTTGCGGAGACAGCCGCAGATAAGCAGGCATCCGATGTGGTGCTGGTGGATATCAGCCAGGTATGCTCCTTTGCCGACTATTTCGTTATCTGCAGCGGCAATACCGAGCGGCACATCGAGGCCATCGAGGAAGCTATTCGTGAGATGCTGAAAAAAGAGGCTCTTGCGCGGTACCGCCGTGAGGGAACCGCCAGCTCGGGATGGGTTCTGCTCGACATGGGAAATATCATCGTCCATATCTTCGCCCCCTTCGAGAGGGAGTACTACCAGCTAGAGAGCCTGTGGAGCCAGGCTCCTGTTATCGTCAAGATGATCTGATAGGTTTGCACCATGAAACAAAACATGCGGGAAGCCATGCTCTATGAAAAGCTTCCTGACTCGCGGGTGCGCTGCCACGTCTGTCAATGGCAGTGCGCTATTGCCCCGGATAAGCTCGGGGTGTGTAAGGTGCGCCAGAACAGGGAAGGAAAGCTCTATACCCTGAACTATGCTGCGGTGTCCTCCGCAGCCGTTGATCCCATAGAGAAGAAGCCCCTCTTCCACTTCTTTCCCGGCAGCCAGGTCTTCTCCCTGGGCGGCTGGGGGTGCAACTTCCACTGCCAGGACTGCCAGAACTGGCAGATCGCCTGCGTCGACGGACTTCCGTCTGGATCACAGACCATCCTCCCCGAGGCTGCCATTGAGGCGACCAGGAGCCATCACTGCGCTGGCATCGCCTGGACCTACAACGAGCCGGCGATGTGGTTTGAATACACCCTGGATTCAGCCAGGCTGGCCAGGCAGAATAAGCTCTACACCGTTTATGTAACCAATGGCTTCCTTACCGCAGAGGCGCTGGACCTGATTGGTCCCTTCCTCGATGCCTGGCGGGTGGATATCAAGGGGTTTTCAGACGATATCTACCGCAAGTTGGCCAAGGTATCGAAGTGGCGTGGTATCCTGGACGTTGCCAAACGTGCCAAAGAGAAGTGGGGCATGCACGTGGAAGTGGTCACCAATATCATCCCCACCATGAATGACGACGAGGAACAGCTTAAGGGGATAGCCGACTGGATCAGGAATGAACTGGGTGAACTGACGCCCTGGCACGTCACCCGCTTCCATCCCCATCACTTGATGAGCCACCTGCCGCCTACTCCGACATCCACCCTGGAGCGTGCCATGGATATCGGCCACAAGGCCGGCCTGCGCTTTGTCTACGCCGGCAATATCCCCGGCCACCCCGGCGAGAACACTGCCTGCTATTCCTGCGGCAATCTGATCATACGGAGGCAGGGCTACCAGACCGAGCTGCTTGGCCTCAAGGACTCCCACTGCAAATTCTGTGGTGCCGATCTCAATATCAGAACAAGTATCATCGAAAGGTGTGACTAAGGATTCTCAATGCAGATTCTGCAGCGCTGATCTCAATATGGTAACAATCATCATTGTAAGGTCTGATTAGCGATGGATACGGCAGGCAGCGACCAAAGTAAGCCAGAAAAAAAATTGCACCCCCTGGCCCACCTCGCAAAGGAAACGGTGGAGAATTATGTCAAGCAGGAGCATGTGGCAAAACCCAAAGAGCTGACACCTGAAATGAAGCAGCGGGCAGGCGTATTCGTTTCCATAAAAAAATTCGGAGCCCTCCGCGGCTGCATCGGCACCTTCGAGCCCACCCAGGAGAATGTGGCCGAAGAAATCATTAACAACGCCATAAGCTCAGCCACAAGAGATCCCCGTTTCGCCCCGGTGACCGAGGCCGAACTGCCCCATCTCAGCTACAGCGTCGATGTCCTCACCAAGCCAGAGCCGGTGGAGAACACGGATCAGCTTGATCCCAAGAAATACGGCGTGATTGTGGAATGCGGGAGACGAAGGGGACTGCTCCTCCCTGATCTCGAAGGAGTTAACAGTGTGGCACAGCAAATTGAGATATGCTGTCAGAAAGCGGGAATCCATTCCCGCGAGCCGGTCAAGCTCTATCGCTTCGAGGTCAGAAGATACTCACTCGAGTGAGTCTGCCGGGCTTCTCTTCTTCCAGGTCCACAGTGCGTTAGCAGTGAAATTCCACACCAGGCCAACTCCTATAGCAGCGGCCAATGCCAATAGCTCGTATATCTCCAGGTAGCGGGTGAGCGGTATGTAGATAGCATAGTAGAGACCAATGGCGACTGCGCTTACCAGAGCAAACTTGGGAGCCCGACTCAGGAGAGAAGCCAGACCTCCTGCTCTCCTATCCCTGAAAGTCCAGAGGTCATTCAAGATGAAGTTGGACATCGTGGCAGCAGTGTAGGCACATACCAGCGATACACGGTCATCGACATGGGCTACCCTCCAGAGTAGCCAGAACGTACCCATGTTGACGGCAACTCCACTCAGACCAACAAGGCAAAACTGGATAAATCTCCCGAGTTCCCTGTTCCTGATGGCCAGAGAGAAAAAACGACCCGGATGTTTCATCAGCTCCCTGAGACGAGGGTTGCCTGCATCAATACCCGATTCGATGCTATTCTCACCTCACAATCCTCTCCACTGCTGTAGAATCGAGGATGCTCCCCATTCACTTCCAATTCTCAATCAGAAGTTAATGGTAGCCACCGATAAGCAAGGTGTCAACAGAAACAGTTTGCCATTTCATTCTGACGACAGCTCCATTCCGCTTCTGTTGTGAAAGTCTCGACTGAGATGATATAATTCTCCACATCCGACTTCGGCGATGCCGAGCCTGCTTCACTGACTCTTAGAAATGTCGCATGTGTTCATTGCTGTCATAGGTGGTAGTAGCTGTTCTGCTGAAGAGGCAAGACTGGCCGAAGAAGTGGGACGGGGACTTGCCAAGCAGAGAGTAGCCCTGATATGCGGTGGATTGGGTGGCGTGATGGAAGCAGCGTGCAGGGGCGCCAAGTCGGCAGACGGGTTGACCATAGGCATCCTGCCCAGGGATGATCGCTCCGCAGCTAACCCCTATGTCGATATACCGATAGTCACCGGCATGGGGCATGCACGCAACGTCATAGTAGCAAAGTCAGCCCAGGCAGTAATCGCTGTGGATGGCAGCTACGGCACCCTCTCGGAGATCGCTCACGCTCTCCAGAGCGGCATCCCTGTGATAGGACTGGGGACCTGGTCCCTGTCTCTGCACGGGGAACAAGATAACTCCGTGATTCCAGCTCAAAGTGCCGAGGAAGCAGTGAAGAAGGCCATTGAAGCCGCTGAGGCCAAAGGGAAGGACAAAAAGAATAGATGAAAAGCAAGTCAGAAGCTATTGAAAGCATCAGAGCACGGGAGATACTTGACTCCAGAGGTAACCCCACCGTGGAGGTTGAAGTAGCTTTGCGCGGTGGAATCATGGGGCGAGCCTCTGTTCCATCGGGAGCAAGCACCGGAAGCTACGAGGCAGTCGAGTTGCGTGACGGCGACAAGAAGCGATTCCACGGCCTTGGTGTGCTGCGAGCAGTGAGAAACGTCAACCACGATATCAGCGCAGCCGTCACAGGCATGTCCGCTCTGGAACAAGCGGCCATTGACCAGAGAATGATTGACCTGGACGGCACTCACAACAAGTCCAGGTTGGGTGCCAACGCCATATTGGGTGTATCACTGGCCGTTGCCCATGCCGCTGCCAACTTCCTGGCAGCGCCCCTATACCGCCATCTCGGCGGCTCAGGGGCCCACACACTGCCTGTTCCGATGATGAATATCCTCAATGGCGGCAAGCACGCCCAGGACTCAACCGATCTCCAGGAATTCATGGTGGTACCCAGCGGGGCAAAGACCTTTGCCCAGGCTCTCCGAATGGGAAGCGAGGTGTACCACTCTCTGCGCTCGGTTCTAAAGGAAAAGGGATTGAACACCAATGTGGGAGATGAAGGTGGATTCGCGCCCTCGCTGAAATCAAACCGGGAGGCAGTGGACCTGATCCTCAAAGCCATTGAAAAGGCAGGCTATAAACCCGGCACAGATTGTCTCATCGCTCTGGATCCCGCAGCAAGCACATTCTACGATCAGGGCAAGTATGTACTGGCCAAGGAAGGGATCACTCTCAGCAGTCAGGAGATGGTGAACTACTATGCTGAATGGGCAGCAAGCTATCCGATCATCAGCATTGAGGATGGCATGGCGGAGGATGACTGGGAGGGATGGCAACTGCTCACGGAGAAGCTGGGGAAAACCGTGCAGCTTGTTGGCGATGACCTCTATGCTACCAACGCTCAACGAATGGATCAGGGCATCGCCAAGAGGTCCTCCAACTCAATCCTCATCAAACCCAACCAGGCAGGCACGTTGACTGAAGCGATCAGAGTGATTGAGAAGGCACGGAAAGCAGGCTGGACGTCCGTGGTCAGCCATCGCTCCGGAGAGACCGAAGACACCACCATAGCTGATCTTGCTGTAGCTATGAACACGGGCCAGATCAAGACCGGCGCACCCTGCCGCTCGGAGCGGAACTGTAAATACAACCGCCTGCTCAGAATAGAGGAGGAACTGGGCACTGGCGGCCACTACGCCGGGGAGGAAGTATACCGCAGTCTGCGGAAGCAATGAACGAGGTAGTACCGGGAATATATCAGTTGAAGTTGCCCGTGCCCCTGCTTGGGGATCAACTGGCAGTCAACGCTTACCTCATTAAGGGAGACAAGGGTTGGCTCCTCGTTGACAGTGGCTGGAACACCAATCAAGCCTTTGCCGCCCTGGGGAGTCAGTTGAGAGAGGTGGGGATTGGTTTTGAAGATATCAGCCAGATAGTGATCACCCATTTTCACCCTGACCACTACGGCCTGGCAGGGCGGGTGGTCGAACTCTCCAAGGCAAAGGTGGCCTTGCATCAGGTGGAAAAGGCTTTTATCGATTCCAGATACGTAAATATGGACAGTCTTCTCAACCAGACAGCCGATCTGCTGCGTGCCCACGGGGTGCCGGAGCCTGAGCTGCCCCGACTTCAAAGAGCCTCCGTGGGAGTGAGGCAATTTGTTTTGCCCATCTCACCTGAGATCACTCTGCATGGTGGAGAAGTAATCCATCATGGACGCTTCGATTTCGAAGTGGTCTGGACACCAGGGCATTCCCCAGGACACGTTTGTCTCTACGAGCGAGCGAAGAAGATACTGCTCTCGGGAGACCATATATTGCCCAATACATTCCCCAACATTGGCTTGCATCCTCAGTCAGGTGAGGATCCCCTGGGCAACTATCTCCATTCCCTGGCTGTTGTTGACGGTCTGGATGTTGACCTTGTCCTCCCGGCACATGAGCATGTCTTCACCGCTCTGAAGCAGCGAATCAAGGAACTCTATCAACACCATACAGAAAGAAAGGCAGCCATCATCAGTACCCTGAGAGAGGGCCCCGGGACGGCCTATCAGGTTTCACTGCAAATCCCATGGATTCTCAACGGTGTCAGCATGTCCTTCGAGGACTTGCCTTCTCTCGATAAACGGCTGGCGGTAATGTCAGCACTGGCCCATCTGGAACCACTATGTGCTGAAGGGAAAGCAGAGACAATACGTGAAAACGGCACTATTGTCTACAGTGTCAGAGCGATCCAATGAAACCTATTGGCATTACCACCACCGTCCCCATAGAGTTGCTGTCGGCAGCCGGCTACAAGGCCATTGACCTGAACAATGTCTTTATCAATGACCCCAGCCCGGATCGGCTGGTAAGTATTGCCGAACGCTCCGGCTTCCCCCTGAACTGCTGCACCTGGATTAAGGGTATCTATGGGGTCTGTATAGATCGCGGTATCGACACTGTGCTTTGCGTGACCACAGGGGATTGCTCTAACACCATTATGCTTATGGAGGTTCTCAAGCTAAGGGGGTTCAGGGTCATCCCCTTTGCCTACCCTGACCAACCCGACACCAGGCGCATGCAGGAGTGTCTGGAGACCCTGGCCAAGAATCTAGGTACAAACCTGGAAGATGCCGAAAAGGTGAGAAGGGATCTTGCACCGTGTCGGCAGCTCACCGGTGAACTGGACGAGCTTACCTGGGAAGAGAATCTGGTCAGCGGGTGGGAGAACCACCTGTGGCTGATCTCCAGCTCGGACTTCAACGGAGACCATCGCCAATACCGACTACAGTTGGAGCAGTTCCTGTCACAGTGTCGCCAACGCCAGCCCTATGGCGACGGCCTTCGCCTTGCCTACATTGGCGTGCCTCCTGTGTTTGCCCAGGACCTCTATCGCTTCCTGGAACAGCAAGGGGCAACGGTAGTGTTCAACGAGGTGCAGCGTCAGTTCGCCATGCCCAAACCAGGAGGCTCTCTGGCCGAGCAATACAGCAACTACACCTATCCCTATTCCATATTCAATAGACTGGATGATATTACGACGGAGATACAACAAAGGCGGGTAGACGGAGTGATCCATTACGTTCAAGCTTTCTGTCACCGAGCAATTGGTGATATCATATTCCGCAGGATGATCAACATACCGATACTAACCTTGGAGGGAAACTCTGCTTACGTGCTGACTCCACATCTGCAGACCAAGGTGGAGGCATTCATCGATATGCTGAGTCGCAGTCGGCAATTATTAGAACAAGGTAGGTGATTTTATGAGAGGTGGCGTGTATGGGTTCTGTACTTAAATGGCGCCGGAAGAAGATGGCAAAGCACAAGCATAAGAAGATGCTGAAGAAGACCCGTTGGGAAAGACGGCATAAGTAGCTCTTCTATCAAATAGAATAAGGCAGACCCTGAGGTCTCTGACAAGTGACTCAAAGCACCAGTACCGCTGGTGTATTCAGTAGAACAGAAGGGAGGAAAGCGAATGACAACCAAGATTGGTATCAACGGTTTTGGTCGCATCGGCAGGCTTGCTTTCAAGGCAATAAAGCAGCGCTATCCGAACAAATTGGAGGTGATGGTTGTCAATGACCTCACTGATGCCAAGAGCAATGCCCACCTACTCAAATACGACAGCAACTATGGAATCTATCCGGGCATTGTAGAGGCCACCGGGGATTCCATCGTTGTTGACGGCAAGGCCACCAAGGTTACGGCCGAACGAGACCCTGCCAAAATCAAATGGAGTGACTACGGGGTAGCGATTGTCATCGAATCAACGGGACTGTTCACGGAAGCAGCCAAAGCATCGGCCCACTTCCAGGGCGGCGCCAAGAAGGTGATCATCTCCGCTCCGGCAAAGGACGAGGATATCACCATCGTCCTGGGTGTGAACGAGGAGAAATATGACCCTGCCAAGCACCGCGTCATTTCCAACGCCTCATGTACCACCAACTGCATCGCTCCGGTGGTCAAAGTTCTGCATGAAAACTTCGGCTTCAGCAAGGGGCTGATGACCACCATCCACGCCTACACCAATGACCAGAAGATCATGGACATAGTTCACAAAGACCTGCGTCGAGCCCGGGCTGCAGGCATGAGCATCATCCCCACCACCACTGGCGCTGCCAAGGCAGTGACCCAGGTGCTTCCCGAGCTCAAAGGCAAGCTTCACGGTATGGCTCTCAGGGTCCCGGTCACCACGGTTTCAATCTGCGACCTGGTAGCCGATCTGGAGAAGCCGGCCACCGCCGAAGAAATCAACAAGGCCTTCAAGACCGCCGCCGACGGCAAACTGAAGGGGATTCTGGAATACTGCGAAGAGCCGCTGGTGAGCATCGACTTCAAGGGCAATCCGGCCAGCTCGATCGTGGACGCGCCCAGCACCATGGTCATTGCCGGCAACATGGTCAAGGTAATGTCATGGTATGACAACGAGTGGGGCTACTCCTGCCGTATGGCAGATCTTATCTCCTATATTGCGGATAAGGGATTGTAGCTCCGCTGTCCTTCAGTGAAGGACCAAGTAGCTGAAGCACGCAACAAGCCGGTTGGGACTTGTATAGTTCCTCGACCCAACACCATAACTACAAGGTCGAATCCCTCAACCCTCGGCAGGGATTCGACGCCAGCGGCGCTTCGGGGAGAAGGCAAAACAGAGGGAAAATATGGCTGCGGCCGTAAGCACGATGGTTGCACCCGAAGCCAGGTTCCACCAGTAAGAAAGGAACAGCCCCAACACGCCAGATACCACTCCAAAGAGCACGGAGAGCAGCATCATCCGAACGAAGTTGCGTGTTAGTTGCAAGGCAGCCGCTGCCGGGATGACCAGAAGGGCTTCCACCAGAATGATGCCGACAAGTTTTATGGAAATGATTACAGTCAGGGCCATGAGACCCAGAAGAAGGAAGTAGAGCCGGCCTACCGGCAAACCGCTGACCGCAGCCATTTCTTCATCAAAGCTCATGAAAAAGAACTCTTTGAACAGAAGTAGCACCACACCAATGATTCCCAACCCCAGACCAAGGATAACCCAGATATCGGAACTGGAGACCGAGAGAATGGACCCGAAGAGATAGCCAAACAGATCCACATTGTAACCTTCCTTCAGCCCGATGAAGAGCACGCCCAGCGCCATGGTACCAGCAAAGAAGATCCCGATGGCAGTGTCCTCCGAGATCTTGCCCTTCCGGCTCACCCAGCCGATGGCCATAGCAGTAGCCAGGGAGAAAGGAATGGCTATGCCTACCGGACTGAGCCCCAGCAGGTAGCCCAGGGCAACACCCCCGAAAGCAGAGTGGGAAATGCCAGCACCGATGAATGCCAGCTTCTTCAATACCACGTAGGTGCCAATCACCGAGCAGACCATCCCCACCAGCACTGCAGCGATCAAGGCCCGCTGCATGAAGGCATATTCCAGGATGTCCATCAATGGTGCTCCTCAACCACGCGATGCGGAATCCTGCCATGAGCCAGAAGCTCTACCTCACACCCGTACACTTTCTGCAAGGTCCCTGCAGTGAGTACCTCATCCGGTGAAGCATGTATGTAGAGGGTCTGATTCAGGCAGGCCAGCTTCTCTACGTGCGAGGAAACGACGGCTATGTCATGGGTCACTACGACGATGGTCAAGCCATGCTTCTCCTTCAGCTCCTTCAGCAGTCCATAGAACTGCTCCTCACCGTGGATATCCACACCCGCCGCAGGCTCATCGAGCAGCAGCAACCGTGGCTCCGCAGCCAGAGCCCTGGCGATCATGACTCTCTGTTGCTGTCCGCCCGATAGCTGGGCCAGGTGCCGCCGAGCGTATTCCCGCATCTGAACAGCCTCCAGCGACTTCAGGGCAATTTCTTCGTCAACCGAGGTGGGGCGTCTGAATAAACCGATACGCCCATACCGCCCCATCAGAACCACATCGAGGACGGATATGGGGAAGCTCCAGTCACTGAGATTTCTCTGAGGGACATAGCCAATGAGGCGACGCTCGCGGCCAAGTTTGTCCGGCGGCGAGCCGAACACCGTCACCCTGCCCCTGTCCGGCTTGACCAGACCGAGGATGACCCTGATCAGCGTCGTTTTGCCGCTGCCGTTAGGGCCGATGAGACCCAGAAACTCGCCATCTCTTATGTCAAGACTGACGGCCTTCAAGGCTGGGGTCTCGTTGTAATAGACCCAGACATCTTCCAGGCTGATAACATTCGAACTCGTCATTGCATCGCCAGTGTCATCTGCTCCACATTGTATCTCATCAGCTCTATATAAGTATCCTTACCCTCCAAATCAGCGCCACCGATAGGGTCAAGGAAGAGAACTTCAGCTCCACATTCAGCAGCAATGGTCTCGGCCGCCTTGGGGCTGAACTGCGGCTCAGCAAAGATAGCTTTTACCTTCAGGTCCCGTGCCGTGTCGACTACCCCTTGAATATAAGCCGCTGAAGGCTCTTCGCCCGGCGACTCCTCGATCACCGCGGCCTCGACCAACCCGTAACGCTTGGCGAAATAGGTCCAGGCAGGGTGAAAGGTGATGAACTCCCGTGTAGAAAAGGACTGGGTGGTATCTCTGATCTCCTCATCCAGAGCCTTCAACTCAGCGAGATAGCCAGCAGCATTCTCCAAATATGCATCCTTATTGTCAGGGTCCACCATGATCAGGGCCTGGGCAATGGCCTGAACCTGATCCTGTGCCAGCACTGGATCAAGCCAGATATGGGGATTCACTCCCTCATGCTCATCTTCCTCACCAGCGAGGAGAGCGCCTTCCATTGCGGGTATCACAGAGGTATCCACTACCACCAGATCAGGACTGGCTGCAGTCTCGACCACCTTCTCTATCCAGAACTCCAATCCTGCACCATTGATGACCATAAGTCTAGCATCAGCAATAGTCTTTACCTGCTCAGGAAGAGGTTCCCAGGTATGCGGACTATCCCCCGCTGACATGAGGGTGGTAACCTCCACCTTGTCCCCACCGACATTCTTCACAAAATCCGCCAGGGGGAAGATGGTGGCCACTACCTTGAGCTTATCAGAGTCTGTGCTTGAGCTGCAGGCAAGGCCACCGAGAAGCACGAGCACGACCATCGCCAATGCGGCGACACGGCCAGCCTTTCCAAACAGTGACTTCCACATCTCAGGCATGCACTCCTCCTCTCCACGGGAATACTGCCGTCAACGGCAGCGCTGGCACAATCCTGATGACTCAGTCAGATGATGCTCAGGATAGAATCCCATTCTCCGGGCGATCTGGCTCTCCTGATAACACAGTGCCTCATCGGTGAACTCCTGAAGCACTCCGCACTCTCGGCACACCAGGAAACGATGACAGCCCGGTTCATCAAGCAAGCCACACTTAACAAACCCGCCTCGAGATAGAACCTTGTGCACCAGGTTCAGTGAACACAGCAGATCAAGCACGCGATAGATGGTAACGTGA
Source organism: Chloroflexi bacterium RBG_13_53_26 (assembly GCA_001795035.1). Lineage (GTDB taxonomy): Bacteria > Chloroflexota > Dehalococcoidia > UBA2247 > RBG-13-53-26 > RBG-13-53-26. The sequence continues at coordinate 11,599 of MGMW01000117.1, forward strand.
TCCAGATGCTTGCCCTGCTGCTGCACCATTCTGCTGATGTCATAGGGTGATACCGGCGCCGTGGCGCTCTCAACCGCCTCCAGCACTTCCTTTCGAGGCCTGGTCACCTTATAGCCCTTGGAGCGCAGAACCTGAATGGAATACTTAACAAAAGACATTGATCAACTCCTGGTCCGGTTGAAGACAAGTTGGACTATAGCACAATGAGATAGCAAATGCAATACTATTGCATTACCGCATGGCTTGTCCCTGGTATTGACAACACCCCGAAAGACCGGAAGGTCTCGCCCAGGGTCAGAGTCAGCAGATTGGTGCGCATGGCTCATTTGTGCTACAGTTCATGATGCAAAGCGAGCGCCATCGGAAACAGAAGGAATCAAATTGGGAGAACCTCAAGCAAGCGCCGAGTTCGCCAGGCTATTCGACGAGAGAACTAGGGAGGTACTCAGTTCCGAGGTTAACAGGGAGAGGATAGCAGAACTGGCATACCAGAACTACCTGAAGTCCTTCGGCTGCTCTCAATCACTCTTTCATGCCTTTCAGGAGGTCCTGGGGATCAAAGATGACTTCTGGTTCAAGGCGCTGGGCGGTCTGCAGGGAGGCGGCAGCTCCGGGCTGACTTGCGGCGCTCTGGCCACAGGCTTCATACTCATCGGCGCCAGGGTGGGACGCCGCAGCATCGAAGAGGGATTCGAAGGGATATTGCCAGCCTTTGAGCCATCGCAGAAGCTGGCCCTCTGGTTCAAGCCCATGTTCAAGAGCACCGTCTGCTCGGAGATCACGGGGGTCAACTGGTTCGACATGAACGAGGTGGCCACACACTACTTCGGCCCTCGGGGTCCGGAGACAATCGAGAAATGCGCCAGATTGACAGGCACGACGGCACATAAGGTGGCTGAAATACTGAGTCAGTTGTAGGTCCCGGCCACAGTCGAGCGCCCCTGGTTATCTAGGTCTCCAGCTTCCTCTTCACCGACTCCACCTTGCCCCTCATAGTCAAGGGCTTGTCGCGCCGGTCATCGATTTTGATATTGGTCAGCACCCTCCGGGCACCACCATCGAGGACCGCCTGATGCATCCTGCCGGCCACCCTGAGGATGTCCTTCACATCCCCCTCGACGATTGTCCCCATCGAAGTAAGCTCATACTTCAGCCTCTTCTCCGAACGCAACACGCTGACTGCGCAGGCCACTTCCCGACTGACGGAAGGGCTGCCTGTGCCGATGGGAGTAACGCTTATCTCAGCCACTGCCATTTCGACCACCCCCTTGCAGACATCATACAATCATTCTAACAGGCAAAGGCGGGAAAGCAGGCTAATCTCTGAAGGAGGCAGAGATTTTCACGGCATCATTGTCGCATGACTCGATACATTTGCCGCAGCGGGTGCAGTCGGTGCAATTCTCTATCTCCTCCAATTTCTCGATGCCAGCCGGGCAGACCTTCAGGCAGTCCTCACAGTGATTACACTTGCTGAAGTCCACCTTCACCTTCAATATGCTCACCGGGTTGAAAGCCCCGAATATCGCCCCGAGCGGGCAGAGATAACGACACCAGAACCGTCCAACGAGGAAGAATGCCACCAGCACTATGGCCAGTGTGGCCAGATGAACATAGAAGAATGTCCCGAAGCTGAGCTCAGATGACACGAACCAGTGTGGGACGGCAGCAAACAGGCTGCCCGCCGGACAGACCTTGCAGAAGAGGGTGTCTACGGCAATCCAGGCCACAAATATGATCACTGCCAGAACCAGGAACTTCATCCAGGGAACACGCCGAAGCTTGAAAGCATCACCGCGCCGTCTTACCAGCATGACCAGGTCCTGTACCGTGCCGAAGGGACAGGCCCATCCGCACCAGAACCGTCCCAGGGCCAGGCCGAACAGGCCCACCACTCCCAGAACATAGAAGGGAAACTGCTGCAGAGCAGCATAGTGCTGAAACGTGCCTATGGGGCAGGCGAAGGCGGCAGCAGGGCAGCCGTAGCAGTAGAAGAAGGGGCAGGGAACACCCAGCTTCAGAATCTGGAGGAAGCCGATATTAACCAGAACCAGTGCCAGGAACTGCGTTGCCCATCTCAGCTTCCTCATCGGTTATCAGTCGCTCAGCCCCAGACAGGAGGTGCACAGGAATCTGACAAAGCTTCGAACCAGGCCGTACTGGTCCGCAGCAAACACAGCCACAAACGCAACAAACATTCCCAGCAGCAACAAGCGAAAGATGAGCCAACGGTTCTGCTTCATATCCCAATTCTGCAGACAATTTTGCCTGAGCTATCCACAGGAATAATCCCAGAGGATTTACAGGCTCCAGGCATCGAGAACCGCCTGAAGCCTCCCCTGGAATGGGTCGGGGGGCATGTAGCCGACTATCCTCAGTCCCTTGTCGATTTCCGTGCCATCCGGTGAAAGGAACACAACCTGGGGGATCGATTTTATGTCGTAGACACCGCCCAGATTGCTCTTGTCCACATTGACCTTCAAGGGAACAAAATTCTCATTAACGAAAGCACCCAGTTCATCATCGGAATAGGTTTTGCAGTCCATGTCTTTACAGGGAGGGCACCAATTTGCATAGAAATCTATCATCACCGGCCTGTTATCGCTTTGGGCCCTGCTCAGAGTCTCATCAAGGCTGTACACCCAGTCAACCTGTGACTCAGCGCATTCGCTGGCGCAGCCCGCCGAACCCGCAAACAGCAGTCCCATTAACAACATCGGAAAGGCAACTTTCACAAACCTCACCAGACCGTGCATAGATTCTCCTCCAAGCGCGCTGTACGTACCATCGAATCGATGTTCAAAGCAAAACCAAACATGCCCGCGCCAGCGTACTCCCCCTCTAGCAGGCTTTGCCGTCTTTCTCTACCAGGGCACCCACCGGGCAAACCCGAACACACTCCAGGCAGGAGTCACAACTCGAATCTATCATAGGGATATTGTCGAAAGTGCTCACCTTCGTATCAAGGCCCCGGTGAGCAAAATCGATGCTCCCGATACCATGCTCATGACAGGCCCAGACACACTTGCCACAGAGAACACACTTGTTGGGATCGTAGACAAAGAGCGGGTGGCTGTCATCCACGGGCAGGGACCTGGGTATGCGCCTGTATCTCTCCAGCTTGAGCTTGAATCCCTCCCGGCTGGCGATCCTCTGCAACTCGCAGTTTCGATTTTTGGCACAATTGCGGCAATCAAGATGATGGTGCGAGAGAAGAAGCTCAAAGGCAGTCCGGCGCAGTCGCTTCACTTTGGGAGTAGTGGTATGCACCACCATACCATCTTCAACGAATTGACTGCAGGCAGTCACCGGAGATCGTCTTCCCTCGACCTCCACGAAGCAGAGCCTGCAGCCGCCGAAAGGCAGATCGGCTTCCCGAATAGCGCAGAGATTGGGAATATAGATGCCATTGTCAAGAGCTGCCCAGAGGAGCCTCTCTCCCTTACGGGCTCTAACCTCCCTGCCATCAATGGTCAAGACAACTTCTTCGGCTATGGCTCTCTCCAGAACAATACTTATGTTACGTTGTCAGCCCTCTTATCCAGAGGCTATAATGACAGCCGTCTGGCACAAACCAGTTCATTTTACCATCACCACCTCTGGTATGGTAACCAGGTTTGATGAAAAACCGTTTACTCGCCCATCTTGGTACGAAAGGAGAAGGACTGTAATGGTAGTCGAGATAAGCGATAAGGACTTCGAGCAGCAGGTACTCAAAGCCACTCTGCCTGTGGTGGTGGATTTCTGGGCCCCCTGGTGTGGCCCCTGCCGCATGGTCGGCCCGATAGTGGATACGCTCTCAGAGGAATTCAAAGACAAAGTGAAGTTCTGCAAGGTAAATGTGGATGAGAATCAGCAGATGGCTGGCAAATACAAAGTGATGAGCATACCATTGCTGATTTTCTTCAAGAACGGCCAGGTGATGGACCAGAGCATGGGAGCTGTCCCTGAGAAGACGCTTCGTTCGAAGGTTCAGGGGCTACTCTAGTCCGGATTCGTCCAGCCGCCCTAGGGAAGAGGGCCGGTCTTCCGATAACGCCTCTTCCACGGTTCACGCTGCAGGGACAGGTAGTCTCTGATCGACTGCCTCAACGTGGCTGCCGCCAGGGCGGCGCAGTGGACTTCTGACTCCGGCAACCCTTCCAGGGCATTCAGAATATCATCCTCGGTTATGGCCAGAGCCTCGGCGATAATCTTACCTTTAACCAGTTCCGTAGTTATGCTGCCGCAGGCGACAGTCGGTGCACAGCCA
>MGMW01000118.1 GCA_001795035.1 Chloroflexi bacterium RBG_13_53_26
ATCCCTGTCTGCCCGCCTTGTCTTTGAGCAGAGCTATTCGGAGGTAGAAGGCGACAGTGCCTCCAGCGCTGAACTGTATGCCCTTCTTTCCAGCCTCTCAGGAGTCCCCATTAAGCAGGGCATCGCTGTCACAGGCTCTGTCAATCAGAGGGGTGAGATACAGGCCATTGGTGGAGCAAACCAGAAGATCGAGGGATTCTACGAGATTTGTAAGTCCAGAGGATTGAACGGAAAGCACGGTGTAGTTATTCCCTCCAGTAATGTACAGAACCTCATGATCAGGGAAGATGTTGTGGAGGCGATACGGCAGGGCAAGTTCACCATATATAGCGTGGATAATGTGGATGAAGGGATTGAGATCCTTACTGGTGTCAAGGCTGGCCAGCGTCTCGAAAGTGGCGGTTTTGAAGCAGGCTCCATCAATGATCGCGTTCAGAAGCGTCTGGAGCAGTTTGCCAGGGTACTGCGGGAGTCCGGGAAGGAAGAGAAGGCGAAGAGGAAGAGAGCAGCCAAGAACAACGAGGCGTCGTGAATTGTTTGGGCGCTCCGGTTATGCTTAAGGTTAATACCTCTGCAATACTGCTCAGGTGATTTGTCCCCGCACAATCGCCTTTCCCTTTTGCTTCATTTTGGGCTATACTGGGACACTTGGGTTCACTGCTACTACGTTCAATTCTCGGCTAGCGAAAGGGGGATGGTCTTATGCGAAGTTATGGCACTGACAGCATCCGCAATACGGTCCTGCTTTCACATTGTGGAGCCGGTAAGACCTCACTGTCCGAGGCGATGCTGTTCACATCAGGGGCTATCTCTCGATTGGGCAGAGTCGATGAAGGTACCACCGCCTCTGACCATGACCCGGATGAGATAAAGCGGAAGATCAGTATCAATCTGTCTCTGCTGCCTTGTGAGTGGAAGGACAACAAAATCAATATCATCGATGTGCCCGGCTATGCCGATTTCCTGGGCGGAGCGATATCGGGCATTAGAGTGGCCGATGGGGCTATTGTGGTTGTCTGTGCTGCTTCAGGGGTTGAGGTGGGTACCGAGCTGATGTGGAAACACCTCGAGGCCCGAGCCCTGCCTCGTCTCGTCTTCATCAACAAGATGGATAGGGAGAACGCCGATTTCTACAAGGTGGTTGAGCAACTCCAGAAGAAATTCGACAAACGCTGTGTCCCCATTCAGCTCCCTATAGGGGCACACACTAGCTTTGAGGGAATCGTGGATCTTGTGGCCATGAAATCTTATAAGAGAGATAGTCGAGATGAGACAGAGATTCCAGCCTCTGTAGCCAGTCAGGCCCAGGCTCTCCACGACAAGATGGTGGAGTCTGTGGTTGAGCTGGATGATGAGCTTACCAACAAGTATCTTGATGGCCAGGATATCGCCGTGGATGACCTTTGCCGCGTTCTTGTGCAGGGAATCAAGGACGGAAAGATAATCCCAATCCTGACCGGGTCGGCTTTGCAGAATACAGGCACACGGTCTCTTCTTGATGCTGTTTGTCAGTATCTGCCGTCACCCAAAGAGGTAGGACCGATAGAGGCCGTCAATGCTGCGACACAGCAATCGGAGACACTTCAACCCGATGAAGGAGCTTCGCTGGCTGCCCTGGTGTTCCTGACCAGCGCCGACCCCTATGTTGGCAAGGTGACCCATTTTCGGGTCTATTCCGGTTCTATCAGCAGCAACTCGCAGGTATGGAATGCTGCCAAGGGGCAGATGGAGCGGGTGGGCCAGCTCCTGGCGTTCAGGGGCAAAACACAGGAGGCCGTGCCCAAAGTTGGTGCTGGGGATATGGGCTCTGTGGGCAAGTTGGCCGTAACTGTCACCGGTGACACGCTTTCCGCTAAAGAGCGTCCGTTGAGGCTGTCGTCAATTGAGTTCCCCGAACCAGTGTACAGTGTTTCACTGTATCCCAAGACCAAGACCGATGTGGACAAGCTGGGGACTGTCCTGCCCAGATTGGTGGAGGAGGACCCCACTATCCGGGTACGTAAGGATGCTGATACTGGCGAAACTGTGCTCTCAGGGATGGGCGATACGCATGTAGATGTGGCTGCTGAAAGGATGCAGCGCAAGTTTGGTGTTGGGGTTGAACTGAAGACTCCCAAGGTTCCTTACAGGGAGACGGTTACCTCAATGGTGAAAGCTGAATATAAGCATAAGAAACAGACCGGGGGGCATGGTCAGTATGGGCATGTTCTGCTTGAGGTGGAGCCTCTGCCACGAGGCTCCGGCTTCGAGTTTGCCGAGAGGGTGGTTGGGGGAGCGGTCCCCAGGAACTACATTCCCGCTGTGGAAAAAGGCGTTATGGAGGGACGGCAGGAAGGTGTATTGGCTCGGTATCCTTTGGTTGACATGAAGGTAACCCTCTATGATGGCAGTGCCCACGCTGTGGACTCCTCGGAAATATCCTTCAAGATCGCCGCGGCCCAGGCTCTGAAGAAGGCTCTCTCTCAAGGGCACGCTGTCTTGATTGAGCCGATAGTACGCCTCAGGGTCACTGTACCCGAGTCCTCTACCGGTGATATTATGTCTGACCTGAATACGAAGCGTGGACGGGTCCTGGGTTTGACACAGGAGTATGGGAGCCAGGTGATTGAGGCCCAGGTGCCGCTGGCAGAGGTCTTGAGGTATGCCGTCGACCTGAGGGCCATGACCCAGGGACGTGGCGGCTATGCCATGGAATTCAGCCACTATGAAGAAGTGCCTCCTTACCAGGCTGAGAAAATAATCGCTGAGCGAGCGGCTGAGAAGGAGAAGGCTTAGCCGCGCAGCTTCAATCTCCAGTAATCAAAGAAGGGCCATTCGAACGAATGGCCCTTCTGCCTGAGCTTAGTCTTGAAGCGCCTTGGTTTCCCCGGTTCCGGTCAGCCTGTTACTTCAGCAACTCCTGAACCTTCTGAGTGAATGCGGGAAGTGCTTGCTTCCAGTCCGCTACTATGCCAAACCGGGCTTCCCTGAAGATGTTGGCTTCCGGATCCTTGTTTATGGCGATGATTGTTTTTGACCCTGAGCAGCCTGCCATATGCTGGCTTGATCCAGATAGAGCTATGGCGATGTAGACCTCTGGGGCCACAATCTTACCAGTAAGCCCAACCTGCACACTGGATGGCACCCACCCGTTATCAATGGCCGGCCTTGTAGCACCTACCGCCCCTTTGAGTGACCTGGCAAGAGCCTCAAGCTGCTTGAACCCATCGGGCCCACCCATTCCCCTTCCACCCGACACTACTGCAGGGGCCTCCTCCAGCTTCACCCCAGCCACTTCCTCCTTCACCTTCTGCACAAACTTGGCCTTTATCTTGGACGCATCCACGCCGGATGGAACATCGACAATATCACCCTTTCTGGAATCATCACGCTGTAGAGGTGACATAGCTTTGGCACGTATTGTTGCCATCTGGGGCAGGCTTTCCGTAGTGAAAACTGCCCTGGCATTGCCACCATAGACTGGGCGTGTCTGAATCAGCAGTTTGCTTTGCGGGTCAATATCCAACTCCGTACAGTCCATGGAAACCGCTGTCTTGAGTCTGAAGGCAAACCTTGGGGCCAGATCACGTCCCATTGAGGTCTGCCCCAGCAGCAGCACCCTGGGTGCCACCTGATTAACCACGTTCTCCATAGCCATGATATATGCATCGGTCTGGTAGTCCTTGAGGACGGGGTCGTCTACTACATAGACTTTATCTGCACCGAAGGCGATAGCCTCTTGTGCCAGCGCCTTGACTCCACTCCCCAGCAGGACTACCGCAAGTCCTTCACCCAGCTTGTCAGCCAGCTTCCTGCCACCGCCCAGCATTTCTGCGGTGATACCCGCCAGTTTTCCTTCGATTGCTTCTCCACAGACCAGCACACCCTTGTAATCAGCCATTAGTTCCTCCTTAAGACGTTGCTATGCTCTCTTAGCACCGGTTCTTGCCATCCCCAGTGTCATTGTCTCTGGTTCATTACTTCCTGCGGCCTTTGTTGGCTGGCCTTCGTCAACAGATAGCAGTTCATCCAGTAGTCGGTCCGCAGTCCCCGACCCCGGTACCTCTGCGGCCTTCAGCCTCGCATATATGTAATCTAGAGTGATTCCGCAACAGGGCATCTCGTTCGCCACCCCATCTGACAGTAGTAGAAATACTAGAGTACTTTGGCCTCTCTCAGCCGGACAGCCAGCTTGACTGCTGCATCGGCCGCATTCTCGCCCTCAATAATCTCGCATTTTCCTTCCTTGACGGGCTGGAATAGCTTGACCAGCTTGGTGCGTCTTCCACTGGCACCGATCTGTGAAGGATCAACACCGATATCCTGAGGCTTCCAGATAATGGGCTGTATCTTGGCTGCTTTCATAATGCCCTTGAGTGGCGCATAGCGGGGTTCACCAAGCTCGTTGGTCACAGTTATGAGGCACGGTGTGGGCGATTCTATCACTTCAAAGCCATCAGGCACAACCCGCTCCACCCTTACCTTGCCGTCGATGCTCTCCACTTTCTTAGCCAGGGTCACACTGGGTATGCCGAGGAACTCAGCGATCCCCAAACCAACCTGCCCAGCGTCCCAGTCTGCTGCCTGTCTCCCACAGAAGATAATGTCAAAGTTACCGATCTTCTTTATGGCCATCGATAGGGCATATGCAGTGGACCAACTGTCACTGTTCTCGTAGACCGGGTCTTCCAGGAGGATCAATTGGTCAGCCCCCATCGCCAAAGGTTTCTTCACCACGTCCCTTACCAGGTTATTGCCCAGGCTGATTACGGTTATCTTGCCGCCCTTGGCATCCTTCATTCTCAGCGCCGCCTCGACGGCTGTCTCGTCGAAGGTGCTGATTACAGGGGGGACTCCTGGTGGTGGAACGACCTTGTTGGTCGCCGTGTCAACCTTAAAACTAGCTGGTGGCGCTTCGGGATCGGGTACTTGCTTGACGCAGACAATTAGCTCCATCAATAACTTCCTCCTCTAGGTCGTTGCGGTAGCAGATACTTGTGTGATCAACTAACTGAACTTAAATTTATCATTTGTGCGTGCAGTGTGTCAATTCTGGCAGGCCCCAGCCCTGGAGAAGATCGCCTTATTCAAGGGTGCTTGTCCCGCTCGGCCATTGACAACGGTCTTATAGCACAACTATTATGTTAACATCACCGTTCTCTATCGATCCTCTCGATTAGCGGCAACTCGCGGAGGTATAGAATGAGCTTGAAGTACTATTCCCGAGAGTGGTGTGACGAGGCTCAGAAGAAGCTCAACAGCGACGAGCAACACTTGGCCGCAGCCAAATCCCTGACCGGCACCTTCTGTTTCCGCATCTACAACTGCCCCGATGGCACAGACCGCATCGCCTACTGGCAGTTCGACAAAGGGAGGTGCCTCAGCATCTCTCTGGAGACCAGGCCAGCGCCGGAGATCCGCGAGCTTCCTTTCGACAAGAGCAGGACCATAGCCCGGACCAGCGCTCCCTTCGAGAGGCTGCTGGCCCTCAACAAGGGCGAGGTGAGTGTACTGAAGCTGCTCACCGACCCCAGCTACAAGATCGAGGGGCCCAAGATGGAGGCCATGAAGCACATGAAGGGACTCAACTCCTGGAACAGGGTATGCGCGGCTATCCCAACAGAGGAATGATAGCGAGGAGACTGCGATGGAACGTGGGAAGACAATAACGGCAGAGAGAAAGCTGGATTCATTTCCCAGGCTCTCCCGGCTTCTCAGCGAGTTGCTGAAATCGAGGAAGGAGATCTGTGTTCAAAGAGCTCGGTACCTCACTCAGTACATGAAGGGCAGTGAAGTCTGGTTTGAGCCGGCGGTGATCAGGCGAGCCAAGGCTGTGGCTCACATCCTGCGGAACCTGGAGGTGTGCATATACCCCGACGAGCTGATAGTCGGTGGTCTGACCAGCAAGCGCGTGGGGGCTATCATCTATCCCGAGTTCATCGGCCTGCTGATCTGGCCCGAACTGGAGATGCTGGCAGACAGAGGCAGCAACTCCCTGAGGATCAGCGAGGCGGAAGCACAAGAACTGGACAAAGAGATATTCCCTTTCTGGCAGGGAAAGGTACTGGCCGACTATGCCGATGACTTCACTTCCCCACCAACTCCCCTGCAGCTCCTGGAGCAGTTCGGCTTCTTCCTCCTGACTGAAGCAGCGGGGATCTCCCACACCGCGCCCGACTTTGAGGGTATGCTGAGGGTGGGAGGCAAGGCCGTGATGGAGGAAGCCAGACAGAGAATTGCCCAGATAGACGCGTCGCAAGGTACTGATCCGGACGAACTGAGGAAGCGTTCGTTCTACAGGGCGGTGGCGCTGGCCTGGGAGGGGTTGATCGAGCTGGCCCGCCGATATCAACGGGCGGCTCTGGGGCTGGCCGAGTCCCAGACAGATCCCGTCAGAAAGTCCGAGTTGTTGGAGATCGCCCGGATCTGTGGCAAGGTCCCCGCTGAGCCGGCGGAAACCTTTCAAGAGGCCTTGCAGAGCCTGTGGTTCATGGAGATAGCCCTCCACCAGGAGAACTACGAACAGGCGTTGTGCCTGGGAAGACTGGACCAGTATCTCTATCCCTACTACAGGAATGACATAGAGAAAGGCTCTCTGACCAGGGAACGGGCTATCGAGCTGCTGGGCTGCCTCTTCATCAAGATGTCCGAGTTCGTTCCCCTCTTCAGTGACAGCATCGCCATCTTCTTCAGCGGTTTCCCGGCCAATCCGGCCATCACCGTCGGAGGGCTGACCCCGGACGGCCAGGATGCCACCAATGAGCTGAGCCGGGTCATACTCGATACCCGAGAGGTACTGAAGACCCGTCATCCCAACATCCATGCCAGGGTCCACAAGAACTCGCCCGACGCGTATCTGAGCCGAACCGTCGAAGTGGTTAAGAGCGGCGGGGCAATGCCGGGCCTGGTTAATGACGATGTGATCATCCCTGCCCTGGTGAAAAAGGGCGTCGAAGAGAGAGATGCGCGTGACTACGTGGTCATCGGCTGTGTCGAGATATCTGTGCCCCGGAAGACTTTTGGGTCCACCGATGCTGCCTTGATGAGCCTGCCCATCTGCCTGGAAATGGCCCTCAACAACGGCTATTGCCCCGCTATGCTGAAGCAGATAGGGATTGAGACTGGTGACCCCAGGGCTTTCAAAGGCATCGATGAGGTGGTCGATGCGTTCCAGCGCCAGGTGTCATGGGTGGTAGAGCAGATGGTGGCCGGTCTGAATGCTCTGAGCATTGCCCACCAGGAGCTCTATCCCAGCCCGTTATTGTCCTCGATGATGCAAGGCTGTCTGAAGAGGGGCAAGGATGTCACGGCTGGTGGAGCCGAATACAATTTCACGGGCGTTCAGGGTGTGGGCACGGCAGACGTAGCCAACTCCCTGGCTGTGATAGACCGGCTGGTTTTCACTGAAAAGCAGATCAACATGGACCAACTGCTCCGATGCCTGGAGGACGACTTCGAGGGACATGAAGATATTCATCGTCTGGTGAAACGCGTCCCAACGTACGGCAATGACGACGAGTTGCCCGACAAGTATGCCGAAATGGTGGCCGAGATCTTCTGCCTGGAGGTGGTCAAGCACCGGAATGCCCGCCGAGGGGCATATCTACCGGGCTTTCTGAGCATGACAACACACGAGGGTTTCGGCAGCTTTGTGGGAGCACTCCCCAGTGGCAGGAAGGCTTTTCAGACGTTTGCCAACGGGCTCTCGCCCTGTGACGGTTCCGATCAGAAGGGGGCCACCGCCTGCCTCAAGTCCATTGCCAAGATCGACTACTCATTGGCCACAAGCGGGGTGGCTGTCAATATCAAGTTCAGCCCCATTCATCTGAAAGGTGAGGAAGGGACAGACATACTGAAGTCGCTCATCAGAGGCTACTTCGACCTGGGCGGCATGCATCTCCAGATGAATCTTGTCGACCGGAAAACGCTGGTCGATGCCCAGCAGAATCCCCAGAAGTATCCTGACCTCATGGTCAGGGTGGCCGGCTACTCAGCCTACTTCGTGGACCTGACCAAAGAGGTCCAGGACGAGATCATCGCCCGGACCGAACACGCTGTATAATCGCGTGTCGCTGCTGAGCAAGCTTTCCCAAGCTCGCCCGCAGTCCAAGGCTCCTTCCGATACATCACCTCTCGCGGTCTCGTGGCATGCCCGATTGGCTGATGGATGCCGCCATTAGCGTCTGCTAGCACGGTTCGCAGAATCCGGCCCGTGCCAGTAAATCGACAATCTTCGCCCTTATCTCGTCCCTTATTCGCCTGACTTCTTCCAGGGATTTGTCTTTGGGGTCTTCGATCTGCCAGTCTTCGGTCTCCACAAAGGCGGCTGGACAGAGTCCTTCAACGCCGCAGCCCATGCTCACCACCCTGTCGGCAGTGTCCAGCATCTCATCGGTCAGGTGCTTGGGCTTGTTGCTGCTGATTTCAATGCCCATTTCCCGCATAACCTCAATGACGATAGGGTTGACGGCATCGGAAGGGTGAGTTCCTGCCGAAATAGCCATCGCCTTTCCCCCAGCGAGGTGGTTGAAGAAAGCCTCGGCCATCTGGCTGCGGCCGGAATTGTGAACACAGACAAAGAGCACTGTCTTCATGGTATCTAGTATTTCGAAACCCCCATCTCCGTCATCTTGCCAGTGACAACGTATATCACCCGCTCACAGATGTTGGTCACCCTGTCAGCGCTCCGCTCCAGGTTATGTGCCACCCAAATAAGGCGGGTAGCCCTGGTGATCGTTTTGGAATCCTCCGCCATAAAGGTAAGCAATTCCCGGAATACCTGGTCATAGAGGTGATCAACCTCATCATCTTCATCGCTGATCTTTCTGGCTGCCTCAGCATCGTGACCAACAAAAGCATCCAGGCTTCGCCGCAGCATTTCCTCCGTCTTCTGTGCCATGCGAGGTAGATCAACCAGAGGCTTCAGTGGTGGCTCGTCACCAATCATAACAGCAATCTTGGCGTTGCCCTCTGCATGGTCGCCTATCCTTTCCAGGTCAACAATGATGTTCAGGACGGCCACGATGATCCTCAGATCGCTGGCCATCGGCTGCTGGGTAACGATGAGCTCGATGCACTTCTCCTCGATATCAAATCGCTTCTGGTTGATAATCTTGTCATCAGCAATCACCTGCCTGCCCACCTCCAAATCCCTTTTTTTGAGAGCCTCCATGGATCGCTCGATGGCCTTGCCCACCATGCTGCCCAGGACTAGAACATCATCCTGAAGCTCCT
>MGMW01000119.1 GCA_001795035.1 Chloroflexi bacterium RBG_13_53_26
CTACGTCTATCATTGCCTGCTGGGCATATCAGAGGAAGAACTGCAGCGTCTTGCTATAGATGGAGTTCTTCTCTAGTTGGGTTCAGGGGCATTCGTTCCAGACACGCCGTCGTCGAGTTTCTCATCTTTCGGGATGCTGTGGTAGATCTGTTTCTTGAGGAAATAGGAGGTATAACCCGACAGTGCTAGCTGGTATTGGGCAGGAAGTTCCGCTCCGGGGAAACGCTCTTTGATGTGATCTGTGAGGTGTTCCCATATCTTCTGATCCGACTCTCCTGCCTCAAGGGCTTTCTGAACAATATGGCCAAAGACAACTGTATTCTCCTTCACCTGCTGAATGAGCTTCTGGGCATTGCTTCTTGGTCCACAGTGTGAGTAGAAGAGGAGACTGGGATGAAGATGAGCCAGCCTGTCTATGGTTTCCAGATAGAGCTGCAATTCGAATGGGGGTACTGCTGCAGGCAGGGGAAAGTCGGGCAGGTTATCAGGAATAATGCCAAGGGCTTCCCCGCAGAAGATTCCCCGAGTAAGGCTGTCAAAGATAGCAATGTGATGCGAGGCATGTCCCGGTGAGAAGACTACTTTGAGTTGTCTCTTCTCCAAATGGATTACCTCACTGTCGTGTACCACGTGTATCTGATCGCTTGGGACGGGAAGGATAGGGCCGAAGGTAGCCTCGAAATCTTCACCGAAGACCAGTCGGGTATTGTGGATAAGTTTGGCAGGCTCTGCCATGTGCTTTGCTCCTTGTGGATGGAGCACGACTTTGGTGTGAGGGAGCTTCTGGGCCAGGAAGCCTGATCCTCCACCATGATCGACGTGGATATGGGTAGGAATGATATATTCTACCTTGTCGAGATTAATGCTGAGCTCCCGGGATCGACTCAGTAACCTTGAAGCTGTGGTCGTTGAACCTGGCTCAATCAACACGGGGGGATTGTCAGCCAGGAGATAGGCGATCTCGCCCAGAGAGAACTCTGAGTCTGATGCAGGGTCGATAAGGTATGTGTCCTGGGCTACCTCGGTAATCTGCATCGGTGTTCCTGGGATTGATCCCCGGTGGGTTGGTACAGATGATATCACAGGCCGGCTGATTTTGCCCTGTGAAGAAACATTGATGTACATTGTGGCAGGGTGGCCTGAGGGATTGGGTTGCGCGCAGTGCTGCGATGTTGCTAAGATAGCCATGGTTGACTTGATCATGGATAACGCTACATAGAGCAGAACAGAACTTAGCCACAAGGGGCAATTTTAGAGGGAGGAAGGCAATTGTCTGGATTAGTGAAAGATAAGGTAGCCCTGGTTGCCGGTGGGGCAGTGGGGATCGGGCGAGCGACGGCGCAGATCTTCGCTCGCGAAGGGGCGAAGGTGGTGGTGGCCGACATACTTGTTGAAGAGGGGCAGGAGACAGTGCGCCTTATCAAGGAGGCCGGGGGAGAGGCCATGTTTGTGAGGTGTGACGTCTCACAGGGGTCGGGGGTGAAGGCTCTGGTAGATAAGACAGTAGAAACATATGGCAGGCTGGACTGTGCTTTCAACAATGCCGGTATCGAAGGAAATGTGTCTTCTACTGCCGACTGCACTGAGGAGAACTGGGACAGCATAATAGCCACCAATCTGAAAGGCGAGTGGCTTTGTATGAAGTACGAAATACCGCAGATGCTGAAACAGGGTGGCGGAGTGATCGTCAATACGGCCTCGGTGGGAGGCCTGGTGGGCCTGCCGGGCCTATCGGCCTACTGTGCCTCGAAGGGGGGCGTGGTTCAGCTCACCAAGGTTGCGGCACTGGAATATGCCAAGTCCAACATAAGGGTAAACGCCATATGCCCGGGCGGTGTTCGGACAGGGATGTCGAAGCGACTGGCCAAACAGCCGCAGATGGGTGAGACCCTGCCTGCGCCGATGAGGCGGTGGGCCAAGCCTGAAGAGATCGGTGAGGCAGTCGTTTGGTTGTGTTCAGACGCGGCGTCATTTGTTACCGGGCATGCCATGGCAGCAGACGGTGGCTTCGTAGCTCAGTAGGCTAGTGGGCAGGCCAAGGCTGTCAATCGATAACGTTCTTGGTGCTGGGTATAATATCTCTGATACGATCATCAAGTCGGGTGGCTGCATCGAGTGCCCTTGCCAGTGCTTTGAAGATTGCTTCCGCCTTGTGGTGATCGTTGCTCCCCTTGAACACCTGCGCATGCAGATTCAGTCTGGCTTCAGAGGCTAACGACTCAAGGAAGTGGTTGACCAGGCTGGCAGGCAAGTCGGATATGTTCTTGTCATCGAAGGTGATGTCCAAAACGGCATAGCCTCTTCCGCTGATGTCCACTGCTACGAGTGCCAGTGCATCATCCATTGGCACGATGGCGTGAGCCATGCGTACAATGCCGTGCTTTTCGCCCAGCGCCTGGTTTAGAGCGCGGCCCAAGCAGAGAGCTACATCCTCGACCAGGTGGTGAGGATCAGGCCCTGTTGCTGAAACCTTGAGGTTGAAGGCGCCATGCCGGGCCAGTTGGGTCAGGAGATGGTCGAGCATGCGCAAACCCGTGGCTATCTCGAAATCACCCTTCCCATCTACATTCAGTTCCACACTGATGCTGGTCTCGCTGGTCTGGCGCTTTACAGTTGCTGTTCTATCAGGCATGGCTACCATCTCTCCCAGTATCGTTTGTGCTCCATCGACTAGCCCGCTCGGGAAACCGGCAAAGAATCTGTGGCTACTATGCCTTTGCCAGTCAGGTGTGCGCGGAGCTGTTCCACCCGCGAGCTTGCCATGTGTTCCAGAGAGGGAATTTTAACATACCTATTGACAAAAGGGAAACTAGTGCTAAACTACGAAGCGGAATACGGGGGGAAAAGGAGGTGATAACACCGTTATTTCACAGATGGTTATCACAAATTGCCTATGTGGTTGTTGAAGTGTGGTAGGAGGGGGTATTAGGAAAGATTGATGAATTGCAAAGGAGGTCAGAAGTAAGTGGCGAAACGGTTTAGAGTGTTGATGGTCAGTCTGGTTTTGGCCGGCGTGCTATGCTTGGCTCTTCCCGGGCTGGCTTCAGCGGGCATAACTTCGGCCCAGTGGTCCGAGACTGCTTACAACGGCTTGGACGACTTCTATGGGACTACTGTGGTAGCGTATGAGGCTGGCTCCACGGCAAAGCTTGCAGTTTCGGTGCAGAATACGGGTGTTTATGACATAACCATCAAGTCAGCCAAAGTGACGTTTGACTGGGGAGAGGAATATAGTACAACCGACTTTCCCAGCCAGGTGAAGGCGGGGGATTTTGGCATAGTCAGGTTTGCGTTTACTGTGCCATCGACTGACGTTGCTACCAATATGGTGTTGCATGCCTATGAAATAGCGGTAGTATATGAAATACAGAATGGAGCAACAGCGGTCAACTGGGTGAGCTGGGAGCTTGCCAATGACCTGAACCTTGACAACGATCCTATGGTGCCTGACTCTGAGACTATCTATGCTGTCTCAGCAGGGGTAGCCACCGCGGTGGCCGGCAGTGCTTATACTCTGGCGGACTACGATGGTGAGTGGACATGGACCGGTGCAGCACCCGCAGGGACGATCTATGCTTCATACAAGTACACCGAGTTATTGTTCAATGGTGATGGGGTCAGGAAGGTGGGCTATTTGACCACCGCTCCTGTTGTTGCTGGCTCTGAAGTTGTTTGTTTGGTGAACGATGGTGCGGAGACGGTCACAAAGCTGGATAGCACGGCCTACAGCATAGACTATGCAACTGGCAAGATCACTCTTGGCACTGCACCCAGTACTTTGCAGACGGTTCGCGTCTACTACAGTTACTACAACGTTTGGACTGCTAGTGGGGCTGATTTTGCTGTCTACTCGGCGGACCAGTTGGATGCGAATCAGCTTGCGGGTACATATGACAGTATGTATCGGTCTGCCACCTTCGACAGCACTGAGGGGTTGCAACTTGAACAGGAAGCAGAGACACTGGCTGATCTTGGCGACGTAGAGTATGCCAACGGAAACTTTGCGGCTGCCGAAGGGTACTACCAGCAGGCGATAGACACGATGAATGAAGCTATAGCTGCTGATACGTCTCTCAATACTGGGGTTGAGGATATCCTGATCGGACTCGGCACGGGTGCCGGTGCATGGATTGACTCCCAGGCGGCTAAGGGCGATGCGGAAGCGACGAAACTGGAAGCAGAGGCAGACAGGATTGCCGCTCTGACTGATGCTGAGGCGAACAAGCTGAATGCTGAGGCTGGCTTTGCCGATCTGTACGGGGTATTCCTGATCCTGATTGGCGTGGCGGGCGTTCTGGCCGCCGCCGGCGGGATAGTCTGGTCGGTATCACGCCTTGTGGCCGCTAGACGGATGTAGGGAGCAGGTTAACTGCTCGAAACGGATTGAAATCCGGATGGGGGATGACTGAAAGTCATCCCCCATTGCTTTTTTGTGATTGTGAGGCGATAGACTGTCGGAACAGCGGTTTCAGTGGTTGGTTGACGGGTTCAGAGCAAGTCAAGGCCAGGCTCTGGCTGGACCAGGGCGACCTGGACACCATGTGTGGATTTGGGATGGGCGAAGACTACCTGCCCCTCGGGGAATGGTAATGGCCTCCGGGTAAGGAAGGTCACACCCCTGGCTGTCATGTCCTTCATGTCCTGCTCTATGTCCGTGACTTCGAAAGAGATGTGATTGACGCCTTCTCCTCTAGTCTCGATGAACTTGGCGATGGGGCTTCTGCTGTCATCAGAGGCAACCAGGCTTATGGTAGCATTTCCGATATAGAATCGGGCACCTTTGAGCCCGGGGTATGCATAGTGTTCAGGTCCCAGCATTCTGGGGCTTGTACCCAGCATGTGGGAATAGGTGGCGACTGCGACGTCGAGGTCTGTCACTGCTATACCAACATCAACGAAGCGCTTTATCATTTGCGATCTGGTCGGTTCTCTGTGCGGCTATTCTTCGGGTAATGCAGAACGGCTAGATTCGCGAGTCTAGCCGTTCCGGTGGTTTCCTAAGATATTTCTTTTAGGACTATTTATCTGGCTGGATAAACTCAATCTGGACACCGTGAAGCGACTTGGGGTGGCCGAAATTGACCTTGCCGCCGGAGTAGGTTAGTGGCTTGTCGCTCACGAACTTGACGCCTTTTTCGGTGAAGTCCTTCATGTCCTGCTCGAGGTTGTCCACTTTCAGGGAGATGAGGAACACACCTTCTCCACGGCTTTCCACGAACTTGTAGATCGACGTCTCCGGATTGCTGGAGGCGATGAGGTTGACGCTGACAGTACCAACGTGGAATGAAGCGCCGGTCAACCCGGGGAAGGCGAAGTCCTCGGGCTTGGTGTAGACAGGCGGAACACCCAGGAAGCCGCCGTACTTCTTAACTGCCGCTTCGAGGTCTTTCACTGCTATGTTTACGCCGTAGAACTGCTTCACCATATTGTTTTCTATTCCTCCTCTTTTTGTAGATGGCCAACTGTAGCTATTCTAGCAAATCTGGCTGAGAGCCGCAAGCAGAGCGTCGGTGTGTTCAGGCTTTCCCACGCTGATGCGAAGGTAGTTATTGAGCAGAGGAGTGTCGAAGAAACGTACCAGGATGCCTCTCCGCTTCAGTTCGTGATAGATTCCAGAGGCCCGATTGTTCGTGACGGAGCAGAGGACAAAGTTGGCCTCCGATGGCCACGGACTGAGTGCTCCTGTCTGGGCCAGCTTGGCAGAAAGGCGTTCCCGCTCTGAAACGATAGCTTTGATTGTCTGCTGTAAATAGTCGAGGTCTCTGAGGGATTCCAGGGCGGCAATCTGGGCCGCGGCATTGACGTTGTATGGTGGTTTGATCCTGAAGAGGTGGCTGGCGATGTTCTTGGGGAAGATGCCGTAGCCAACCCTCAAGCCGGCCAGCCCTGCCCATTTGCTGAAGGTGCGCAGGACGATCAAGTTGTCGTGGCTGGCAATCAGAGGGATCATGGTCTGGCCGCCGAATTCATAGTATGCTTCGTCGATGACTACAATTACATTGTTATCCAGAAGATGGAGGATATCTGCCTTGGGGGTGGTATTGCCACTGGGATTGTTTGGAGAAGCAACGAAAACAATCTTGGTGCCTTGATCTATGGCCTTTTTCACAGCAGGGATATCAATAGCGAAGGATTCATCCCGGGGCACGGCAATTGCAGTGCCACCGTGGGATTCTGTGCTGAAGTGGTAGACACCGAAGGTTGGCACGCAATTGATGACACTGTCTCCAGGGTTGATAAAGAGGCGCATGATGAAATCGATGATTTCGTCGCTGCCGCTGCCTACCACGATCTGATCTGCAGAAACTCCCGCGTAGTTTTGCAGGGCCTTCCTCAGTTGTCGCTGCTCCGAATCAGGATAGATGTGATAGTAAGGATATTTCGACAAGGCATCCTTCACTCTGGGGGAGCAGCCGTAGGGATTCTCGTTTCCGTCCAGTTTGATAAGCCGCTCAATGGGAATACCGGCATCCTCGGCCAGGACTTCCAGGGGCGCAATGTAACCATAAGGTTTCATTCGGAGGAGATGGGGCCTGATGAGTCTTTCGGAAACGCCAATCTGATCCATTGTTTCAAACCATCCTTTGCTCAGGGCATTCTCAGCATAAGCACTTCGAAGGCCAACCTAGCGTTCACATTCTGTTCAAGCTGCTTGCTGGCTGCTTGAAGATGGCGGATGAATTCAGAAATCTGCCTTATGGTAAGACCTTCGGCTTGACTGGAGAGAGCCGTTTGACAGTCAATATTGGTGATGGATTGCCTATTCCCCCCCTTGATCAGGAGGAGGTCGCGCCACCACTGCAGCCATGATGAGAGGACTTCAGCCGCTCTGTCTCGACCCTTGCTGAATTGGGCTGCCAGGTCGGCTGCATAGGCGAGCCGCTGCTGCAGGTTGGCGCTGCTGAGGTCGATGAAGGTGACTATGCTCTGCTGCCTCTCATCAAGGATTCTATTATCATCTTTAGCCAGGAGTGCCCAGCCGAGGCATCCGGCAGATAATCTTGAGAGTAGACTTGCTTTGTCATGAGATATATTATGGTGCTTGGTTAGAATGTCTCCGACCACGCTGGTGGGAAGTGGGTGCAACTCGACCCGCTGGCAACGGGAGAGGACGGTGGGCAGCAGTCTGCTCTCTCGGGCTGTTAACAGGACAAGGTGGACGTTGGGAGGGGGTTCCTCCAGCGTTTTGAGCAAGCAGTTGGCAGCTTCATGAGAGAGCAGATCGACTTTGTCAAGGATGAATACCTTGCGTTTGCCCTCATAGGGTGGCAAATGAGAGGCCATCTGCATGTCCCTGATCTGATCAATGCCGATACCTTTGGCTTCTGGGGAAACCAGATCCATTATCTGAACATCAGCGTGCTTGGCGGCTGCAATACGTCGGCAGGAGGGGCACTGCTGACAGGGGACATCCTGTGACTCACAATTGACTGCCTGGGCGAAGTTGATTGCCAGGGTGAGCTTCCCCACGTGAGGCGGGCCTACAAAGAGATAGGCATGAGAGAGCTGTCCTCGCTGGATACCGTGTTCCAGTAGCGTAATGATCTTGGGTTGTCCTAATACCTGCCACATGAGCTTCGATCCGGCTATGGTGTGCTAGATCACTCCTGTCTTTAGTCTAGGAGAGATCGCATCTGGTCAGGTCCTGGTGAGTCTCCCGGCGCCTGATGAGGCGAGATTGGCCTTCAGTGACCATCAGAATCGCTGGTCTCAGAGATGCATTGTAATTGCTGGCCATGGGGAGAGAGTAGGCACCCGAGGTTGGTATGGCAATGATGTCATCCTCTCTTACCACGGGGAGACGGATGTCCTTGA
>MGMW01000120.1 GCA_001795035.1 Chloroflexi bacterium RBG_13_53_26
TCAGTCCTTTCATGGACTGACATTTTCACTGAACAGTTAACCCCTGACAAAATCATAGAACAACGACAAGAATAGAGCGTCTGCTTGACTTACCGAATTTGCGAAGATATGCTACCAAGAGCAGAAAGGTTCAATATGTTCAAAGCACCGAGAGGGACACAAGATATTCTACCGGAAGATCAGAATCACTGGAGAGTCGTCGAGGCAAAAGCAACTGAAGTCTGTCGGCTCTTCCAGTACAAGCGCATCGATACTCCGATATTTGAGCAGACTGAGCTGTTCCTTCGCGGTGTTGGCGAAGGTACCGATATTGTGGAGAAGCAAATGTATACCTTCGAAGACCGCGGTGGTGACAGAATCACCCTGCGGCCCGAGGGTACAGCGCCGATTTGCCGGGCATACATTGAGCATGGAATGCACAACCAGCCTCAACCAGTAAGGCTCTACTATACTGGCCCCATCTTTCGGTATGAACGACCCCAAAAAGGCCGTATGCGCCAGCACCATCAATTTGGGGTTGAAGCCATTGGCAGCTCAGACCCAGTGTTCGATGCACAGGTTATCGATCTGGCCTGGCGTTTCTACAGATCACTGGGACTCAAGGGGCTGACCCTCCAGCTCAACAGCATTGGATGTTCGGACTGCCGCCCTGACTATCTGGCTGCTCTTGGGTACTACTACTCAGACCACGTCAACAACCTTTGCCCTGACTGCAGTATGAGGCGATTACGCAGCCCCTTGCGGCTTCTGGACTGTAAGAATGCCTCCTGTCAGGATACGGTGACAGGTGCTCCCCGCATATTGGACTATCTCTGCCAACCCTGCGGCAGTCACTTCGAGGAACTCAAGGGCTACCTCGATAAGCGCCGCATAGGCTACGAACTTAACCCATACTTGGTGCGTGGCTTGGACTACTACACAAGGACTGTGTTTGAGATTCAGCCTGCCGAAGTTCGAGGACAAAGCGCCATAGGTGGTGGTGGAAGATACGACAATCTAATCGAGCAGCTAGGGGGTAGACCTACACCGGCGGTTGGTTTTGCCACTGGCCTAGAGCGGATCATAATGAACCTGCAGAACCAAGGAATTCGCTCAGAAGATGTATGGGTTGGCAGGAAGGTCTTCGTGGTCTACGCAGACGAAGCTGGAAAGAGAGAGGTGTTAGCGATAGCAGCTACGTTGCAGGACAACAATATAAGCGCCACTTTCACCTCAGGAGACTATAGCCTAAAATCCCAGATGAGACAGGCTGGTTCCTCTGGATCGCCTTGGGTTATCGTCGTTGGCCAGGATGAAGTAAGTAAGGATTCGGTAGTATTGAGAAACATGGCCAAGGGGACACAAGAGGAGACCTCTTTGGGAAACGCTATAAAACAGATAGGGCGCCAAAGACCCAGCGATTGGCCAGTTGACAGATAGCACAAGCTAGACTCTGACAGGCCCAGTCAAAAGACACAGACATCCGCATATTGAAGAGAATAAACGGAGAAGCGAGGGTTTCCATCCTCCCCGTGGAGCAGAACACCCGAGCGGTCCTTTCCCTCGCCAACCACGGCTGCATCATGTGGAACAACAGGATAGCCCTTGATGACACCGGTGAAAACCTCAGGCAGAACCCTCATGTAAGAGAATTCTACATGGAGCTCTTGGCACGGTGAAACGAATAGCTGTAGGGAAGCATTACTAGAGAAGAAAGAGGGGGTTAGGCTAGGCAATAGCAAAGACAGCCCTATTTCTCAGTAAATAAAGAGGAGAAATCTCCACTAAAGTCCTTGAGGAACGCATGGACATCTATCACATCATCTGAGTTTACGGGGATAGACAGTTTGCGGCGTTCTTCTTCAGTAAGTTCGGTAAGGATCTCGCATCTGCCCTCCGCCTTGACTACGGCCGCCACTAGTCCCTGGCTCTTGCAGGAGGGGCAGAAGACAGAAAGGAACCACAAATCCTCACGGTGTCCCAGGATCTTAATGTTGCCCGAATCATACTGACAACCGCATATCCCGCATTTCATATTGGAGAGTAGTTTTCTAACAAACTTCTCGTCCATCATTTCACCACAGTCCAATCAGTCCTCAGTGGTCTTGCCCTTACCAAGGTCACGTAAGTCGAGTGTATTGATAAAATCGGTGAAGGCGGACAACTTGCGCAGTTCCTCTTCACTAACTTCCTTCCCCTCATCATGCTTACCAATCTGAGAACTCGCCACTGGCTTACCTGTCTCATGGTCGAAAACAATCCCAGCTTTGTCCAGGACCTCTTCATTAACATAGATAGGTGCTTTTGCTCTTACCGCAATTGCTATGGCGTCGCTGGGCCGAGAATCGATTTCGACACCTTTACTATTGACATCAAAATTGATCTTTGCATAGAAGGTATCGTTCTGAAGGTCGTTGACCAGAATAAACTTGATCTTTGCCCCCAGAGTACCAATAACTGAGTAAAGAAGGTCATGCGTTAGCGGTCTGGGAACACTGACGCCCTGCAACTTTATCGCTATAGCATCCGCCTCAGCAGGACCAATCCAGATAGGAAGATATCGGTCTGCCTGAACCTCCTTCAGTATTACCACGCGCTGAGAGTTCATCACGCTCACGCGAATGCTATCAACGCTCATTTCAATCATCTTCCCCCACCTCCCTGGTGTACGCCTTTGGATCTGAATTCAATTCTAGGATGGCATGTAGTGTTTGTCAAACGTCAGAGCACGGTTTCCTTGTGACGTGCACTATGGCACTGGATATTCACAGCCACTGGCAAACTGGCAATATGACAGGGGAAGGTCTCAATATGAACCGCCAAAGCAGTAGTTCTGCCTCCAAAACCCTGTGGGCCAATGCCCAAGGCATTTATCTTCCTTAGTAGCTCTCTCTCCAAATCAGCAACTTCAGAATCTAGATTTGGCTCGCCTAACGAACGCAGCAAAGCTTCCTTGGCCAGCAGCATCGCTTTGTCAGCAGTACCACCGATTCCCACCCCCACAATGACGGGAGGGCACGGGTTACTACCAGCCTCCTCTACTGCTTTCACCACAGAGTCGATTATGCCCTGCCTACCCTGTGCCGGTAGCACCATAGCCAGACGACTCATGTTCTCTGACCCCCCTCCCTTGGGCATCACGACAATCTTAAGACGATCACCAGGCACTATCTTGGTATGAATAATGGGAGGACAATTGTCCCTTGTGTTTGTTCTCGCCGAGAAAGGTCGACTCACCATCGATCTGCGTAGATATCCCTCCGCATAGCCTCTGCGCACCCCTTCTTCTACGGCAGCATAAACATCGCCCCCATTGATGTGCACATCTTGGCCTACCTCAAGCAATATCACAGTACTGCCACAATCCTGACATAAAGGAACGTATTCTTTTGCAGCAATACCAGCATTCTCCAAGATCTGCTGCAAGATCTCCCTACCCAGTGATGATTCTTCCCTGTCTCTTGATTCCCTGAGTGCCCTAGCAACGTCTTCAGGAAGGAAGTAGTTTGCCTCCTGGCATAGGCGGGCTACGGTCTCAGTGATACTATCTGTATTTATCTCCTTCTGAGACATGACCTTTCTCCTTCAGCTTAGGGACTCCTACCGGGCAATCACAAGTACCCTCTTCGCCTCTCACTCTAAAGAGGTATGTTCCCGTGCTTCTTGGCAGGAAGTGTGTCCACCTTGTTTTTCAGCATATCCAACGCCTTTATCAGTTTTCGGCGCGTTTCCCTTGGGTCTATTACGTCATCGATATATCCCCTAGATGCAGCCACGTATGGGTTAGCAAACTTCGATCTATATTCCTCGATAAGCTTGCGGCGTGCTTCCTCAGGGTTTTCTGATTTGGCGATCTCGCTTCGAAAGATAATGTTCACCGCTCCATCAGGTCCCATCACCGCAATCTCAGCCGATGGCCAAGCATAGTTGATATCTCCCCGCAAGCTCTTGCTGCTCATCACCACATAGGCACCACCATAGGCCTTGCGAATAATCACGCTTATCTTCGGGACGGACGCTTCAGCATAGGCATAGAGAAACTTGGCTCCATGCCGGATAATGCCTCCAAACTCCTGGTCAGTACCTGGCATATACCCAGGAACATCGACAAGGGTAATCAATGGTATGTTGAAGCAATCGCAAAAGCGAACGAACCTGGCCCCCTTATCTGAAGCATTGATGTCGATTGCCCCAGCCATGTACGAAGGTTGCTGCGCAACAATACCTACAGCTTGTCCGCCAAGTCTGGCAAATCCAACGATCAGATTGAGAGCAAAATGCTGATGCACCTCCATGAAATCACCGTTGTCAACCATCCTAGTGATAATCTCCTTCATGTCATAGACCTTGGAGGGGTCCACAGGCATAATAGAGAGTAGTTCCTCATCACTTCTGTCTGGGTCGTCGCCCGTATCTACTCTAGGCGTTTCTTCCATATTGTTCTGAGGAAGGAAGCTCATCAAGCGGCGCACCATCTGGAGCACCTCCTGCTCGCTATCTGCCACAAAATGGCAATTGCCACTTCTTCTTGCGTGAACCATTGCTCCACCCAAATCTTCATGGGAGACCTCTTCCCCACATACCGTCTTTATCACATCAGGGCCCGTAATATACATTTGCCCAACGCCCTCTACCATGAGAATAAAATCCGTAATCGCGGGGGAATAGACAGCACCGCCTGCTGTAGGGCCCATAACTATAGAAATCTGAGGAACTACACCCGAATAAAGGGTATTGCGGGTAAAGATTTCACCGTAGGCCTTCAGGCTATCCACTCCCTCCTGAATTCGTGCTCCCCCTGAATCAAGTAAACCGATACAAGGGGCTCCGTTCTTCGCTGCTAGATCCATCACCTTGCAGATCTTTTCAGAAGCCACCAGTGAAAGTGTGCCGCCGATCACCGTGAAATCCTGGGAGTACACGTAGGCAAGCCTCCCATCAATCTTGCCATAGCCCGTGACTACAGCATCTCCCAGATACCTTTGTTCATCCAGCCCGAACTCGGTTGTCCTGTGGGTGACGAAACAGTCAAGCTCTTCAAAACTACCTCCATCAAGAAGGAGGTTGATCCTCTCCCGCGCGGTAAGTTTACCCTTGGCATGTTGAGCTTCGATGCGCTTAGCACCCCCACCCTGGCTGGCTTGATCCCTGAGCTTGCCAAGGTTCTCTATTCTCTTCTCAAAAGGTTCAATAGCCATTACTGATCAGAAACCCCCTTCTCTAGAATCAGATTCTCAGAAGCTCCTCTCTACGATAGTTGAGCCAATCTTTCCTTTGTCTTCTCGAGCCTAGCCTCGGTATCGAGGAGTTTAACCCGCTCCTTTTCTATCACCGAAGATGGTGCTTTGCTGAGGAAAGACTCTCCACTCAGTCTATTCTTGAGACCAGCTATTCTGACCTCCAAACCTTCTTTCTCTCTTTCCAGGCGCTGCTTTTCAGCATCAACATCAGCCATCATCGGCAGGATAATCTCAACGTCCCTCAACACCAGCACCATAGCTCCCTGACGATTTTCGTCCATTCTGCGCTGCTCCAAAATAGCAAGAGGCTGTACCCGAGCCAGTGTCTCAATCGCCCAACGGTGAGTCTCAATAGCTGATCTGTTCTTGGCATAGATTTCAGCTTCAATCCATCGAGCAGATTCCACCTTGGATTGTGACCGGGCATTGCGGATGCTGCGGATAATCTCAATGACCGACCCCATCTCTTCCTCTGCCTGACCATCAATACATCCTCTCGTAGTAGGATAGGGGGCAATCATGATGGAATCAGGTCTTGCTTCATCCGGTGGAAGATGCAAAACCAGCGTTTGCCATATCTCCTCGGTGACAAAGGGCATGAAAGGATGAGCCAACCTCAAAGAGGTTTCCAGAGTTTGAACTAGGACAGGCACTGGTGATAGTGCATTCTCTTCACGAAGACGAGTCTTTGCCAGCTCGATATACCAGTCACAGAACTCCCCCCAGAGGAAATCGTGGACTTGTGTTTCAGCCTCACCAAACTGGAAATCCCTTAATAGCTGATTCGCTTTGGCTATCAGTCGGTCCAGGCGACTCAATATCCATCGGTCTTCCACCGGTAGCCCAGGCTGTAATCCCATATCAACCGAGCCTGATGGCAAGTTCCTTGTTACAAATCGGGCGGCGTTCCAGAGTTTGTTCGCGAAGTTGCGTGCTGACTCCAGCTTCTGGCTGCTTACCTGGACATCATTTCCAGGTGCGGTACCAGTGGTGATAGCAAAGCGCAAGGCGTCAGCACCATAATCATCAATTGCCGCCAGGGGGTTTATGACATTCCCTTTGATCTTGCTCATCTTCTCCCCTTTCTCGTCTCTTACCAGGCCATGGAGGTAGACCCAACGAAAGGGGATGTTGTCCGTGTTTTCGATACCCATCATAATCATCCTGGCTACCCAGAAGAAAAGGATGTCATAGCCCGTCTCCATAACCGTGGTGGGATAGAAATAACGGAGATCTTCGGTATCATCTGGCCAGCCCAAGGCGGAGTGCGGCCAGAGAGCAGAGCTGAACCAGGTATCAAGAACGTCCGATTCTTGATATACGTTTGACGAGCCACAATGAGTGCACTTCTCGGGTGGATCAACAGCAGCCATGGGCTGACCACAGTTCTCACAGTACCATATAGGGATCCTATGCCCCCACCATAGCTGGCGGCTAATGCACCAATCGCGGATATTCTCCATCCAGTGAAGGTATACCTTGGTGAACTGCTCCGGAACAATGGTTATCCGTCCGTCTTTTACCGCCTTAATCGCTGGTTCGGCTAAGGGCTGAGCTCGGACGAACCACTGCCGGCTGGCCCAAGGCTCAACAATGGTGTCACACCGAGCGCAGTGCCCTACCGATTGAAGATGTGGTTTAGTCTTCGACAGTAGTCCATCTCTTTCCAGTTGAACAAGGAGAGCTTGACGACAATCAGAGCGATCAAATCCTTCATAGGGACCTGCCTCCTTGTTCAAGGTACCATCGGCGTTCAATATGTTTACCGAAGGAAGGTCATGCCGCTGGGCCATTTCAAAGTCCACAGGATCGTGAGAAGGGGTAACCTTGAGCGCCCCGGTGCCAAAGGTGGTATCCACTGCTTCATCAGCAATAACTGGTATATCACGGGATATGACTGGAATGGCCACCCTCTTGCCAATCAGGCTGTTGAAGCGTTCATCATGGGGATTGACAGCTACAGCAGTGTCACCGAACATAGTCTCGGGACGGGTTGTCGCCACTGTGACATGGTCTAGTTCGCCCACCACGGGATAATCAATATAATAGAGGTGGCCTTCTACTTCTCTATGTTCTGTCTCAAGGTCGGAGAGCGCAGTCTGGCAGCGAGGGCACCAGTTGATAATTCGTTCACCTTGATAAATGAGCCCTTTATGATAAAGGCGAACAAAGGTAGTAGTCACTGCTCGGCTGGGCCCCTCATCCAGGGTAAACCTCTCCCTGGTCCAATCGCAAGACGCTCCCAACTTCTTGTGCTGCCCCATAACAGTCTCTCGACATTTGTTCGCCCACTGCCACGCCCTTTCCACAAACTTCTCTCTTCCCAGATCATGCCTATTCAACCCTTCTGCAGCTAGCTGGCGCTCGACTACTACCTGGGTCGCAATGCCAGCATGGTCAATACCGGGGAGCCACAGAGTAACCTCCCCCTTCATGCGATGCCAGCGTGCCATAATATCCTCCAGGGTAGCTGTCAAGGCATGTCCCAGGTGCAATTCACCGGTGACGTTGGGAGGAGGCATGATGATAGTGAAAGGTTTCCTGCTGCGGTCAATCTTCGGGGTGAAATAGCCTTTCTTCAACCAGAATTCGTAGATTCTGTCCTCAACATGTCTGGGCTCATAAGCTTTAGGCAGGTCTTTCTGTTGTTGCATAGATTATGTTTAGCTTGATTCTAGGCCACTGCCGATGTGTCCTTCATCCTGAAGCACCTATGGCTGGAGACAGCAGAGCGGATACTTTGTCCAGAATCTTGTGAGCCACCTCTGATTTCGGCAGCAGTGGCAAATCCTCCACCTTGCCCTTTGAGTCAACTAGGATCACCTTATTGGTATCGACTCCAAAGCCGCTACCAGCCTCAGCAATGTTGTTGGCCACGATAAGGTGGAGCCCCTTATTCTTCAGCTTAACAGTGGCGTTTCCCACCACGTTCTCGCTCTCAGCAGCGAACCCCACCTTGATGAGATTTCCTCTTACTTCACTGATGATATCTGGGTTTCTGATCAACTCCAACTGCATGAGGGGGAATTCCTCCTTTTTCAGCTTGCTCTTAGCGGCGGTTGCCGGACGATAGTCAGCCACGGCAGCAGCCATAATCAGAGCATCAGCTTCAGGAACAGTTCTCAGGACTGCTTCCCTCATCTGGAGGGCCGTTTGAACCTCGATCATCTCCACATCAGCAGGAGGAGGAAGTGTCGTGGGTGCAGTAATCAAGGTTACCTTAGCCCCCCGTTCTCGGGCAGCTTCAGCCAAAGCGTAGCCCATCTTGCCCGAACTTCTATTGCAGATAAGGCGAACCGGATCAATGGGCTCTTGAGTACCGCCTGCAGTGACAATGACATGCTTCCCTATCAGATCACTCTTCCTATCAAGAATCTGGCGAATGGCTGTTAGAATATCTTCCACATCGGCCAGACGCCCCTTGCCCACCTCTCCACAAGCCAAAGCACCATAGCTTGGTTCAACTATCTTGAATCCTCTGGCCCGAAGCTTTGTCAAGTTCTCCTGGGTAATCGCCTTTTCCCACATATGCACGTTCATCGCCGGCGCCAGGATGATAGGAGCTTTGGTGGCCAGTGTTGCGCAGCAGAGCATATCGTCGGCAATGCCCACGGCCAGCTTGGCCATAATATTGGCCGTAGCCGGAGCAATAACCACCACGTCAGCCCGCTCCGCCAAGGCAATGTGCTCAATGTCGTGCTCCTCAGAAGCGGCAAACATATCGGTGACCACCTGGCAGTGAGTGATACTGCGAAAGGTCAATGGGGTGACAAACTCAGTAGCACAGTTGGTCATGACCACGTCTACTTTGGCCCCATCCTGTGCAAGCCTACTAGCCAAGTCTACCGCCTTGTAAGCCGCAATACTGCCAGTAACCCCCAGGAGCACTGTTCTATCTCGCATCATTCCAGTTCCATATTAACCGAATCACATCCAAAACTCCACATCTCTGGCGTTGGAGACTCGGGAGTATAGGGCTAGATCCTATTCAAATCATGGATCAACTGTAGTCCGTGCAGGGTGAGGTGACGATTTACCTCCTCTATCACCTGCGTCTCTCTGGCAATGACATCTGCGTAGCCTCCTGTGGCAATGACTTTTGCCTTTCCCTCTAATTCCCGGGCAATACGAGCTACCAGGCCTTCAACCAATCCAACGTAACCGAAAATGACCCCCGATTGCATAGCGTTGACTGTGTTCTTACCAATGGCATTGTGGGGGCGGATCAACTCGATACGAGGAAGTCTGGCTGTACGGGTATAGAGTGCTTCGGTTGCCATTTCCATACCAGGAGCTATGGCTCCCCCCAGGTAATCGCCCTCCTTGGAGATAACATCAAATGTGGTAGCGGTACCCATGTCAATGACAATAGCCGGGCCCCCATATAACCGATAGGCGGCTGCAGCATTTACTATCCGATCACCACCAACCTCTCGTGGATTGTCGAGGGCAATTCGTACACCCGTCCTAACGCCCGGCCCAACCGTCAGCAAAGGAATGCCCAGATAGCGCTGACACACCTCCTGGAATACTGGTACCAGAGGGGGCACAACGCTACACATGATGGCTTCCTTTATGTCACTCTTCGTCACTTGGTGATAGGGCAATAGATTGAACAGCAAGGAAGCGTACTCATCTGCCAAACGATGAACACCGGTGGCCACGGACAGGGAGGTTTTCAGCTTACTGTCCTCAAAGATGCCAAAGGCAACCTTGGAGTTCCCAACGTCTATAGCTAATAACATTTGTTACCCTCCAATTAGCCTTTCTCGCTGCACAGTCTTTCCCTTGATTTCGCTAATGACCAGCGGCAACGTGGGCAAGAGGTCGCTCGCCAGCATTCCAGCATCACCCATCTCTTTTTTCACGAGTTCGCCGGCCTGGCTATGAAGGAATGCCCCTGAAACAGCAGCATTGAACAGACTGCTCCCCTGGGCTACTAGCCCCGCTATAGCTCCTGCAAGTACATCTCCGTTGCCTGCAGAAGCCAACCCTGGGTTGGCCATAGGGTTGATGCTAGCCTTACCATCTGGGGCAGCTACTACGGTATAGGCTCCCTTAAGCACAACGGTTTTCTGCCACGAGTGAGCCACTTCTCTAGCTATGCTCATCCGCTTGGATTGGATTTCAGCCACCGAGAGGCCAGTGAGCCTTGCCATCTCCCCAGGATGTGGGGTGAGCACTGCATCACTTGGCAATTCTTGCCACCACCGAGGAATCTTCGCCAGAATATTGAGGGCGTCAGCATCGAGAACCAGGGCCGGTATATCTGCCGATGAGAAAATCACTGATCTGACGAAATCCGCAACGGAAGAGCTTTGCCCCAAACCACACCCCAGAAGCAAGACATCATAGTCGACCAGTGACGACCGAATGGCTTCAATTCCATCAGCCGTCACGATACCCGGCTCTGATTCAGGCAGTGGGACATATGTCACCTCTGTCAATTTAGAGGCCAGGATGGGCTGTAGGCTACGAGCAGTGGCCAAAGTCACCAACCCTGCTCCCACTCGTGCAGCGGCAGCACAAGCGAGATAGACCGCACCAACGTAGTTGATTGAACCACCAACGACGAGAACCTTGCCAAAGGTCCCCTTATTCGCGTCTAACGGGCGCTCTGGAAGGCACAATCTCACCTTCTCAGCAGTAACGATCTCTGTGGAAATGCTCTCGGCCAATTCCGGTGGTATTCCAATATCAGCCACCTTAATCCTGCCAACTTTGGCAGCGCCAGGAAAGGAAAACAGCCCGAGCTTGGGATAAGCAAGGGTGATAGTAACATCAGCAGGAAGAGAAGCCCCATCAATTGCACCCGTATCAGCATCAAGCCCTGAGGGAAGATCCACAGCAACAACACAGAGGGTTCTATTGCTCTCCTTCACCCGCCTTACTCTCAAAAACACCTCCTCGAGAGCACCCTTCAGTGGCCTGGTCTTGCCAGTCCCAAATACAGCATCAAGAACAACCTCTGTTGATGGTAGCAGGCTCTCCAGAACAGCCAGACTATCGCTCTGGAGAGCCTGGATGGTGTGAATACCCCTCTCTTGTACGAGTCGATAGTTGATATCTGAATCCTCGCGCGACCTGACAAGGTAAAGGTATACATCGGCTCCCCAATCATGCAGATGTCTAGCACCAACCAAACCATCTCCGCCATTGTTTCCTGGGCCTGCCAAGATCAGTATTCGACGTCCGGCAACTCCGCCCAGCAATCTCTTCACCTCTCTGGCCACAGCCAATCCTGCGTTCTCCATCAACACATCGGAGGTCAAACCCATGGCAGCAGCCTGCTGCTCAAGTTCACGCATTTGGCTGCTGGTAACAACTTTCAATATGCTTCTCCTCGTCTACAGCTTTCAAAGCAAGGTGATATATCCCAATGACAGGATCGCCGATATG
>MGMW01000121.1:0-3205 GCA_001795035.1 Chloroflexi bacterium RBG_13_53_26
TAGAGCAGCGGTTTCGTAAACCGCGGGTCGGGGGTTCGATTCCCTTCGCTGGCTTTCCGGGTTCAAAAAGCCGACCGCACGAGGTTTTCCCGCACATCTGACACCCTATTGCGAAGGCAATACCAGGTGGTGTTCCGGTCAATTTCAGGCCAACTTTAGATCAACTTTGGGTGTTGTATCTACGGGGGTCTGAGCCAGATAACAACAGGGTAGATATCTCTCTGCCCACACCCTGTGAACCCCGAAGTCAGGTCAGCTCTTCCCATCTACCAACCCCTGTCTGGGCTATGTCCGAGAATGACCATCTGGCATGGTTGGCGTCGAAGCGCTCGTACCTGCGAATGTCCCGCCAACGTCCTGCAGTCCATTTTGCGATTATTTTGTGATATCTTCAGTCTTCTCTGTGACACAAACATACCTTTTTTGTGGTGAAATAGTACATAGGCGCAAATATCTCATGAATTACATATGGGCTAGAAAAGCCGCAGTGAGGGAGGTCAAAGGTAATGAGAAACAAACTTAAGAAGGTATTCCCTATTCTCGCTATAACCCTGGTAATGCTATCTGTCTCTATTTTTATTTCTCCCATCATGGGAGTGGTAGCAGAAACAAACCCAGCCACACCGGATACTGCAGGCCTCTATGGAGGCAGCATCATCTGGATTGAAGTCCTTGACCTTGGTGACAATCAAACGCGAGTTTTCGTCTCCACCCAGAGCGCAAACTCGATTTTTTATGCCGACATCGACCACACTGCTGAAGACCCCTTCAAGGACGTGACATTCCAGATAGTACCGGACCTGGATGCCGAGGCTGGCTTCGGAGTCATCCAGACATTTGCCGTGGACGACGCTTCCGGGTGGCTCTATTTTGCCTGGTGGTCACAAGAACAGAATTCAACAGACAACACCAGCCGCCAACCCGGCATCTACAGATGTACCACAGAAGCCGGTTCACTAACCCATCTCGAGTTTGAGTCAGACAAAGATCACGGTCCCTCGGGGTTGGGATACGTCAATTCGTTAACGATACACGATGGCCGCATGTTTTTCGTCGAGCAAACCTGGTCCCAGGAGAAGCAAACCGACATCTGCCTCTTGCGCTTCGGGACGATAGATCCAACAACCGGAGCTTTCACCGAGGACAGTGGGTCACGCATTCCGATAAGAGATAACAACAAAGGCCAGATGATGGCTCCGGTCATCCATCCGGTCAGCAATCTGGTCTATATCCTCGACGGTGGCAATCATTGGGGAGGCAATGACGTAGATGCCGTAATCTACAAGTCGTCAGATGCATATGATGCCTTAAACAGATCAACCACCTTTGGCAAAATAATCCCGCCAAGTGGCACATCTGAGATGGCCAGGCAATACCAATCCTTGGGAATTGCGCCGGACGGGGTTATCTATCTTGCCGGATGGCAACAGACGGAAAAGGGCTACAGCGAGTCGATAGTTGTCTACTCGACCAGCGATGGAGCCAGTTGGGAAACCGGCACCAGGGACCAGTATTGCTGGGCCTGGCAGGGGCCGAACTTCGCGTTCGTTAACGATGGCTCAGGTGGGTACGACATCATCACCGGTACCATGTTCAGTGACGACGGGGGCGCCATTTGGGGTATGCTTCCCCGCACTGGAAACGTCTGGCCCCATCCGGGCGCTATAGCCTTCGATCCGAACAGCGAGAAGACACTTTATGTGAAAACAGACCGTGGGGTAGCAGTCAGCAACGACGCCGGATACAGCTTCTCCAAGGCCTGGGAAAGACCGGATCAAACCAATATCGAGGACATCAAAGTCGTCGACTTGGGTGGAAACAAGTCCGGCATCTTTATCAGAGAAAGAGAGAATCAGCAACAAGTAGATCCTGGCCAGCCAAACAACAATCCCATCAAAGTCTACTATGCTGAGATCGACCACTCGACCAACCCGCCAACGTATGGCGAATTTGCGGCAGTCCCCAACATGGGGGAAGGCTCCAACTGGGAAATCTGGTCGAGATTCGCCGGGGACAACAGCTCCGGACTGCTCTTCTTTGAGGGCAGGCTAACCAGCGACAACATCTCCGTAAACGGCTTGTACAAAACAGATGGCAGGACGGCACCGACCCTGGTTGAAATCGAGTCGGGATACGCCAGCAGGCCTTTGATATACAACGGGCGCATGTTCTATGTCGACTCCTCTTGGGGAGGCGGCTACTGGGTAAACGGCTATTGGGTAGAGGGGCACTGGGAAGGAGACCCACAATGGGTGGAGGGGTACTACGATGAGGAGAATAAATGGATAGAAGCTCACTGGACAGAGGGTGAAACCTGGATTGAAAGTCAGTGGGTTGACGGCTATTGGGTCGAAGGCCAGCCTGCCAGTAACCTCTATTTCGGCACACTGGATTCCGACGGAACCTTCACCGCTGACGGCAAGGCACAGATCACCAACACCTCCGGACTCTGGCCCGAGAGGATGGTCATCAATCCCAGCGATGGCTGCATATACATATTGAACAACAACATGCAAACCGGTGCCGAAATCTATAAGTCCTCGGATGCGTATGATGCGTTGAGCAGCTCGACCGCATTCAGCAAGATCGATCCTCCAGGCGACAATGCCACTTCCTATGAATGGCGCGCTTTCGGAATCGGCCCTGATGGTCGGCTGTTCCTTGGTGGATGGTCCAGATCCGGTATGAGCAACAACACCATCGCCTACTCCGAGAACGATGGAACCAGCTGGGAGACAGTAACACTGGAGAATGAATACAGTGGTATAGGCGATGACTTTGCTTTCATCGATACTGCCACAGGATACGATGCCTTCTGCGGCACTATGGTCAGTGCTGATAAGGGGGTAGCATGGACTAACCTTCCGCGTAAGGACAGCAACAAAGCCTACCCAACTTCGTCTTGCGTTCAGATTGACCCCAACGATCCTGACGTGCTGTACGTACCAACGTCAAGAGGGGTGGGATACAGTACTGATGCAGGCTATCACTTCTACGAGATGAATGAGGGTATTGAGGCGGTCCAGATAAGAGACCTGGTTCTCGATCCCTCCGGAGATAACGGCTGGGCGGTAGCTAAGTCCGGTGTGTACAGGGTCTCCAACTTCAATAGCGACCCCACGTGGTCCGCTCCCATGGACCCGGATGGCAACGGGGCACAGTACAAGACGGTCGCCATGGATCTCTCCGATGAAACAGGCAACAC
>MGMW01000121.1:3236-7032 GCA_001795035.1 Chloroflexi bacterium RBG_13_53_26
GTGTTCAAAACGACAGATGGCGGCAGCCATTGGAAGAACATGTGGAGGCCACAGCCGCAGATCGATTCCACGGAACTAGCTGGAACCTGGTACTGGCCGAACTGGTGCGGCAATGTCTCCGCCATAGCCATTGATCCGAACAACAGTGAGCGCGTCTTCGTTGGCTACGACACCGGAATCTGGGGGTGGGGAGGGGATCAACAAGAGCGTGTCTTCGGTCAACTATGGGTGATCGATGATAACAGTACCCAGGTGCAGCAAAATCCGCCCGTGCTTGTTCAACAGGGCAAGGACTGGACACAGATACTGCTCCATAGAACCGATGCAGAAAACGAGCAACTCTTAGAAAACGATCAGGGTACTAACAAATGGTACGCTCTGAAGGGTGATGTCAACGTCAGCGACATCCTCATCACCTCAGAGAATGGCGAGACGGTTGTATATGTAGCAGCTTACTACTCGGATGAAACCGCAACTCCGGTAACCGACGAACAGGTGAGGAACAACGGCTTGTATGACGGCGCTGGATACCCTCTCGTCTATGGTATCTATCGCATAACAGGCGATGGCGACTCCGGATGGACAGTCGAAAGTAGCTTTGACAAAGCAGATACGGCCATTACCGCCCTCTCGGTAGATTCACAGGGAAACGTCTATGCCTGCGGTAAGGACTACAACGAGCAAACCTATCAGGACTTCGTTGACAGCTACAAGAAACAGGCTGAGAAGGAGTGGTTCGAAAGAGAGAAAGAAAAGGCTCGCAGTCAGTTCCATGACGAGGCACACAACGGGTTCTATAGTGAGCTCATCTACAAGCTCTTCGGTGAAGGTGAGGGGCATAAACAGAGCAAGATGAGTGACTGGGATGGTCACTTCGGGGAGATGTTTAGCCAGTTTGAAACCAAGTACTTTGCCGATTACAGCGGTGAGCTCGATGACAACTTCAACACCTACTACGAACAGAGCTTCGATGAATTCTTCAATAGCCAGCTCCTTCCCGAGTTTGACAAGCACTTCGGCGAGGGCATGAATGACTTCGACAACTTCTGGGAATTTAACAAACCTCAACAGGGATTGAAGATCGTGTACAAAAAAGCTATCGGAGGTGATTGGGAAGCCCTGCCGCTAGAGGGCTTCAACAAAGCCTTCAGCATGAACCCGGGCTTCAATAACAACCAGGCTACCATTACCATCGGTGAGGATCCGCTAAACAGCGAAGCCGAGGTCCCATACGTCGCCTTCAACAGATTCATCTACTATCTACCCAGCGACTCCGATAAATGGGTGCTGGGATGCGAATACCCCATGGGCACTGAGATTTACGTAATCATAGGTGTAGCATCTTCGAGTGGTACAGGCACAGAAGTCACAGCTACAACCTCTTCGAGCAAAGCCGAAACTGTCGTGACAGCTCTTATGGAAAAAGTAGGGCTAGCGCCACAAAAAGTAGCTGCCGCAGATGATGAAGGGGCTTACCTGTACGTCGGCACAGGCACCGGCATATACGGGCAGTTCATAGCTCCATCAGCACTGAGCACAACGGGTTCAGAAACACCGGGCAGCAGAAGCATTTTGATACCGGTGGCAGGTGCCATCGCTGGTGTCGTCGCCGCTTGTGGAGTGATGTATCTCCTCAAAAAACGACACAGTCAAAGAACTCTATAGAAACAAGCACTTGAAATGCAGTAAAACCAGGAAAGGCAGCCTGAAAAGCTGCCTTTCGTCTTTCTAGGCCATACGGGGTTCGAAACCGGGGTAGACTGATCAAAAGACGAGTGTTCTAACCCCGTGTGATTGACCAGGTTTACATCACATGGACTTCACGCTCGCATCACAGGAATTGCGTCTCTTGGTCTACGGCGAAAGTCAACCTTAATTCCAGAGACGTCCACCCGTTCAAACCCTTGACGATCATTCGCTGGTCTACAAAACGATTCTCCCGATGATGAAAGTTACATGCACCAGTGGCTCAGACAGCCATAATAGTGACAGCGATCTTTGCAGTGTGTGGGCAGAAAGGAGGAGTGCATGGCCGACAAAGTAGTAAGAAGCGATCTTGAGTGGCAGCAAACGCTGACTCCTGAGCAGTATGAGGTAACTCGACGAAAAGGTACGGAACGGCCTTTCTCAGGGAAATACTCCAAACATGGCAAGAGAGGGGTCTACAACTGCGTTTGCTGTGGCAACGTACTGTTCAGTTCAGAAACAAAGTTTGACTCGGGCACAGGGTGGCCCAGTTTCTGGTCACCGATTTCAGAAGAAAGCATTACAGCAGCAGTAGACACATCCCAGGGGATGACCAGGACAGAGGTCATGTGCAACCGATGTAATGCACATCTTGGTCACGTGTTCGGTGACGGCCCACCACCAACCGGACTTCGCTACTGCATGAACTCGGTGGCGCTGGACTTCACTGAGCAAGATTGAAAAGCGGCCGAATTCGTTTGACCTGGATACTGCTGGGGCTTATCATTTCCCCAAGGTAACAGGGCAGAGAACAGATGCACAGTCGGAGTGGAGCGTGGTATGCGTATTCTAGTTGTGGACGACGATCCTGAAATTGTCAGTTTCCTCAAACGAGGCTTAGCTTACGAGGGATACACTATCGATACAGCCGGTGACGGTACCGAGGCTTTGGCCAAAGCCCGTGAGATAGAACCTGACCTTGTGATATTGGATATCATGATGCCTGGCCTGGATGGCATCGAGGTGAGCAGGCGACTCCGCCAGGCAAGCGAGGTACCCATCCTGATGCTTACCGCCAAGGCGACTGTCGCTGACAGGGTGGCTGGTCTGGACAGCGGTGCGGATGACTATCTGGTCAAGCCTTTTGCTTTCGACGAGCTGCTGGCAAGGATAAGGGCTTTGCTCAGGCGCAGCCAGCCTGCAGAAGGAGAGGCACTTCGGTTCATGGACCTCTCATTGAACACCTCTACCAGAGAAGTGATGCGCGGTGATGACATCATACAGCTTACCGCCCAGGAGTTCGACCTGTTAGAGCTTTTCCTGCGTCATCCGCGACAGGTGCTTAAGAGGGACACTATCTATGAGAAGGTGTGGGGATATGACTTTGGCGGCGAATCCAACGTTATCGAGGTTTACATGCGCTACCTGCGTTCAAAACTGGAGGCAGGCGGCCAGCCCAGGTTGATCCACACGGTTCGCGGGGTTGGCTATGTTCTGAAGGAATAGACTCATGTCAATTCGCTGGCGGTTGACTCTATGGTTTGCCCTGATACTGTGCATCATTCTCATGATCTCTGGAGCGTTTTTCTACGTCGCATTGCAGAGATGGCTAGTCAGCGAGATAAATGGCAACCTGAGAGAATACACGGCAGAAGCGCAAGCTGCCCTGCTGGCCGAAGAATTTCCCGAACCCCTTGATTACGACGCTGTCCGCTCCACCCTGCCTCCTCCGGATGTGATCAGTTTTGTGCAATTGATGGATAGCAGTGCCAATATCGTGGTGAAATCAGACAGCCTCGGTGATCAGGAATTGCCGATTGACACCGAACTGATGGATGCAGCATTGAACGGAGACCCCGCGGTCGACATCTTTTCCCTTGATGATGACAACAGGCTCCTCATCAAGGTTTCGGTCTTGACTCTAGGAGGACAGACTCACTACCTGGAAGTGGCCCAGTCAATGGCATCCTTGGAAGCTGCCATGGGGCAGGCTGGGTTTTATCTCCTGGCCTTTATCCTGCTCACTCTAACACTGGCGCTGATATCGGGGGCAATTCTGATTCGCCGAGCATTATCTCCCGTGAGACGTATCACGGCCACGGCTCAGGGT
>MGMW01000121.1:7118-20550 GCA_001795035.1 Chloroflexi bacterium RBG_13_53_26
GAGGAGCTATGGACAAAGGGGGATGCTGACAAACTGGAGCAAGTACTGGGGAATCTGGTGGACAATGCCATCAAATATACCCTGGAGGGAGGCACCATCACCCTGTCGCTATTTCGGGATGGTGATTGGGCACGCTTGGAGGTGACTGATACCGGAATAGGCGTGTCTGCCGAGGACTTGCCTCATATCTTTGACCGTTTCTATCGAACTGACAAGGCACGCTCCAGAGCGAGTGGGGGGACAGGTCTGGGGCTGGCTATTGTCAAAGGAATTGCCGAGCACCACGGAGGAAGGGTTACGGTGGTCAGCGAGCCAGGCAAAGGCAGCACATTCACCGTCTGGCTGAAACTCTAATCATCTTCTAAGCATTTCATAATCTGAGCCTAAGCCTCGCCCAGTATACTGGGGTTGCTTGTGAGAGGTCACCCCCCTTTCTAAGCAAGCCTGTCTACCAAAAGTAGGCAGGCTTTCTTTATGCCTCGAAGGTCTCACGGCAGCCCAGTTGGCCAGTCTCAACCAGACTTCTCGACCGATGTCAAGCGTAGCCTAAGAAAGAAGATGCCAAAGAGAATGATGCCTATGATGATACACACGTCAGCTATATTGAAGGTTGTCCTCACAACACCACCCCGTAGAGCAAGATCAACAAAGTCGGTGACATGGCCAAAAGCAATTCGGTCCACCACATTGCCCAGGCTGCCACCGATGAATAGTCCTATAGCTACATTGAGCAACTTACTATCGGAGAACACATACAGGCGGTACAGGTAGACAAAGAGAGCTATCACGATAAGGGGCAAGAGCAAGGAGACAGCAGAAGGAGCGGGAACCCCAAAGATCATGCCATGATTGGCCACGCGAGTTATCCTTAGAACGCCTTCCTGGGGTATAGACTCTCCCAGGATAAGTCCCTCTCTCACCCATAATTTACTGATCTGATCCACTTCCAGCGCCAGAAGAGCAACGATCGGAGCACCCTTCTGCAGCAGATTCGATAAAGTGAAGGACGCTGCTTCACTCCTCCCCGTGAAGTGGTTCATCTCTGGCTGACCATACCCGGTTTCAGTATTCATCTGCCACTCTCAGTCTCACATCGTCGGCTCAAAAAGGGTATCCGCAAAGCTACTTAGACA
Source organism: Chloroflexi bacterium RBG_13_53_26 (assembly GCA_001795035.1). Taxonomy (GTDB): domain Bacteria; phylum Chloroflexota; class Dehalococcoidia; order UBA2247; family RBG-13-53-26; genus RBG-13-53-26. The sequence goes on from MGMW01000121.1 coordinate 8,252, forward strand.
GGGGATCTACTAAATACCTCTTTGCAGGCTGCGCTCTGGCACATGAGTCAGATCAAGCAATTCACGAAACAATCTGACTGACAGCCAATTCACAAAATATCACAGAACGAATGTTAGGTCAAATTGCGATTGCCGGCATTATGTCCAGTTTCGACTATTGGTCTGACAGGCCTGCAAACCGGCGAAAATTCTCTCCACACATTTGTCCAGATGCAGCCCATCTCTACCTCAGCAGCCGTCTCTTCATCATGAGCAGAGAAAGGGGAAAGAAGACGGCAATGTAACCTGCAATGACGCCCAACCCCCACCAAGCCCCCTCACCCGGACTACCAGTGACCACAGACCTCATCAGATTGGCCACCGGTGTCAGCGGGGCGATCCAGGCTATGTGCTGCAATACAGGCGGAAGAGTGTCCACGGGGAAAAATACATCCCCCAGAAAGAACATGGGGGTAATGAAAAGGGTGTAGTAGTAATTGAAGGAGTATATGGCAGGCACTACTGAAGTAAAGAAAAGAGCTATCGACGAGAACATCAGCCCAGCCAGAGCCGCCAAAGGGATTACCAGGAGCGCCCAGGGTGACTCCACCAGCCCGAAGGCAGCAATAATGACCAGGATGACACATGCAGTCAGAATGGAGCGGGTGGTTCCCCAGAATATCTCTCCGGCCGATACATCGTCGATGCTGAGGGGTGTGGCAATAATGGAATCGTATGTCTTCTGGTATTTCATACGGATGAAGCTACCGTAGGTGCACTCAAAGCTGGCACTGAACATGGCATAGGCCGCTATGATCCCCGGGGCGATGAACTCGATATACCTCTGACCCTCATCCAACGCCACATAGGTCCCCAGTCCAAACCCCATGGCCAAAAGAATCAGAATTGGCTCGGCGAAGAAGCCCGGCACCTCGCTCCGCCACAGCTTGAAGAAGACATCTCGATTTCGCTGCCATACTCGCAGAGAACGGTATGAGGGATTCATTGCTCTTTAAGTGACCTCCCTGTCAGCTTCAGAAAAACGTCCTCGAGTGTGGGGGCGTGCTGGTTCATGATGACCAGTTCACCAAGCAGATCCTGGTCCAAGACCTGTCCATCGCCCTGAAAGATATAGAGTGTGTCCTCTATCTCCTGCCACTGCAGGCTTTGCTCGCTCAGCTTCAACAGCACCAGGTCTCTCCTCTCATCCGAGCGCAGGCGGACCTCCATAATCTGACTGCCTCCATATTTCTTGATCAGTTCCTGTGGAGAATCCAGCGCAATGATCCTGCCTTCATTCATGACAGCCAGGCGGTCGCAGAGGAATGAGGCCTCGTCCATGTTCTGGGTACAGAGGAGCAGCGTTGCCCCCTGTGCCTTGAGAGAGCGGAGCTTGCGCCACACCAAGTGTTTTGTCTGGGGATCCAATCCCACCGTGGGTTCATCCAGGATAAGGAGCTTGGGTTGATTGGTAAGAGCCCTAGCTATTAGCAGCCTCCGCTTCATCCCGCCGGAGAGCTCTTCAATTTTCGCCCTCTGCCTGTCCTGGAGCTCAAACAACTGGAGATTGGCCATAGCCCTCCGCTTGGCTTCCGCCCTGGGTATATCGAAGTAGCGGGCAAAGGTGACCAGGTTCTCCAGTACATTCAGGTCGGGATCGAGGTTATCCTCCTGTGGCACAACACCCAGACTTGACTTGATCTGCCGTGGCTCTTGGGTGACGTCCTTCCCGTCAACCCGGATGCTGCCCTCGCCGATGGGAGAGACACCAGTGATCATGCGCACCAGTGATGTCTTGCCAGCACCATTAGGTCCCAGAAGACCGAAACACTCGCCGTAACCTACATCAAGGTCCACCCCGTCGACAGCCGTGATAGGCCCAAATCTCTTGACCACACCTCTGATCTGGATAACTGACATTTCAGATCAATTTTAGCATCAGTTCCAGTTCGCTGCAGCGAACTGGAACTGATGAGGCATCTCAGAATCCCTGAAACAAAGCACATCCAACATAGAGAGAACCACAGCTTATCGTGTCCGCAATAGTAGACTTTGCAGACTGACGATGGAGATGTAGAATTCTGCTTGGCATACACAACGCGATCCAGGAGGAGGATAATAGATGCGCGAGAGGGTACAGCAGGTCATCGACAGGCTCAAACCAGCGTTTGGTCCCACTGAAGTGACGCTGTTGAGCATAAAGGACGGCATAGTCAGGGTTCAGGTCTTTGCCCCCGGATGTCACGGCGGCCCGCCCAAAGAGGCGACCTTGGCTATACTCGAAGAAGAGCTGCAGGATGAGATACCCGAGATCAAGGAGGTCGTGGCTGACTGAAACCAGCCTTAGCTTTCAAATCCGACACAGTGTACGCCGCTGTGTAGAAAACCTCACCCGGTTGCCCTCGACAACGCAAGGCAACACCCCCTCCAAGATATAGCTAAGAGACAGGCAACCCTCATCGCTTTTCGTGGTAGCGTAGGAAGCGATCCATAGCTTTGGCAGCACTCGGAATCGAGATATAGACAGGTAATCCGGCACTGGAGCATTTCTGCTGTAGCTCCAGCGCTCTCTGGCAATCAATGTCGGTGATAGAGCTATGGATTATGACAGCCATAGGTTTGCTCACTTCACAGTGAACCTTGAGAAGAGCATCGAGAAACATATCCGGCCAGAACCTGAAAGGCGATCTCTCATGGGGCCACCCGGAGTTACTGATACTGACCTGTGCCACCACAAGATCAAACATACTATTGTCAGCCAGTAACCGCATGATACTGTATTGCCCCTCGCCCGATCCGATGTTGGTAATATCGAATGGATTACTCAGGATCATACCAGCATCGGTGTTGGAGAATCTGGCAACTACGTCGTTGATCTCGTGCTGGTCCTTCGGAGGCAGTGATGGCAAACTGAAGCCGGCATCGATATACTCGTCAGCAGTCAGCACGGTGAATCCGCCGTTGCTCCCGCATACAGTCATACTCCTCCCCTGCGGTGGAGGCATGTACGAGAAGGTAACCAGCATATCAACCAACTCATCCAGGCTGTACACTCTGATCGCCCCGTTTTGGCTCAAGAGAGACTCCCAGGCTTCATCGGACCCAGCCAGAGAGCCGGTGTGTGACGACGCCGCAACTGCTCCAGCCCCGGTGCAGCCACCCTTGAGAATTATGACCGGCTTGACGGCAGACAGATTCCTCAAAGCTTCCAGAAATCTCCGACCGTCCCTGACACCTTCGACATAGGCAGCAACTATCCGCGTCTCGCCATCCGTGGCAAAATACTCAAAGAGGTCGCTCTCATCCACATCCAAAGCATTCCCGTACGATATGGCCTTGCTGAAGCGAATACCTCTCTGGCCGGCTGCACGAATCAAATAGATGGAGTTGCCTCCGCTCTGGCTGATGAAACCCACACTGCCTTTCTCCTTCGGAAAGTCACAAGCAAACGACAGGCCTATTTCGGGGCAATATAGACCCAGGCAGTTTGGGCCAAGGAGGCGAACGCCTCTGGCGCGAGCTACACGCAATAGCTCCTCCTCCAAATCCAGCCCTCCCCTTCTACCACTTTCGGAATACCCCGCAGTGAAGAAAGAGACTATCTTCGCCCCTTTGGCGGCGCTGTCACTGACCAATTGAGGTGTGAAACGAGCCGGAATGCAGGAGATCACATAATCAACCGTACCTGGGACATCACTGATGCTGTGATACACCTTCAGTCCCAGTATTTCCCCGCCACTGGGATTAAGGGGATAGACCTTCCCCTTGAAGCCCGAATCGAGCATACAACTAACAAAGGCATGCCCAATATTGTATGAGGTGGAAGCCCCCGCAATGGCTACCGAAGTATGATGGAAAAACGAATTGTCGATGCTCTGCTTTTTCAAGGTTGATACACGCCTGATTATATAGCAGCTTCAGCCGTCTTGTGAAATTCCGAGAGGATCAGGTGGCTGTCGGCAGAGGACAGGCAGAATCCCGACTCTATATTCCAAGCTACGGCCATAGTGTTCGGTTTAGGTGTATGAAGCATCACATGAGATATAAAGATTCAGAAGATGGAAATAAGTGCCATATGAGACAGAATGACATATATGGTAGAATGGAGAAAATGATCGCCAAAGTGGTAAAACTCGGCCCAATCTCTTCCTACTATATCTAGTATTAGGAGTAGCTCTTATAGTTATGGCCTTTTTAGAAAATGCTGGTGGGGAAGTAATTGGTGGTATAGTAGGCGGGATTGTTGTTCTTTCCGCCGTATCTTTGTGGTACAAATTTAGGACATTCCAACTATACTACCTAGACCCCCAAGAGAGCCCTACAGCAGAACATATGCGTGAATACACTGCTGTGAGAACAAATACAGGGCTTTGCCTTTTCCGTATCAGGCTTAGACCACGCCTAGGATTAGAACTAGAGAAATACAGTTTCGCCTTTTTTGATAGAGGGAAGCTCCCCTGGCTGGTTGGTAGAAGACGCAGTACGGATGACGCTAAAATTTATATGATGCGCTACTTTAGCTCTAATGATCAACAATTTCATGATGCCGGTTTGAGGATTTTCAAAAATGAGGGTAGCTGTACAGAACAACCCTTGCTTTCTCTTTCAGGCGGAAGTTGTACCTATTTTGAGTTGGGAGCAGAAATCAGCGACGCCCTAAAATCGTGGGAAGGAATACTCAGTTTTCAGATACATTATACGCGAGACGGCAACCCAGAGAAACGGAATGTGCGAACCAAGTTTTTGGTGAGAGCAAACGATAAGAGTACACCCTTTCGTTCTGTCGGTAAGAAAATCCTAAAAGCTACGCCGATTCCACGAGTTTCTCATATGAGAGATTCTCAGATTTGATTAGATTTGACGAGGGAACTTTATGTCCAAATCAGACCGATGTATCACATAAGATACTTAGTCTCATTTTTCACAAGCCATCCACCTCAACCGAACAGAACCGCTACGGTCTGGGAATTGCTGGAATTCTCAAACCAGTAGTATAATCGAGCAGGTCAGAGGCGAACCTAAACGCAGGGTCATTGCGTCCAGAAGCATGCTGGACCAGAAAGGGGCTATGAAACATGGCAACGGCGGCAGTTGAAACACGCAAGGCCTTCACTCCTGGTAAGATCGGGAACCTCCAGCTACGCAATCGCATTATCAGGGCAGGCTGCTTCGAAGGCATGTGCCAGGAGGGCAGCTGCTCTGACCGTCTCTTAGAACATCACAGGGCAGTTGCCAAGGGTGGCGCCGCCATGACCACGGTGGCCTACTGCTCCGTGGCTCAGGAAGGCCGTGCCTACGGCCATGAAATGTGGATGAGAGAGGATCTCATGCCCGACCTGAAGCGTCTGACCGACGCCATACACAAGGAGGGAGCGGCTGTCTCCATTCAATTGGGGCATTGCGGCTACTTCGCCAGCAAGGCCGACACCGGCTACCAGCCAGTCGGTGCTTCCCGCAAATTCAACCTCTTCCGCATGAGCTTTCCACGGGTAATGACTGAGGAAGACATCAATGCAGTCAGAGACCAGTTCGCCAACGCGGCCGTCATGGCCAAGCAGGCTGGGTTCGACGCCGTCGAAATCCACTCCGGTCATGGCTACCTTCTGGCACAGTTCCTTTCTCCATACACCAACAAGCGAAAGGACATGTACGGCGGCACCCTGGAGAACCGCATGCGCTTCCCTGCTTCAGTGGTCAGGCGTGTTCGAGAGGCCGTTGGCCCAAGCTACCCGATTCTGGTCAAGATGAACCTTACCGACGGCATCAAGGGCGGGTTGGAGGTAGACGATGCCGTAGCCATAGCCAAGCGCTTCGAGGCTGAGGGGGCCAGCGCCCTGGTCCCCAGTTGCGGCTTCACGTCAAAGACGCCGCTGATGATGCTCCGGGGCAACGTGCCCACCATGGAAATGGTGGCTGTTCAGAAGGGCTGGTCAAAGAAGATAGGCCTGCTCCTCTTCGGACGTCTCATGGTACAGCAGTATGAGTACAACGATCTGTTTCTAATGCAGGATGCCCTGAAGATAGTCAAGGCGGTGAAGATCCCGGTGGTATTGATTGGAGGTATTTGCTCTGTCGAGAATCTGGACACAGCCATGAGAGCAGGCTTCGATTTCGTGGAGATAGGCCGGGCCATAATCAAGGAACCTGGTATTGTCAACAAGTGGCAGAGAGGAGAAGCGCTGGTCTCAGACTGCGACCACTGCAACCGCTGCATCGCCGAGATGGACAAGGGCGGGGTGGAGTGCGTCTGCAACACCAAGGGGCCTCTCACCAAAAAGAAGAAGGGGGTTGGACCTCAATATCGGGCATGAACAGAGCGCCATGCTCTGACGGAAGCCCTCATCTGCTTCTCACCGCTCGGCATAGAATGAGAAGCCAATAATCCCCGGGCCGGCGTGTACTCCCATGCCCGGTGTGAACTCGGTGAGATAGAGTTCGGCGCATTTGAACCTCCGTCCGATCTCTTCCTTCAGCCTCTCACCCTGTTCCAACTCATCGGCATGGTGCACGTTGACATGCACCCTGGCCTCGCCTACGCTATCAGCCAATGCCTGCAGCATAACCTCAATGGCCTTCGCCTTGCTCCTGGGACGGGCCAGGGGCATCGTTTCTCCTGCCTCGGCGTTGTGCTCCAGCACCGGCTTCAGATTCAGAAGCGAACCGGCCCACGCCGCCGCTCTGCCAACCCGGCCGGTCCTGGCCAGGTAATAGAGGGTATCCACCATGGCCACCAGTATAACCTTCTTCATCATGCTCCGAGCAGCATCGCACACTTCCTGGAGACTCGCCCCTTCTTCGGCAACACGAGCTGCCTCAAGAACCACGAAACCCAATGCACCGGCCACCGCCCGGCTGTCGATCACCTCCACAATGGTACCTGGCATCGTTTCCTTTGCCATATCCCTGGCCACCATAGCCGCTTCGTAGGTCTTGCTTTGCAGCGAAGTAAGCGTTATGCACACAATCCCTTCCGCGCTGTGGTCTAGTCCACGATAGACGTCAAGGAAATCGCCCGCGGAGGGAGTTGACGTTGTCGGGAGATCTTCCCTCTTGCGCATAATCCGGTATATCTCGCTGGCGCTGATGTCAACTCCATCACGATAGCTCTTGCCATTGTGATGGAGGATTATTGGCACCAAGCGAATATCATATCGCCGCAACACCTCCGGCGGTAGACAACAGGTACTGTCAGCACAGATGCCGACTCTTCTCATTCTCTTTTCCAGCAGTTACAGCAATAATGATGAATGATAGATGATAGCATATCAGTGATAATAGATTAATGGTGAATGATGACAGATCAAGGATAGTGGACTAAGGACAATGAATTCAGGAACACACAGAAAATGAGTTACTTCATAAACAACGCCTCCCTACCGACAACCTCCTGCTTTACATACCACCTCTGAACTGCCTCAGCCACCTCCTCGGGATAGTCACACACTCTCAGCAGATTGAAATCTTCCTCAGAGACAAACTTCCTACCCAGGACTACCTGGCGCAGCCAATCCAGCAGGCCCTTCCAGTATTCGCTGTTGAACAGAATCACCGGAAATGGCCTTATCTTGCCGGTCTGCATCAATGTGAGCACCTCGGTTAGTTCATCAAGCGTACCCAGCCCACCGGGCATGATGACGAAGGCGATGGCATACTTCACCAGCATGACCTTGCGAACAAAAAAGTGGTGGAACGTAATTGTCTTCGTCGCATAGCTGTTGACGGCTTGCTCTTCAGGCAAGACGATATTCAGACCTACTGAGGCAACTCCTGCCTGGCAAGCCCCCTTGTTGGCAGCTTCCATCACACCGGGGCCACCGCCAGTGATGATTGAGAATCCCAACTCTCCTAAACGTCGAGCGATTGACTCCGTCTGTGCGTAGAGCCCATCATCCGGCGAAAGTCGAGCCGAACCATAGATGGTTACTGCCGGTCTCACATTCGAAAGGCCGTCGAAGCCCTCCACCAGTTCCCCCATGATACGGAACATGCGCCAGGATTCTTCCTTGGCCAGATCATTTATTTCATATCCATGCGGCATTTCGCTCTCCTCAGGGTAAGCCCAAGATACCAGAACCCCAGCTATCTGTCACAACGAGGTTGTCAGACCATCAACCGTTATTATAGCGCTTTCCTGTTTCCAAGCAACAAAGGATTGTGTGGGCGTTCCAACATCTCCACAGCGACGATGGAATAACACAAGCCAGAAAGCCTAGCAGTCAATTTCTCTATCTCATGCCCTGTCTTTTTCAGCTTCAACCTCCAACCTCACCATGCTGACATGGATACCCCCATCGGTACCCGACGGGTGCTCCTCACAATACCTATCTACCACCTCCATTACGAATTCCTCACGGAGCAGCTCTGGGACCCGCTGAGTGTACGGCAGCCATGTGGTGCGAATCCACGCCGCAAGTTCCTTTTTCCCCTCATGAACCATGTCTTTGGGCACCAGCTCCACCCTCACAATCCTGAAGCCAAGGTCTTCCAGCCAGCGACAATATTCTTCTGGTCCGTAGAAGCCGTACGGAAATGCAAAGTCTCGAAAGAACCCTAACCACTTGTCCTCCTTCATAATCCCGTCCAGCGTCTGCAGGATTAGGACAGCATTACCTCTACCACCCATTTGGAGCAGCATTCTGCCAGATGGTTTCAAAGACCTTCTTATGCCTTCGAGAACAGGCATGTGATCTGTGACCCAGTGCAGGCAGGCATTGGAGAAAACGGCATTAAATCGCTCTGGGAAATCAATGGCGGTGGCATCTCTCAGGAGAAAGGAGAGGTTAGGATACTTCGCCAGAGGGTAGCAATTTCTGGCCAATTCAACCATATCGCTCGAACTGTCGATTCCGACGGCAAAGCCTTTCGAGACCCTCCGAGCAATCAGGGCGGTAATCTCTCCATCACCACACCCGATGTCCAGAACTCGATCGCTTTCCCTCAAATCGAGCTTGGAGAGCAACTCCATCGCCCATTTCTTCTGGTTGGACGAGTTGCTCTCATATTCCTTGGCATTCCACTGGTACATGGCTTTCTATGGCGGTCAGATCAGTTGCCGATAGGATACCTGCCGTACTTGTGGGCTGCTTCAACCATCCACTGCATCCTGGTTGGATCCACCAGCGGATGAGAATGAGACGTCGAGAGTATGTAGCCACCACCCCGGGCAGCATCGCCGATAGCCTTCTTGACAGCATCCTCCACCTCCTGCTGAGTGCCGCTCACCATGAGGTACGAAACATCCAGATTGCCAATCAAGACCAGCTTATGTCCCACCTGCTCCCTTACCCTCCCCAAATCCATACCGGCTGTAGGCTCCATAGTGATGATGCCGTCGAAGCCCCATTCCACGAACTTGTCCAGCAAGGCATAGATATTACCACAGGAGTGGAAGACGAACTTGCGCTTCTTCTGATGCACGAAATCAGATACTCTTCGGTAGCTTTCCCCATAGAGTTTCTCGACAACATCGGGACGTACCATTGGTCCCGTCTTCTGTCCAAGGTCATCTCCACCCAAGACCACCTCCACACCAGACTGCATTACCGCATCCAGATTCCTGATATAGAGGTCAGTCTGAAAGGCAATGACCCTCTTTACGAACTCTGGCTTCTGATAGATGAACCTGGTGAAGTTCACAAACCCGATTGGCTGCCAGCTATTCTCAAATATACCCGGCGCTGCATAGCCTATGGAGTAGATGTGGGCGCCATAGTTCTCCACCAGTTTCTTGTGAAAACTGGCAGTATTCTTGATCATGGTCTCGAATAGAGAGGCTCTCTTGGCAACCCACGCCTCCCATTTCTCTTCGGTATCGCAGAGGGGGCGACTGTAGTTGACCGCTAAATTACCCTCGGCGTCTCTACCCAGATCCCACACCCGTCCGTAGGGATCGTACCAGGACCACCCCAGCGAAGCCTGAGAATCCCTGTTCAACCTCATGAGTGTACAGATTGTCCAGTTGGCGTCAAATCCCAGCTTGATGGCGCTTCCCAGAGCACCGGCGAAATTGTCATAGTACATCCTCTTCCAGAACCGATTGGTGTTCAGCAAAGACTTGATCTGAGTCCCGACTACAGGTTTCTGCAACATGCCCACAAAATCGACGGGCTTCTTTCCCAAGATATGATTGACTGTGGCTGTATCCATGATCAGGCCCATCACCGGAACCTGGTCCGGTTCCTCATGGTTCATAGCAGTCAGAATACGCTCCTTGAAATTCATGCCGAGGCGCTCCACTTCTTCATGATGTCAATCCCCGTAATAGCATCGGGCGCAAAGGCATCGGCTGACACATCATAGGCCACCTTCTCCGAAAGCGCCGCCCCTCCGATGATGACCTTGACCCTGTCTCTAAGTTTCTGACTCTTCAGTTCCTCTATCACTCCAGCCAACTCCCTTTCCGTGGAAGTCAGAAGACAAGACATCCCCAGAGCAACAGGCTTGTGCTCCTTTACAGCACCGATAAACCTTTGCGCCAGCACATCAACGCCGAGGTCCACCACCCTAAAACCGGCGCTCCTGGCATAGCTGACGACGATGTTTTTACCCAGGTCATGCAAATCGCCAGCTACAGTTCCGATCACAATGGTGCCCAGCGATTGGGACGACCCGGTCTGCATAAGGGGCGATAGAATATTCATTGCCTCCTTGGCTATCTCCCCTGCGTAGACGAGTTCCGCAAGATACCACTCCCCGGCCTGAAATCTCTTGCCCACAATCTCCAGGCTCTGGGCAACAACATCGACAGCTTCCTTCACGGTCGCCTTGTCATCCCCTCTGATCACAGTGTTGGCAACCCTGAGCGTGGCCTCCATATCCAGCGACAAGAAGCTGCTCTTCAACTCCTCCAGTGCAACATTCGGCATGATGGCACCTCCTCACTCACCAAATCACCCGAAGGGATTGACCGCCAGAATCCCGCGCCACATAATAACAAGCTGCATCCACGACATCAAATCCTAGAGAGTTCATACTTCCTGCCAGTCTCGATCATGGCACGGAAGTTCTCGGGCGACCACAGTTTTGGCCTAGTGATAACAGAGACCTTAGGGAAGAATCAGGTCACCTACCATGTTGACTTGAACGGAGCATCGTACTCAGTGGTAATGACCCCTTCCGCCAGCATATCGGCTATGTCATCGTCCGAGAATCCGAGCATCTCCTTGTAGACATACTCATTGTCCTGACCCAGACAGGGGGCTGCTCTCCACATCTCACACGGTGTTTCTGAAAGACGATATGCTGGGGCATGATACGAATGAGTACCAATTGCAGGATGATCCAATATCCGGAAATGCTGCCGGTGCTTTAGCTGAGGGTCGTTCAACAGGTCTTCGCTGGTCTGCACTACTCCCGCAGGCACGCCGGCCTCCTGCAGCATGGTCATCACCTGCTCCGCAGTGTACCCCTTCGTCCATTCTCCGACCAGCCTGTCCAGGTCATCCTCATTCTCTTTACGATTGAGGATGGTGTCGAACCTAGGGTCTTTGGTCCACTCCGGATTACCTATTACCTGGCAGAAACACTGCCACTGTTCCTCATTCTGCACAGCGATGGCCACCCAGCGGTCACCGCCGAGGCTGGGATAGATCCCATGGGGACTCATATAGGAGTCTCGATTCCCCCGGCGGCCCAGATTCCTCTTATTGACCGCATAGTTCAGCAGATGCGGCGCCACAAAGGTGACTCCGCATTCCATCTGGGACTGCTCGATGTACATGCCCTCACCGGTCCTGCGCCGTCTCAGAAGTGCTCCCATGATTGCGATGAGGGAATACCATGGCGCGATGAAGTCGGAATAGGCGCTGAACACCATGGTGGGATCGCTATCCGGCCAGCCGGTCGTGGCGGAATATCCGCTTACCGCGTTGACATGGTGACCAACGCCTTTGAACTTGTGGTGGGGTCCATATGCCCCCTGCTGGGAGGTGCTCAGGTATATCACGCTGGGGTTCACCTTGCGGCAGCTTTCGTAGTCCAGGCCCAAATCAGTCATAGTCCCCGGACTCATGCTTTCGGCAACGATGTCGGCCCATTTCACCAGCTTCCTGGCCACCTCTTTCCCCTTGGGCTTGGCAATGTCCAGGCTGATGCACAGCTTGTTGGTGTTGTACTCTGCGTAGAACGCGCTGCGGTCGATACCCGGCTGGCTATCCTTGAACGGGCCAAACGTCCTCAGTGGGCTCAGGTGGCGGTGGTTCTCAACGACGACCACGGTGGCTCCATGCTCAGCAAGCTCGCGGCTGACCTGAGGCCCGGCCGCGGCCCAACTGAAATCAGCCACTTTCAATCCTTCGAATATCTTGTTTGCCATTTCACAC